>NZ_FNUD01000002.1:3266101-3570926 GCF_900106095.1 Pseudomonas deceptionensis | reverse complement strand
GATCATGCTGTTCGGCGGTCTGTTCCTGTTGTTCAAGGCGACGATGGAATTGCACGAACGGCTGGAAGGGCATGTGGCCGAACGCACATCAAGCATGGGCTACGCCATGTTCTGGCCGATCGTGGCGCAGATTGTGGTGCTCGACGCTGTGTTCTCCATGGACGCGGTGATTACCGCAGTGGGTATGGTTGACCATCTGTCCGTGATGATGATTGCAGTGGTGTTCTCTATCGGTCTGATGATCATTGCCAGCAAGCCGCTGACCAAATTCGTCAACAGTCACCCGACGGTGATCATGCTGTGCCTTGGCTTCCTGATGATGATCGGCTTCAGCCTGACCGCCGAAGGCCTGGGCTTCCATATTCCCAAAGGCTACCTGTACGCAGCCATCGGCTTCTCGATTCTGATCGAAGTGCTGAACCAGATTGCCCGTGCACGTCGCAAGAAAAGCGTGCAGGGCATGCGCCCCATGCGTGAGCGCACGGCCCATGCCGTAATGCGGTTACTGGGTGGCCGTACGCTGCATGCCGATGAGGTGGGGGAGGAGATTGCTGACATGCTTGAAGGCGGCGATGACAAGGAAGTCTTCCACCGACGTGAACGCGTGATGATCAGTGGCGTACTGCAACTGGCAGAGCGTCCGATTCGCACGGTGATGACGCCACGGGCCGAGATCGATCATATCGACCTGTCGGACTCGGCAGACACCATTCGCACCACGCTGATGCACTCCTCGTATTCCCGTTTGCCCCTGATCCGGGACGGGCGAGTTGACGAACCGCTGGGCTTTGTCCACAAAAAGGAACTGCTCAAAGAGCTGCTGGCCGGTCACGAACCCGATCTGGAAGCCATGGCGCGCAAGGCTGTCAACTTGCTGGACAGCTTCACGATCCTCAATGCGCTGGAGCAGATGCGCAAAGAGTCGACGCACATTGCGTTTGTGGTGAACGAGTTTGGTGATTTTATTGGCCTGCTGACCATGACCGACATTCTGGAATCCATTGCCGGCGAGTTGCCTGATGCCAGCGAGATCGAAGGTCCGAATATCGTTACCCGGGAGGACGGCTACCTTGTGAGCGGCGCCTTGAACCTGAGCCAGATTCGTCAGCACACCGGCTTTGCAGCCAAGGCCACCGATGACTATCAAACGCTTGGCGGGATGGTCATGAGCATGCTGGACCGTCTGCCCATGGTGGGCGACAAGCTGGTATGGGAAGGCTGGTACATGACCGTGGTCGAGGTTGAAGAGCGGCGAGTGACGCGGGTGTTGTTGAGCAAGGCCTAGTCGGCCTGACTACTGTGGGAGCCAGCTCCCACAGTAGTTTATGCCACTGGACTAACGCTTATTGGCTGTCAGGCAGCGCATAAGCGATCACATAGTCACCGCGATCAACCGACTGGCGTGCACCACCGGCAGTGATGACGATGTACTGCTTGCCGGTTTTGGGTGACACAAAGGTCATCGGGCCACCCTGGCTGCCTACCGGCAGGCGGGCTTTCCAGGCTTCTTCCCCGTTGGCCGAGTTAAAGGCGCGCAGGTAGTAGTCCTGGGTCCCGGCGATAAAGATCAGGCCACCCTGGGTGGACAGCGTCCCGCCCAGTGTCGGCATCCCGATGGGCAGTTGCAGGCCCATTTTGATACCCAGCGGGCCGGTGTCCTGAACAGTGCCAACCGGCACTTGCCAGGCAACTTTCTGCGTCTTCATATCGATAGCCGTCAGCGTGCCGAAAGGCGGCGCCTGGCACGGAATGCCTGCAATCGACAGGAAGCGGTTCTTGTTCACGGCATACGGCGTGCCTTTGAGCGGCACTGCGCCCATGCCGGTGTTCAGTGCTTCACCGCCGGAAGAAGCCTTGGCCTCTTTTTGCTGAGGCACCATCTGGACCCACAGCCCCAGACGCATGTCATTGACGAAGATAAAACCGTGTACCGGGTCGGTCGACAAACCGCCCCAGTTCATGCCGCCCAGAGAACCCGGGAAGCTCAGTGACACATCGGTGCCCGGTGCGGTGTACAAACCCTCGTAGCGCATTTTCTTGAACGAGATACGGCACAGCATCTGGTCGAACGGGGTGGCGCCCCACATATCCGACTCAGTCAGAGTCTGCGCGCCAATCTGCGGCATGCCCACCGATTTTGGCTGAGTGAGCGAGTAGGGCTCGTTCGGGATGTTGGCTGCCTTGACCGGTACTTCTTCAACCTTGGTCAGCGGCTTGCCGGTATGGCGGTCCAGTACAAAAATCTGCCCGGCCTTGGTACCGATCACCAGCGCAGGTACCTTGCTGCCGTCCACCGTGGTGAAGTCCATCAAGGTTGGCTGCATCGGCAAGTCGAAGTCCCACAGATCATTGTGGACGGTTTGATACACCCACTTTTCTTCACCGGTGGTAGCGTTAAGTGCCAGCACGGATGCGCCGTACTTGTGATTCAGTGCCGTGCGATCCACGCCGTAGATGTCGGTGGACGAACTGCCCATCGGCAAAAACACGGTGTTCATCAGCGGGTCATAGGACATCGGCGCCCAGCTGTTCGGCGTGCTGCGAACGTAGGTCTGGCCTTCAGCGGGTGCTTGTTTGTCTTGCGGGTTGCCCGGGTCGAATGCCCAGCGCATGGCACCGGTCATGACGTCGAAACCGCGGATCACGCCGCCTGGCATGTCGGTTTGCACGTTATCGGCAACACGACCGCCCACCACCACGGTAGTGCCCGCCATCAAGGGCGCGGAGGACAACTGATAATACGAGTCCGGGACATTGCCCAAACCGGTTTTCAGATCAACCTGGCCATGGGTGCCGAAGTCCTGGCAGAACTTGCCGGTGTCCGCGTCCACAGCAATCAGGCGCGCATCAATGGTGTTGGTCAGCAAGCGACGCTGGCACGCAGCACCGGGGGCAACCGTCACAACCGCGGCCGGCGTGCTGCCATCCGTTGGCTGGGTGACAGCGGCAGTGGCGTCAAAATAGGCCAGGCCGCGGCAACGCTGCCAGACGGCTGATTCGGCGTTGATGTTGTTTTTCCACAACTCTTTGCCGGTGTCGGCATCCAGCGCGATCAGGTTGTTGTGCGGCGTGCAGATAAATACCTTGTCGCCCACTTGCAGCGGGGTCATCTGATCTTCCGCGCCGTTGCCGTTACTGACAGCCACGTCACCGGTCTGGTAAGTCCAGGCCGGAACCAGTTTGGACACGTTGCTGCGGTTGATCTGGTCCAGCGCAGCAAAGCGGCTGCCACCTTCATCATTACCGTAATGGGCCCAGTCTTTCTGGGCGTTGGCCGGATCGACCCTGGTCAGGCCCGGGCCGTCACCCGTTGGCGCGATCGACGCGTGGGGCTGGAACATCCCCCAGGCACCGGCAGCGATACCTGCAGCCAGTACCGCACTCAGTGCGTAACCCGCGTTACCGCTCAGACCGTTGGCTTTGCGCAGCGTCGGGTAGACCAGCGCAACGACCAGGCTTAACACCGCCAGGGCAAACAGACGTGAAACCAGAGGCCAGAACACCAGCCCGGCATCGATCACCGCCCAGAGAATGCTGGCCAGCATGACAGCGGCGAACAACCAGGCCCCCGACAAGCGCTGTTTAAACAGCAGCACGGATGAAACGATCATCCCGATACCGGCAAGCAGGAAGTACAGACTGCCGCCGAGGGTGGCGAGGTAACCGCCACCGGCTACAAACAGCAATCCAAAGACCAGTACGCCCAGAGCGGCGACCCAGATGGGCCAACGGCTTACCGAGGCCGGAGGTTGAGACTTAATCATGTTGCATGACCTTATTGATACATGAGCGGTGGGAGGAGGGCATGGCCTATAGCTGCTTGCAGGATAAGCATAGGCGCAGCCGAAGTTTCTGTGCTCGTCGAGACCCCATGCGGCTCAGGGCGGCAGGCCGGGAAACGTTCGCAACAGTTATGTACTAAACAGTTAGTTCTTGGACTTTAACAAAAACAGGGCCCTGCGACAAATTGTCAGTGCCGAGTGGCGGGGGGATTTCACCAGGGAGGGAGGAGTCGCAGGCAGGGATGTGGCCGTTCACTAAGAACCGGATTTGATGATGTTATCCATCTCTTCTTCCAACGCATTCAAAAACACTTTCACTCGGGTGGGTGTAAATCGTCGACTCGGAGTGACGGCCCATACTGATAAGTCCTCCATTTTGGCGTCGTTCAACTCGATCAAGACCAATGTACCGTTGCGCACTTGTTGAATGACATCCCAGGACGTCAGCATCGCCAAGCCAAGCCCCTCGGTCGCGGCAGTCCTGACGGCGTCCACGCTGCTAGTGCTGACTCGCCCGAAAACGCGCTTGCGCTTCATCTCACCATTGATGATGAACGGCCAGCGTAGAACGGCCTGAAGCAGTATGCAGTGGTGGGCGTCAAGGTCATCCAGAGTCTTTGGTGTGCCGTAGCGGTCTAAATAGTCTGGCGATGCGCAAATGACTCGCGGGTTATGCGCAATGCGCCTGGCTACCAATTCTGAGTCGCTCAGTGGCGCCAAACGAAGTGCCAAGTCCAGGCCTTGACCGACGATATCGACAACCTTGTCCGAGAAATCCAGCTCAACCCTTAAGTCAGGATGGGTTTCCAGCAATCGGGAAAGCAGTGGCACCACAATGGATTTTCCGAAAACGCTCGGAGCCGTCATCCGCAAAACGCCCTGAGCTTTCGCTGCTGACGGCATCAACTCGCTTCTGGCACTGTCCTCGGCATCGGTCATGGTGTTGGCGTAGGGCAGAAACAGATCGCCTTCCGACGTCAGTGATACTGACCGGGTGGTGCGGTGAAACAAGCGCACCCCCAACTCCTCCTCAAGCGCTGCTACACGCCTTGAGACCTGCATTGGCAGCACATCAAGCTGTCTGGCGGCGGCTGACAGGCTCCCCGTCGAGACGACTGCCTGGAATATCCTCAAGTCGGAAATCAGCACTTTATATCCCTTTATGTTAAGCCCGCTTCACATAGGCGTGTCTTGGTCTGCGACTGATCGCCCTCTAGTATTCCTTTCAATAATGTCCTTAACCACTATTAATAATGTCTTTGAGAGGAATCTATGACCGGGCTGAAAAAAACTATTCTATCGCCTCACGATATCAATGGCGCGGTGTCTCGCAATCGTCTCGCGGTCGCGCCGATGACGCGGGTCACTGCAACCGAGGAAGGTCTTGCGACGCAAACCATGCAGGACTATTACCTGCGTTTTGCTCAAGGTGGGTTCGGGTTAATCATCACCGAGGGGTTGTACACGGATAAAGCGTTTTCGCAGGGCTATCCAAACCAGCCTGGCTTGGCTGACGAGGAACAAGCTCAGGTGTGGGCGAAGATTAACCACGAACTCCGGGCCCAAGGCTCGCTGGTGTTCGCCCAGATCATGCATGCAGGTGCACTCAGTCAAGGCAGCCGATATCGCACTCACACCGTAGGCCCTTCAGCGGTCCAGCCAGTTGGCGAGCAGATGTCCGTTTACTACGGCGAAGGGGCTTACGCCATGCCGGTTGAAATTACCGAAGCGGAAATTGCGCAGGTCATCCAAGGGTTTGCAGATACCGCTGCACGCGCGGTAGAGACCGCAAACTTTGACGGAATCGAAATTCATGGGGCGAATGGCTATTTGCTTGATCAGTTTTTGACGGCGCATACCAACTTGCGCAAAGACAGATGGGGAGGGGACATGACGCAGCGCATGAGCCTGCTTATTAATGTTGTAACGGCTGTGAAAGAAAAGGTGGGCCAGAAAGTACCTGTAGGTGTTCGGATTTCTCAGGGCAAGGTCAACGACTTCAAGAATAAGTGGCTAGATGGAGAAGGTGACGCCCAGATCATTTTCAGCGCTTTGGCAGACGCGGGTGTCGACTTTATTCACGTTACCGAACATGAAGCGTGGCAACCTGCCTTTGAGGGAGGGCAAGACAGCCTGATTACACTGGCGCGTAAATTTGCTCCAGGCATCACAATCATCGGAAATGGGGGCCTGCATGATCCGGCTCATGCGGGCGAAGCGCTCAACGCAGGTGCGGACATGATTGCTCTCGGGCGGGGTGCGCTAAGCAATCCTGATTATCCGGTGATCCTGGAAACCAACCAAATGTTCAGGGCATTTGACGGTTCAATTTTACAGCCCATTGCAGACATCAAGGTAAGCGAGCTCGAACTGGAACTGGAGGGATGCTTAAGCTAGTGGAAAAAGGATTTAATTAATAACTCAACTAAAGAACTATTTAGTAGAGTTATAACCAAGTGGAATATCAGGGTGTAAAAACCCTGCAGGATCCACGACTAGAACTTTAGTGCTGCTGTAGCTCATCTGCGAGGCAGTCGACATCGCCAACACGCAGTGGCCATGCAGCACGGGGTTAGAGCAGTCAGTACACCAAGTTCCGATAGGAGCGAGTCAGCTCTCATAGACCATCACGTACTCGTGATGGCCTGTATGCTCATCCACCGACTCTGCGTCCAGCTTAAATCCCTGGGACCGGTAAAAGGCGATACTGGGGATGTTCTCCTTGTAAACGGTCAATGTCAGCTCATCGTGCTGCGTTTTCACATGGCTGAGTAGCCGCTTGCCGAAACCTTTGCCTTGATACTCGGGATCTACAAACAGCGCAGCCAGATGATGAGCAATCACAGAGCAAAATCCCAGCACCCGGGATGACTCTTCGATAACGAAGGTCTCTGACGCAGGGATATATATCTCACGCATATTTTCTATCTGAGATTCCCAGTAGCTCTTGTCGATAAAGTCATGGGCTTTCACCGAGGCTTCTAGCCAGATCTCCAGAACGCGTTCTATATCGCGTGATTCAAGTTTTCTTATCATGCTCGATCCTTTCTTTGAGCGCGCGGACATTCCAGATCCCGCACAGTGCAAAGCCTGCAATCATGCAGCAAGGCGATGGCAATCTCAAAGCGCTCGGTTTTAGGGATGGATGTGCTGACCGAAAGAGAGACTTGGCCACGACAGCCTCTGAAATCTGACCTCCACTGACCCTGACGCCCCAATACGATGGTTCGCATAATGTATATTATGTTAAACGAATGCCGTTTCAATGGTGTTGCAATCATAGGCTCATCGGAGTACCCGGAAGTAAAAATCCAAATTTTTGGGTACTAAATATCCAAATTTAGATTTCCTTCCCCATTTTGGATATTTCTTTCTATGACGCTCACACCTATCTTTCGCGCTTTGAAGCTTTTGCAAGCTCCATCGACAAATCCATTACTCGCGCTTGGCTGTTCGCCAGGTCCTGCTCAAGCTTTGTGGTTTTGAGTAAATGCATCTGATCTTCCGCGCGCCTCTGTTTCAGAGTGTGTTGCTCGAAATGTTCGATTTGTCTCTTAAGGTTATCGTTGATTTTCTCCAGCTTCGCGGTGAGCTCCCGCAACTGACTATTCTCAGATTCAGCTCTCGCTGTGCGTGCGGTCAGATGATTCATCAATTCTTGATCATTCCAAATCTTCTGGGTCGCTTGTTTAAGTTCAGACCTAACCTCTACGCCGTGTTTAATCTCAACTTCTAATCTGCGCGAGACCCTGAGTTTGTCTTTCACATTCGCAGCCCATCTAGCTCGAAGCCGATCCTCGAGTTCTTGGATTTTTCGCCGTTCCTCAGCCGTTGCTGAACTCGCCGCTTCGACTATTTCGGCGTACATAGACCTCATCAACGCTTGGAGCCGATCAGGAAATTGGTGGATGTAATCCTCTGGTGAAATATTAGATTTCTGTATCAAGGAAATATCCTTGAGAAACCTTGAAATCGTTGATAACGAGCCACTACCTATCTGCGTGCGTACGGCTCCGCATGTTACCTTAAGCCCTTGCTTTTTGAGCTCCGTGACTGCGTCTAAAACCCGGTCAAAGGTAACGTAGTTGTTTTTGGGATCTGACATGTGTTCACCCTGCCTTCGGAATTGAATCCATATTGTAGTGGTCAACTAATCCCGGACACTGCGTTAAGTTTTTTCTCGGCCTGAGCCGGTGGCAGCCCACCATTAAATTGGTGCGGTCGAATCCAGTTGTACCGGTGCATCAAAAAATGGCTGATATCCCGCTGAGCTTGTTGGACCGTCGCGTAGCCCATGGTCGGTATCCACTCGGTTTTCAGGCTCCTGAACACCCGCTCCATCGGCGCATTATCCCAACAATTTCCTCGCCGGCTCATGCTCTGACGCATGCGATATCGCCAAAGGCGCTGGCGAAAACTCCGGCGTCCATATTGCGAGCCCTGGTCGGAGTGAAACAGCAAACCCTGAGGCTTCCCTCGCTGCTCGTAAGCCATGTCCAAGGCCTTGATGACCAAGTCGGCATCCGGCTTTCCCGACAACGCCCAGCCCACAACACGGCGGGCAAAAAGATCTAGCACAACCGCCAGATACTGCCATTTCCCTTGAGCCCAGATGTAAGTGATATCGCCACACCAGACGTGGTCAGGAGCGGGCACATCAAACTCTCGGTTCAAAATATTAGGGATGTCGAGTCGCTCGACCGTTGCCTTTTTGTAAGCATGCGATCCCGGTTGTTTGCTGACCAACTCTAGCTCGCGCATCAGGCTGCGCACTTTGAATCGCCCGATCTGCTCGCCGTCGTCCTGCATCATGGCCATGATGCTACGGCTACCGGGAGCACTGCGGCCTTGGGTGAACAACTCGCTCACCCGACTGCGCAATCGAAGGCGTTCTACATCCGGTGTGCGGCGCCTGAGACGCCGAGCGTAGTAGCACGAGCGGGTCACTTCAAACACCTTGCACAGCCAATCAACCGGCTCGTGGATGCTCAACTGGTCAATCAGCGCGAACGCTCGAGATCTTCCGACATCAAGAGCGCGGTAGCCTTTTTTAAGATCGATTTTTCCCGCTCAAGGCGAGCAATTCGGGCTTCCAGCTCTTGGATTTTCTGCTGCTCCGGGGTCAGCGCTTTGCTCTGCGGGGTGACGCCCGTGCGTTCTTGCTGCACCTGGTCGACCCATCGGCGCAAAGCCGACTCGCCGACACCAAGCGAGCGGCTGGCCTCAATGAAGCTGTAATCCTGCTTGAGAACGAGGTCGGCAGCCCCGCGTTTGAATTCAGCGGAAAAGGTACGGCGTTGTTTGGTCATCTGACACCTCGATCTGGCGAGTATTCTCGCCTAAAAGGGTGTCCGGTTTCATTAGACCACTACAAAAGAGCGCGGTGGCCTTTCAATTCGCGAAGGTTCTAGAACACGAGACGACAGTTTTTGGCACGCAGCGGCTTGCCGAAGAATGGCTCGATCGACCTTGTAAGCACCTTGCAGGCAATGTTCTTCTTAACCTTATCGATAACCCCATCTTGGGTTTCAGGCTGTCGAGGACTACCTAGAGCGGATTGAGTTAGGGGTTTACCAATGACCTTCCGGTCTCAGGTGAGGCAAGAACATGGTCATACAGGCCAAAGGCCTTCAAAAAGCTGCGCAAATCTGAGCTGCCGTAATTGATGCTTTAGTCGCTCAATACAGCCTTCACGTTCGGTACGCTGGTCGCACAAGGGAAAGATTTATTTACTTTAAGACTGTTTAAAGCCTTAAGGGAAAGATTTCTTTTCCTTAAAGAGAAATTATTTTTTTGAATTTATGAGGTTGCACTATTTTTCAGGAGTGCCCGGAAGTAAACATCCAAACTCATGTTTCCTACCTCATTTCGGGACAACTGGAAGCCTACAATGGGTTCGTTTGAGTACGACGGTGAAAACTGGTGGTTCAACGTTGTCGGTAAGGGCAACAAGGCCGCGAAAATTAGCGTGCGAGACGAATGCATTGAAGCCTACTTGAAGCGTTATCGGACCACCCTCTCCCTTTCCCCCTTGCCGTCTTACAAGGAGTCAGATACCCGTGCCCCCACCCTGTCCGCTCTATTTAAGCTCCCCTGCGTCTGCGCAGCCCCCCCCCATCTATGTCGTGTGTCTCCAGTTGCGGTACATGCATTGGGAGCTGAACGGTCACCGAAGAGTGTGTGATGTGAACGTCATGCACCTTTGAAGGGCCACGTGTTCAGACCCGCTCGTCTGTTATCACACCAAGCAGGTAAATGAGCGATATGTGCAACTTCACCTCCCCCTATGCTTACCGAGCACATTCTCAGATGGCGCTCCCTCCATGTCAGAAGTCTTGGCTCTGCACATTCACCACCTCAAGGCTGCTTGCTCCAGCTGCAGCGTGCTTGAGCTGTGTTTGCCGATTGGTTTGACCGGGACGGAGGTCGAACGTCTGGATACACTGATAGTGCAACGCCTTAAGGTTAAAAAAGGGGTGGCGCTCTACAGGACCGGGGATCCACTGCGCTCGCTTTACGCAGTTCGCACAGGTTCATTTAAAACCAGCATGGTGTCAGTCGACGGGCGCGAACAGGTCACCGGCTTTCATATTCCTGGCGAGATGCTGGGGCTGGACGCCATCAGTGCCGATGAGCATGTCTGCAAT
Organism: Pseudomonas deceptionensis; assembly: GCF_900106095.1. NCBI lineage: Bacteria > Pseudomonadati > Pseudomonadota > Gammaproteobacteria > Pseudomonadales > Pseudomonadaceae > Pseudomonas > Pseudomonas deceptionensis. The sequence continues at coordinate 3,560,497 of NZ_FNUD01000002.1, read as the reverse complement.
GCGTTTGCCCTTGAGGACAGCGAAGTGTGCCCTATCCACTTTGCACAACTGGAGAAACTGGCGCAAAACCTGCCGTCGCTGCAGCACAACCTCAACAAGCTTCTTAGCCGCGAAATCGTCCGTGACCACAGCATGTTGATGCTTATGGGCAACATGAACTCTGATGAAAGGATGGCAGCTTTTTTGCTCAACCTGTCGCTGCGTTTCAGTACCCGTGGTTATTCTTCCAGAAGCTTCGTGCTGAAAATGCGACGGGAAGAAATCGGCTCCTACCTGGGGTTGCGACTTGAAACCATCTGCCGGGGCATTGCGCACCTGCGCGATCAAGGGCTGGTCAGCATCGCAGGACGAAACGTCACTATCCTTGACATGGAAGGACTCAAACAACTGGTTGCAGGCTGTCATCGGGCTCCGATGTGAGAGAGCGGATGCCCACTTGAATGGCGATTTTTCAATAGCAGAATATGCGCCCTCCCCGCCACCAACGGCTGATAGTTCACCTTTGTGTCAAGAAAATCTGATCCAGATCAGACTCAATGGCTGTCAGCGAGGTAGAAAGGTATGAACCGCGCGGTTTTTCATGGCGCGTCAGCCTTTTAAACCCGATAGAGGATTGCCCCATGCTGACTGTCAAAGAGCACAACGACCAGGCTGCTGCAGCCTACGCTTGGCCAGGTGGACAACACTGGATTGAAGCGCTCGGGGATGGTCGCCACGTATTGATTCGGCCTCTGACGGAAAATGACCGGGAGCGGGAAGTCGTCTTTGTCAAACGTCTGTCCCCCGAGTCCCGGCATATGCGCTTTCTCACACAGGTAAATGAGCCGGGCGCTGCCATGCTCGATCAATTGATGGATATCGATAATCACGATCGTATGGCTTACATCGCACTGGTCCACGAAAATGGCAGCCTGATCGAGATAGGCATAAGCCGCTATGCAGCAACGGGCGAGGATGAATGTGAATGTGCGATAACTGTCGCGGATGACTGGCAGCATCTGGGGCTGGGCACGCTCTTGATGGAGCATTTAATCAAGGCCGCTCGCACGAACGGTTTTACCTCTATGTATTCCCTTGATGCCTCCAGCAACAACCTTATGCGTCAGTTGGCTTCAGCGTTGGGCTTCAAGACCCATAGCGATCCAGACGACCTGCACCAAGTTATCCATCACCTTGATCTTTAACACCGCCATTCGCCTCTGCCGAGAGGCCGGCGATGCCCCCAAACCGTGCGGCCCGTGCGAGCTAGACGTGATTTAGATTGCGTCGAATTCATCTGTGCGGCGATACCTTCGGGGCCGTAGGTCGGGTTCGCTGATTGGCTTCGTCGGCAGCCTGCTGGGCCTGTTCGGCCTTTAAGTAGGCTTCGTCAGCATGCAAGCGCGCGGTTGCCGCGTTGTCCTCTGCAGACTCTAGACGCGCGTTCCACTCCTGTTCATGCTGATGACTGCACCCAGCGGTTGTTATCAGCATTAAAGCCAGCAATGAGATGGACAAGCATTTACGCATGGTTGTTCCTCTGCAGCGTGGTTTCGAAAAGGTGAGTTAAAGGAGGAAGTATCCGGGGCTGTCCGGGATGGCATTTGATCTTTATCAATAAATCGGAAACTGCAGGGAGCATGTCGGGTCATTGCATGGCAAACAGGTTCATGAAATACCTTGGCTTTTTATTGCGGTTGTCTGACCGCCAGCACACTGCCGGGCACGGAATACAGGGCCCGCTTCGTATTACTGCCAATGAACCGATCAAATCCTTCCGGGTTTCCCACAAATGAACCATGGGTGTAGGTTCAATGAATGAACGTATGCCCAAAGCCGCATCACACGCCTTTGCCAGGGCCACTGCACGTAACAGTGCTGGCGAGTGATACAGCGTATGGTCGGCAATCAGCAGCAAGCGTTGATATTGGCTCATCACACACACTCTTCGAGTGCCGGGCAAACCTGCCAGCAGATTCTCAGCATCAGTGACCGGACGCTCTACGGCTTGATCGCCAGCACGCTACACGGCGCCTTTTGCAACAGACCTTCTGCAGTTGAGCCCAACCACTTGCTCAAGCCCCGATGCTGCACCGTACCCATAACGATGACGTCACTCTCATGATCCCGGGCAAAGTCACAGATACTCAGCAGTGGCGAGCCCTCTATGAAATGACGGTGCTCAAGAGGCACGCCGTGGCGATCGGCAAGGGATGTAAATGCATCATGTTGTGACTCCCCAAGCGCTTCATAGAGGCCGGTGGCCAAGGGGAGCACACCAACCCCCATGTCCATGGCATACACCGCGACCCAGTCATAAACATGCACCAGTTCGAGCTGAGCATTGCATTGCTCAGCGAGCTTGCTGGCCGCTTCGAGTATCTGGTCATTGAAGACCAGGTCTTGCTGTTCACTGCGCAACACATCGACAATTGCCAGCACTCTGCGCGGAAGCGGGTTGCGTGAGTGCGTCACCAGATGTACCGGGGCCGGGCAGTCGCGCAACAGTTGCCAGTCCAGTGGCGTGAAAAAGACACGTTTCAAGGCTGTTTCTTCCTGGACATCCTTGATGATCAACGCCAGTGACATGTCATTGACGAAGTGCAGTATCTCTTCATAAGGGTGATGGACCCACAGCACCTCACTGGTGACTTTAACGCCATGTGTGCTCATCAAGCCGGCTTGCTCTGCGAGCCATTGCCGGTGGGTTTGCAAGTATCCGTCCCGGGCAAGGTTGATTTGCTCGGGGGCGAACAGGCCTGCAACAGCCAGGGCCTGTAAATAATCAAACGCCACGATATGCAGCGGTAATTGCATTGCAAGCGCCAATGCCCCTGCCCGCCCGAACGCAGGTGTGCGAGTCATTGTCTGGGGGGCAATCAACAGTAAGCGCTTAGTCTGGGACATAATACACCTCGGCCAAAGGCCGCTTCAATGCGTGAGTAGGTGTTCAGATTGAGCTTTATGTGCCCTGGCAACTTGATCTTTATCAGTTGCAGACGCTCTTTGTGACGCCGCCCGTTCAGTTGATTTTGATCAACACCCTTCCAGCCTTTTGCACCTAGGCTTCATTAAACTATCGCGCAACGATGGCGGTATCGGAGGGTGCAATGATCGAAACTGACCAGCAATTACTGTTAAGGGCGTTTGATGCTGCGTCTAACCCGGTATTGGTCACGGAGCGGACAGGGTGCATCGTCTGGATCAATAAAGCCTTTTGCCTCCTGAGCGGCTATTCGAGGCAGGAGTTGATTGGCAAAACCCCGCATCTCCTTGCTTCGGGCAGACAAAGTACGAGCTTCTACTGCAATCTGTGGCTGACGATACTAGCAGGTCTGACCTGGCGGGGGCAGATGGTTGAACGGCGCAAGGATGGAGGCAACTGCATGGTCAATCAGGTGATTACTCCAGTGCTCGACGACCACGGCGTTGTGACCCATTTCATCGCCATCCTGCATAACGTCCAAATCATGGATGACGAGCGCGCGGCCATGCAGCAGTTGGCGTTCCACGATGCCCTGACCGGGCTGCCGAACCGCAGTTTATTCCTGACGTTGCTCAACCAGTCGATCAATCACGCCGGTAAACACTGTCAGTCATTGGCGTTAATGTTCATAGACCTGGATCATTTCAAATCCGTTAACGACAGCATGGGTCACGCTTGTGGGGACAAACTGCTGTATGCCGTGGCTGAACGTCTTGGCCAGTCTGTTCGCAGTTCCGATGTCGTCTCCCGTTTAGGCGGAGACGAGTTTGCAATCATGATTACCGGCATGGACACGCCGGAGAGTGTTGAAGCTCTGGGCAACAAATTGGTCGCCACGATGAGTCAGCCGTTCATGATCGATGCACACCGTGTAGAAATCAGCATCAGCGTCGGCATAAGCTTGTTTCCCGTCAATGGCGCCTGTGTCGAAGAGCTGCTCGGACACGCTGACAGCGCGATGTACCAGGCTAAAAGATCCGGTGGCAACGCCTGTTGTTTGAGTCTGACGACCAGGCTTAACACCCTCAGTGCACCCAGACTCCCCCCCACAGAGACAGTGTCAGCAATATCTGGCCCGGGATGACGTAGGCTGCAAATCGTCTGCCTCCGCTGACCCAGGCCACCAGGCACTTGCTGATGGAATTACTGCTGATTGCAATTACCGTGGGAGTAGCAATGGCAGAAAACGGCAACAGCCCTGCCTTGGCCAGGGAGGCAATGGACGCGGTCGAGGAATGCGGGTCGGCAAACCCAGTAAAGGTGGCGGTCAGCATCACGCCCACCTGACCGAAGTGGCTGAGCATTGCGGATGACAACAGGGTAATGCCAGTCATGGTCAGCGTCACGATCAATGCGAGCTTGAGATTGAATGCGCCTTCAACCTTTATCGGTGCACTGCACCCTCCTGTTGTGTTGTGAAACAACAAGCAAGCTCCGTATAGCGCGGTATTGATGAATCCGCACAGCAACGGCGTCCACATGCTCTGCAAAAGAGCCGGGTCAACCGCCACAAGGATCAGGCCGATCTGCGTGATGGTAGCCAGATTGGAAAGGACAGCTGCCGCGCTGAGGATTTTGACATTCGCTGGCTCACTGATGACCCGCTGTCCCATGGTGGCAATTGTTACGGTACTTGAGGCGAACCCTGAAGCGATGGCGGAGATTGCATAGCCGTAACGTGAACCCAGAATACGAACTGCAATATGCCCCACTGCTCCGATCACCATCAACAACACGGTAAGAGTGCAAATGGTCCGTAGATTGATGGCAGCATAGGGACCAATGAAACGATCCGGCACCAGTGGCAACACTACGAGCGCTGCAATCAGCAAAATTAGTCCGTCGCGTATTTCTGCTTCGCTCAACTGACTGATTGCAAAGTGATGCAGTTTCTGGCGATAGGTCAGCAATCCCGCGATCACTACTCCCATGGCAATGGCCAGCTCCGGTGCAATGCTGCATAACGCACCGAGTATTAAGACCGAAAATAATGCGACTTCGCTCGTGACTCCCGGGTCATGACTCTGGTGTCGCCAATAAGCCACCGAGACAAGCAATGCCAGACCGGTTGCCACGATCCCTACCAGCAGGCCTCCGCCGACCTGCATCGCGCCATAGCCCAACAATGCGGTGATCGCGAACGTGCGCAAGCCGGCACAGGCGCGACTGTCCCTCCGCCCCTTGCGCCGTTCGCGCTCAAGACCAATCAGCATCCCGATCCCTAGCGCAGCTGCCGCTCCTGCAATATCAAGAGTGTCGTTCATTGTTCCCCCGCCCTCGTTAGCCATTGAGCGCTGTAGCGATCTTTGAAATCGCCGGCTTTGCTCTGCCGCAACCCGGGCGAGCAAGCTGATTGCATCGTTGATGATGCCTCCAGGTTTGATTTCAAGAATGCAGAGGTTCGACGGGGGGCAGATTGATAATGGTCAACAATTTGCGGATGGACGGAACTGGGGGGTTAGCGCACAGTGTTTCGACTGCCCCGGTAAATGCTGGAAGAGCATGTTCAGAGCCGGCAACCGTTTAGACCCGGCAGGCCATGTACCGGCCACGCCCGGCTTTTTTGACTTGGTACATAACCTGATCAGCTGCTAATAGAAGCTCATCCGAAGAGCTATCCCCATCACCTAGAGCAACTCCTATCGAAACGCCCACGACGCAAACTTCTCCTGCAATAAAAAAAGGAGAACTTAGTGCGTCAATACATTTGGCCGCTATTGTGTGTGCGGTATCTTCTGCATTATCGCCAAGATCAGTTGCAACAACGATAAATTCATCGCCTCCGATCCGTGCCAACGTATCGCTTTCCCTTATGATGCTTGAAAAACGCTTCGTTACCTGGCGCAAAACCTCGTCCCCGGCCTCATGACCCAGGGTGTCATTAATATATTTAAAGCCATCTAAATCCATGAATAACAACGCCACAACCGTATGTTGCCTTTGTGCCAGAGTCAACACTTGTCGCAGCCGTGCAGAGAGATAGGCTCTGTTGGGTAAACCTGTGAGGGGGTCATGAAGAGCAATTCTTTTTAGTTCGGTCTGATTCTCGTTCAGCTTGAGCAGCAAGCGATTGAAAGCTGTAATCAGATGTCCAATTTCATCGTTGTAAACAACAGGTATCGGGGCCAGTGGTATTTCATCCCGTGTCATGCGGTCAGCTTGGGCGACGGCGTGGAACAGATGACGAAAAACTATATACAGTCCGGCTGATGACAAAATGGCGAATAAGAAAATTGCCACCACGGCACCTTTAATCAAAAAAATCTGAACGCGACTCACTAATGCAAACGCTTCTTTGTTTGGCAAACTGGCTACAACAAACCAGCCCGTACTCGGCACAGATGCCATGGCCGAAACAACTTCAACACCTCCCGAGTTAGTCGTCAGGCCTGCGCCACGAAACCCCGCAACGGCACTGTCATAAAGTGTGTTGATGCCCGGGGCTGGTGTTGATTTAAGTGTTATGCCAAGCGCTGAAAACGTGACGAGCATTTTATCTTTCGGAAATACTACTTTCACCCAACCTGCTGGATTATCCATGCTTTTGTTGAGCAATAACTCCATAAATCCAGGCGCAGCCAGCGCGGTAAAGCCGACTAATATAGCCTGCACTTTACCGGTATCGTTAAAAATAGGCGCTGCTATAGGTAACATCGGTTCCTTGAGGCCCCCCGCCAATTCGGGGCGACCGATGAGCGAACGGCCGGCACGCCCCGCTTCAATGTAATCCCGATCAGAATAGTGAACGGTTGCTTGTCCCTTCTGGGCAGGATAACCCGCGAGCAATTGACCGTCCGGGCTGACGATGAATAATCCTACAGAAAATAGAACCTGGTACTCGTAATGCTCTTTGAGCCAAACACTCAACTTTCCAGGCTGGGCGATGAGATCAATGGGTAATGATACAGCAAGACGCTGAATCAACATCTGACGCTGGGTGATTTTCCTATCAATATCATGAGCAACATAAGTGGCAAGCGCTAACTGTTGCTTTTTTACGACTGTGCTCAACTCTTCATGCAGAAACTTGGTCAGCGCATACTCGCGTATGACAGCACCAAAAATGACAATACACAACGCCACCAATAGCAGTCGTGTGACAATGCTATTCAATATTTTTGAGGGTTTTAACAGCAAATAATATTTTTTAGGCATTTTGGTAGTATAGCCGGATGAGCTGCACCAGGAGTTTTTTCGGGCGCATGCATGGCGCCTTCATTTTCAGACGCTGGCTACCGTAATGATGTGTGGCCGCGGCTGTATTAGACGTCTCGCCCTCTTTCGCTTGTCGGAACATGAAGAGCCACCACTTCAAATAACCAAGACTGGATTGACTGAAACCCTGTTGTCCCAATTTTACAATTGCGTGACTAAGGGTTGGTGCGTGGCGCGCTAACCAATTCGTTGATCGACCAAGTCACAAATTTACCTACATTAGATGAACGCAGTGATGGCCTTTAAAAACGCCAAATCTCTAACGTTGCACAGAGCCCCCCACATGCACGATTTTCTAGGCGGACCTCCCCTCCTAAGTGAACAGCAATCGCCTGAACAATCGTCAATCCCAACCCGGCTCCCTGATCATTTCTGCGACTATAAAAGCGCTCAAAAAGCCGCTCACGTTCCGACTCATCAATCCCAGGCCCATCGTCCTCAACTGAAAGCGCGTAGTGATCGATTTTTTTAGCTAATCGCACGGTAATCAATCCGTTGGCAGGGGAGAAATTGGCAGCGTTGGTTACCAAGTTATTCAAAGCAATATTGATTGCCGAAGCATCAACCCGGACAGGGCTAATCTCACCATTGACATCAAAAACCAGTTCTAACTTTTTACTCAATAACCAAGGAGTTAACTGAACCAGGCTTTCACGAACCGTGGCGGCAAGATCAATGTATTGAGGAGTACTCACGCCTGGTTGCGGCTCCATTCGAGCCATGGTGAGCAATTGGTTGACTAACCGACTGGTACGGTCCACACCTGCAATCAAATACGCCAGTGATTCACGACGCTCCAGCTCGGTACCCGCCTCCAGCAAGTTTTGCGCATGTACCCGTAGCACAGCCAGTGGCGTGCGCATTTCATGGGCAGCATCGGCGATGAAGCGCCGCTCACGGCCTAGCACTTCTTGGATTTGCGCGAGCATCCGATTCAGCGCTGCTTGCATGGGTTCCAGCTCACTGGGCAACGGTGCCATGTGCAGAGGTTCCAGAGACCCGCTGTCGCGCGCCCGCAATGTTGCCGCCATATTTGCTAGAGGCTTGAGCCCCCAACCAATTGCAAGCCAGATCATTGCGGCTAAAATCAGACTACCTAGAATATTGGGCCACAGGGTGTGACGTACGATCCGATCCACTAAGTCCGTACGCACGTCGTCTCGCTCACCGACCCAGATACGGAGCTGGTTCTGTTTGTCTTCAAGCATAAACGCACGCCATTTACGGTTGTTCAGGTCAACGACATCGTTGAAACCAGGCATGTCTGGGGGTGAGTTCAAGGTTGGGGCACTGGCAGTGTGCACCAGCACATCCCCCTTGGAGTCCCAGACTTGAAAAGCGATCTTTGATTCATAGGGATGACCATCAGTCCGTGGCTGTGCTTCGCTCAAGGCTTTGTTGAACGCTTGATAAAGATCAGCTTGCTCTTTGCTGGCCAACGGCATGCGCATCACTCCCTGCAGTAATCGGGCGTTTTGCGCCAGTTGGGCGTCATAGACTTCAGCAATTTCATGATTACTGTCGTGCAGGTTGAAGACGCTGATTACCCCCAGACCGGCGAGCAGTAAGCCAATGATAAGCGTCAATGTGCGACGCCGGATCGACATCATCAACTCTCCTCCATCAGGTAGCCGACACCACGTATAGTACGAATTAGGTCGCTTGAAAACTTCTTGCGCAGATGATGTATATGCACTTCCAGCGTGTTGCTTTCAGCTTCCTCACTCCAGCCGTAGAGCAACTGCATCAGGTGATCGCGGGTCATAACGCGACCAGGTGGCGAGAGCAGCTCATGGAGTAACTGATACTCCTTAGGTGTCAAAGCCACCGGTTTACCCTGATAGCTGACTTGCTGCGTTCCTGGATTCAAACTGATACCCGCGTGCTCTATCAACATCTGGGCTCGCCCAGCACTTCGTCTTAACAAAGCGCGTATACGCGCCTTGAGCTCGGCTAGATCGAAGGGTTTGATCAAGTAGTCGTCTGCTCCGGCATCCAGACCGGCAATACGGTCTTCGGTAGCATCCCGGGCGGTTAGAATGAGTACTGGCAGATTAGAGCTACTGTCTCGCAGACGGCGCAGCACCTCTAAACCGTCCATTCGCGGAAGGCCGAGGTCGAGTATTGCCAGATCAAAACTTTCGCTGAGTAGCGCATGTAAAGCGCTGCTACCGTCCTGCAGCCAATCGACGGTATAACCCTCGCGCACCAAGGCTTGATAGATACCTTCGCCGAGCGCAACATCATCCTCAATCAGTAATAGCCGCACACAGACTCCTGTCAGTTAATTTTTTTATTCACGTCCACCAGCAAAACCTCGATCTCTTTGCGTCGTCCTGTATCGGCCGTTTCCCGTCCTGGTCGGGGCGCGGCAAGCAAGGCTCTTTGCAAAGCATTTTTGGCCTCAACATAATGTTTTTGACGGTAAAGGTGGTCACCCCAGAAGTACAGACTATCGATGCCTGTAGGGTTCAGTTGCAAGGCCTGTTTGAGCAACTGTTCTGCTTTGTTGGCATCGCCGAAACCTATGGGCCAGCCAGGTACACGGTCATACAAAGCTGCAAGGCTTGTGTATGCAGAGCCTTGCAGAGCTTTAGGATCAAGGGCTAAGGCTTTTTCTAAGTCAACCTTCGCCTCTTTCACTTTGCTCAATGCGCCGAGACCTCCCTGCGCACCAGCCCAACTGCTAGTCACAATACCGGACCAAATCCAGGCTTCGGCCACGGATGGGCGCTCTTGGGTGAACGCAGTAGTTTGAGTCGCCAGTTTTTCGAAGGCGGCAGTACGCTGTTCAGTAGGAACTTCGTACTGGATATATGCCCAGCCTTCCTGAATTCCGGCCAGGCGTTGTTCGTCAGCAGTATCGATGGCCCAGACACTTGGGCTCAACGCCACCAAAAGCAAGCATGCTGTGATTCTTTTCATGATTAGCGCTTCTCTCTTTCAGGCTTAGTACTCAGGCGGCGAATCAGAGGCAAGTGTTTACGTAGCCCCTTGTCCACCAAGTGGGGAAAAAGGCTATTGAGCCGTACGAAAAAGCGCTCCTTCCAGCCTAAGTACAAATCCCGGCGGTCACCTGCAATAGAATGAACCACAGCCGAAGCAACGGTTTGTGGATCATCAACCCCAGCATTCAATGCATCGTTCAGTACTTGAGCCGCAGAGCTATTCATCGTGGTACGAGTGGCACGTGGAGCAACATAAAGCACGCCAACCCGGGTGTCCGCCAGTTCCCGCCTAAGGGCTTCAGAAAACCCGCGCAGTGCAAACTTGGTAGCGCAGTAGCTGGCATAACCGGCATAGCCAATGGAGCCATACGTCGAACCAACGTTAACCACCATCGCACTGTCTGCCTGCTTAAGCAGCGGCAACAGCAACTTGGTCAGACAAATCGGGGCGCTGATATTCACCGCCAACATTGCGTTGATTTCTACGTCATCAAGCTGTTCAAGCATGGCAAAGTGATTGACTCCGGCAGCATTGATCAACAGATTGATGCCGCCTATAGCCTCAGCGGCGGCTAACACTTTGCGCCGCTCAGCAGAGCACGTCAGATCAGCGGCAACCCAGCACAAATGCTGCGGATAGCGCGACAGCAGCGGTGCAAGCGTTTCCCGGTGCCGGGCTACCGCCAGCACGCGAGCACCACTGGCACAAAGGGCATCGGCAATTGCCAGGCCGATACCACCACTGGCACCGGTCAGGACCACACGAGCCTCAGACAGTCGCATGCAAGCTCACCTGGTCACGTGGCAAACCGCGAAACATGTCGGTATAGAGTCTGTAGACCACTTTCGAGGCGTGAATAACAGCAGCCTGGTCGGCAGGGTCATCGAGCCTGTTCATCAGACGGCGGTAAGTCTGCATGTGTTCAACGTCGAGGGAGCCGTGAGAACTCAGATAACTGAAAGCGCTTTCCGGCAGCTCAAGACGCTCACGAATGCTGCCTGCAGCGTGGGTGGCCAAAGCAATGCTGGTGCCCTCCAAAACATTTACCATACCGAACAGACCAACAGGGTTGTCACGGGCGATCAAGTCGTAGAGGAAACTGACCATCAACTCGATCGGTAAAGACGGTCGCCCATCCCGTACCGCTGCCTTGTCTGCGCCGCAAGCCTCAATGTCGTTGAGTACCCATTGCTCGTGCCCGTACTCATCTTCAATATATTCGCAGACTGCTTTGCGCAGCCATTCTAGGCGCGACGGCAGACGACTGCCACACGCCATCATCAACGGTACGGTGTGACGCACATGGTAATAGGCCTGAGCCAGAAAAGCCCGGTAGCTCTCCAGGCTTACCTTGCCTTCGAGGGCATCGCGGATGATTGGCAAAGTGAACAGCTCATGACGTTCTTGCTTGGTAGCTTCTTGGAGAGTGTCGAAAAAATTCATGATGTGGATCCTTCGGAAAAAGCGAATTGAGTAAGCTGCACCTGGTAATGCTCGACGATGGCGTCGCGACGTGGCCGGCCATTTGCGGTGAGAAAACCATTCGAGGGGGTGAAAGGTTGATCCAGCCGGGTCCAGTGATGGACTTGAGCGTAATCGGGCAAGGCTTCGTTGGCTTCAGCTACGGCAGCGGCCAGATCAACGTCGGCACAATCGGGACGATGGGGCCAGAGCAGAGCGTGATTACCAGGCATTGCTTCGCCGTAGACAAAGGCCTGCGCAATATGGCGGCCCTGGGTCAGTTCGGCTTCGACCCATTCAGGATTTACATTGCGGCCGAAGCTGGTGACAAACTGATGTTTCTTGCGTCCTCTAAGGTAGAGATAACCTTCGGGATCAAACTCCCCAAGATCCCCGCTTGGCCACCATTGTTCAACGTGCGGTGCCTCACCTAGATAACCGAGCAGAGGAGACCCCTTGATCAGCACTTCACCGTCGTCGGCCAAGCGGATGTCCACATGCGGCAGGGGGCGCCCCACACTGCCGGGACGCTGGGAACCTGGCCGATTCAGGCACACTACCGAGGCGCACTCCGAGAGTCCGTAGCCTTCGTAAACTGGCAGGCCCTCCCGATGCGCACGATGCAGCAATGCTTCGCTGACGCGGGCCCCGCCCACAGCCACAAAGCGTAACGACTGCGGATTGAACACTCTCTGCTCGGCAGCGCTGACCAATATCAACAGTAGTTGCGGCACCAGAATCAGGCTTGCCGGCGCACGGTTGGCCAAGCAACCAAGCAAACGCGCCACATCGACGCCGCTGGCGCCCTCAATGCCCAGGGTGTTCTGGCTTGGTAAACTCAAGGTCGCCCCCGCGTATAGCGCGGCGTAGCACCCGATATTTTCCAGCAAGATCGCCAGAGGCAGCAGAGCCAGGTGATGCTGCGAATCGGTAGGTTTGCTCGCATGATCCAGCTCACGAACGACCCTCAAAATCGCTTCGGCGCTTAAGCAAACACCTTTGGGGGTTCCGGTAGTGCCCGAGGTGAAGGTCAGTTTGGCAGTCCCTTCGTGCATCGGACTCACGCCGCTGAAGGCTTTACTCCAGAACACCCCGCTACGCACATATCCTGAGGATTCCAGTTCTACTTCCAGATGCGGCTCAGCAATCACCCGCTCAGCCTGGCTCTGTATCAAACAATGCTTACGTTGTGCCGGGCTAAAGAATGGCGGCAGCATGAGACAGGTCACGCCTTCAAACAGAGCAGCCAGGTCCCAGAGAATGAGTTCAGCGCCGTTGTCCAGCGCCAGTGCAATAACCTTGATCTGTTCATCGCGCAGTCGCTGCTGGCGATACATCACTTCTGCGTAGAGCGTGGCGTAGTCCAGTTTCAGTTGATCGCCCCACAAGGCGATGGTGCTGGATTTCTGTTCAGCGTGGCTGCGCAACATGTGTTTGAAACGTTGGATTTCAAGCGACATGACTGGACTCCTCACCGGACAATGTCAGCCCAAGGCGACCGAACAGTCCCGTAGTGTGCAGATGATTAAAGCCGGCCTGGATGTTACCGACGTGCACACAAGGCTTGCTTTCGTAGTAACTGCCCCACTCGTGTTGGTCATCACCCAATCGCGCCGGATCGGCGGCACAGAGTGTCACCGGCTTCAATCCAAGCCGATGGAAGCTGTTCACCAAGCCCGCGTTGCCAGTAAACGCCACCCACTCCTGCCCGCCCATGGCCAATAAATAGGTGATAGCTATGATGCTCAAACGTGCACTGCCAGTGTCGCTGGCTACCAGGTTACCTACCTCGACTATGCCCGAGCGTTCCACGGGACGACCCGCTGTGGCACTTATCAGCGGATCAATCGATTCATCCAGATAGCGTTCCAGAAATAGCGGCTCGGCACTCGCCCTGCGAACACCCGCTACCGCAAAGAGTTCACCCGCAGCGTCACTCATACCGAATAGCTCGGGCATAAAATGACGGATGTCGGCACCGTGGGCTGTTAGGAAGCGTTGTTGAATAAAGGCTTCAAAAACTGGACGCTGGGGGTCATCTGGCAGCGCTCTAGCCAGACACATCTGAGAATTTCCGACGTGACCGAAGCGCAGTGGTAAGGGAATTTTCCAGTCGAAATGGGGCATTGCTGACTCCTCCCGGGATCATGTTGGGAGGAGTATCGGGAGCATTTCTTAACGAAGTCTGAAGATCACCTTCAGACTTCATTAAGACTCTGACTATAGGTTGACATACGTCGATTCGGTTACAGGCCGAATCCAGGCAACACGAATAATTCGAATGCCTGCAATGACTCTTTCGAGGCCTCTCATGACCCACGATTCAGTTGCTCAGCGTTACGCAAATCTGTCGATTATTTTGCATTGGTTAATACTGGCGCTATTTTTCGGTGTTTACGCTTGTATAGAGATCAAGGGATTACTACCTCGAGGCAGCACATTCAAGGCCCCCTTGCTGGGAATGCATGCCATGTTCGGGATGGCTATTTTCGCACTGGTATGGGTCCGGCTTCTGGGGCGTTTGAAACAACGCCCGCCAATCTTGCCCCGTCCTCCTGCCTGGCAGAGGACATTAGCCTTTCTGACGCACATCTCACTTTACGTGCTTATGATTGCCACACCCGTGCTGGCCTGGTTAATGCTCAGTGCCGCAGGCAAATCCGTTCCGTATTTCGATTTTACGCTCCCCTCGCCCATAGCTCTGGATCCCGATATGGCGAGGCAGTTTAAAAACTGGCATGAATGGTTAGGCAGTGCTGGATATTGGCTAATCGGTCTACACGCCGGCGCAGGACTTTTCCATCATTACCTAGTTGGCGATAACACACTGATTCGAATGCTACCCAGACGCCACTAGCCGGACTTGCTTACACGCCTTATGTGTTTATCTGTAACTCTCTCGATTACCGACGAGGCTCACACTTCACGTGCCATGGTGCTGATCGAGATCACCCTCCCTTTTTTTGTAACCTGCTAAGGTCTGAGATACGTGCCTTCTCAATGAAGATGAAAGTAAATTTTCAAACCATACCTCGGGTTGCTAAAAGGAGCATAAGCGTTGAAAAACTGGCACTGGATCGTCGGTTTATTGTTAATCACAACCATATCTCTGCTAATCGAGATCCCTGTCAATACTTGGCTAACCTCGGCGACCCTGAGTTTGGTACTCGGCGCGACAGCCATGGTTTACATGGCTGCGTCCTGCCTGCTCGCGAGTCGCTGGAGGGTGATTGAAAACATTTTTGGTGGCTTGGACCGAGTCTATGATGCGCATAAATGGCTAGGTGTCTGGGCCTTGGTATTTGCCACCTACCACTTTGTTTTCAAGGCCAATCTGGATGCCTGGAACAGCGTACCTATTTGGGAGCTGCCCAAGTACTGGACCCGGCTCGTACGTCAATTGAGCTACGTCGCCCTGGGCTTGATTGTTCTGCTCGCCTTAAACCGTAATATTCCCTACAACGTCTGGCGCTGGTGGCACAAACTGTCCGGCCTATTGTTCTTGATCGTAATTGTGCACTGGCTCAGCTTTAAATCACCGATTACTTTGACTAGCCCTTCCGGGGTATGGCTGGTCTCACTATGCGGATTGGGTGTGATTGCAGCAGTCTACAAATTAACGCTGTACCCCTTTGTCGCCCGCGCTGGCGAATATCGGGTAACCGCAGTTACGAGCAAAAATGGAACACTTCACTTAACACTCACTCCGGTACACAAAGGGTTCGCCTTCAAACCTGGGCAATTTGCTTTTCTGGCGATGAAACAAAATGGCCTGCGAGAGCCTCATCCTTTCACCATTGCAAGCGCCAATGATGAAAGTGGACAGATCGAGTTCTTGATACGGCCACTGGGGGACTACACCAAAAAACTGACCGAACAGGTCAAGATTGGCATGCTCGCAGATATTTACGCCCCATATGGCCGCTTTAAACGCCAGCCCCAGGCTGAACGCGAAATCTGGATTGGCGCAGGCGTGGGCATCTCACCATTTGTTTCCTGGCTGAAAGATCCTGGCGCTAAAAATCTGGATAAAGCGACCCTTGTATATTGCTTCAATCCCGCTCGCGCCTTCCCGCCCGCAGAGCACTTGCTCGGTATGGCACAAGCTCGAGGCGTCGAGTTTGTGAGCAATGACAAGGGTCTCGATGTACTGGCCGAAACAATGCGTCAAGCCGTTAAAAAAACCTCCCCCGACAAGGTTCAAATCAGTTTCTGCGGTCCTAAGGGCCTATTGGTTAACGTTCGTGAAATTATGCGAGCACTGAATATTCCACAAACTAACTTGCACATCGAACTTTTTGAATTCCGGTAAATAATCAACACTAGAACACTGAGCCCTCTGAGTGAAATACTCCGATTACTACAGGCCATGGGTCTAAATCCATCACTCTGAGACGAACACACCTGCAACATAGGTCTTACAGGCCTGAAACGCGATCAATCCTTGATCGCCGTAGCTGGTGATACCGATAATTCGTTGAGCATGCGCTGGCTCATGTTGGGCTCTATGAGCTGCATGAGCCACGCAGCCGGTGCCGCTGGTGGTTAGTGTCTGTCGCGTCAAGTTGGACTCCGGGATCACATCGAGCAGCTTCAGGCCGGTTTCTACAGGATCAAGGTTGGTATCTGCAGGGCCTTCACCCTCTCCCGCGTCATCCTTGCGACCCTGCGCCATGTTCAAGCTCGGCGTTCACCGCCAAGGCGCGATGGTCGCCGCAGCGATGCGCCGACAGATCGTCACACCGCTCTGCTTGCTGCTAGTCGGAGTGATGACTATGCAAGGTCTTGATGATAGCGGGATGGCTCGACGTAATCGCCGCCCCAGTGAGCGCAGAGGCGGCGAACTGAGAATTACGCGCCGCGCTGACTCTTTTGATCTGGTCGGTTAATCCGAATTAACCAGCGCCACGACAGCCTGTCGCTAACTGCCAGAGCCCTTGGTACTCCCCAGCACCAGGATGCATCTGACTGTGCTCCAGCTTTGTTACGGCTTGAGCAAAGACCGATGCGGATGCCAGTCCAGCAGACACTGCACACCTGTATCACCCCTTACCTGCTGACACTCAAAACGGAGGACTCAGCCTATGCACAAGTAAATCGTGAAGGGCACGCCCGCACAGCCTTGTTCTTACATTCGGTGGCTTTTAAGAGTGCAACACAGCCCGGTTTCGACTGGGCTTTTTACTGCCTGCAGTTATTCCTCAGCTCACCCTTGTCGTAAGGTCTGAGTGCCGACGAATACCCGTAGCCCAAGTCGAGGATCGACCATGCACCCATCAATCGCTCAGCGATCAACGTTCTCGACGGGTTGCGCGCACGAGCCCAGCAGGCCACGGCCGAGTTCTACAAAAAGCCCGGCGTACAACCGCCACCGCTGGCCCCGCTAATCATCGTGCGCCCGAGCGGCAACAACACCTTTTCGCTGATCAATCAGGCTATAGGCGCAGTCGTAGCCGAGCGCTTCGGCTACAACAACGTCATTACCTATGCTCGTGAGCTAGAGGCAAAAGCAGAGTAGTTCAACGCTAAGCAGTTCGGAAAATTCCTGAACTGCTGGACTTTGCGCATTGGCATCACGCTGACAGTGTTCGCCTTCTTCGGCAGTCACATGTGAAGCGCGTCAACGCATCGGCACAACGACGCCTTGGCAAACCCAACACCACCTGCCTCCCAGAGGGCTTGAAGAGGCAAGCCATGGGCAGATCTGCAACCGAACAGAAGCGTGATAAGCGCGACCGCGAGAGGCTGAGTACGAAGGAAAAAGAAGCACTCGTGCTGTCACGAACGATTGTCACAGCTCTTTATCACAACGATGACGCCCCGCTGAAACGAACCATGGCGCGTACCGGGATCGATGGGGACAGGATCTGATATCGCGCTTCATTCGCGGCGCCAACCAGATGAGTGAAAAGCAATTGGCAGGCCTTATTAGCCTTCCGTAACTGACATTCTAAATATCATAAACAAAAAATATGAGTGCCTGATAGAACCTATTCGTACTTATCAGCAGACCTAAAAAAAGCTCTTGCCCAGAGTAAAATAGCGCCAATAAAAAATGGAGGCCAAACTATTAATGCAAACTGCTCGGGATCAAACAGGTAGTCTAATCTTCCGATTTCTAGATAAAAAAGTACTAAAAGTATAGCCCCTACTAATAAGGACCCCACCCCTAATACTACGAGAGATATCTCAACAAGGCTGCGCTGCGTGGCATTCATGTAGAAGCTCCTTTTTCAGTCATATCCAGATGCCGCCCTATAAATCAAGTTTCGGCACTCTTATCTCTAAAACCCGTTACCTCAATTTGGGTAAGGATAGCCTATGCCATGTACACATGGATAAATCTCTTCTCGACTTCAAAACTGAATACGGCGGGAATGCTCGCAGTGGCGTGCATTTGCTTGAAACGATCACTGTAGTGATTGGCTGCGGGACTGCCGCTTTATTCCTCGCACATGCCCTTTGGGTCGTGAACAAAATGCAAAAACTAGACTGCTGGCGCGCTGGAAGCACTGACAGTTACACCAAAGAGGTGTCATCTGCACACGCAGCTCCGCCAAACAAACCCAAGGTCAAGGCAGCGACAGAGTTTGTGGACTAAAGCAAATAAGCAGAATGTCGCAGTCTTCCGGAGCAGCTAATGCGACAACAGTGATAAGGCGACACGCAGTATCTGCGCCGACCATCACTACCCACGACCGCCTGGCACTGGTCGCCATGACCATCAAAGGCACTCCGCATGTGATCGTCGATATGTGCCTATGGATGCTGTAACCGGCTTAGCAGTACAAAACCACGGCTTCTCGGGCGACTACATCATCAGCCATCGCGTCGACGGTAAGTCCTTCACCAAAACCCAACAGGTTCATATGTGTGGCAACAGCGTCAGCCCACCGTCGATGGCTGCGCTGATCAGAGCTAACGCCCCTTGGATGATGAAAGAGAGCCGAGCAAATGCCGCCTGAATAAGGATTTCATCGCTAGCATTACCAAGAAATAGACTTTAACAGCCGAAATCTATAGTTTTACCTACCTAACAAGAACATGCATCGTTATGGAGAGTGAAGCATGAGTACCTTCTCAGAGAGATTCAAATACATAGAAGTAAAAAATATCGGTGGACAGTTTCATGTCTCCTGGAACTATCAAGGCGCCCCAGGAGGGCTGTCACGTCTTGCTCAATGCGAGCGACTAGAAGGTTATATTGATGGTTTCATTGATGGGTTTCTTGAGGCGCTAGAAATTCCAAACGGACAAATCCATCGATCACTTAGCTCAAAATGTACAATTACCGATCTTGAAGAGCATGTAGCGCTGAAACTAAAAAAACTCCTTATTGGACTTTTTGAGCCGTTTATAGCCCATGAACATAAGGCTCAACATGTTAATTCTGAAAAGCATTCAATAAGGCAAAACTACTGCGCTGCCTGAGCGCATGACAAACTATTCTGGCTTGCGCTTCCTAGAAGCGCTTACTCGTCTGTCTATCAAAACCGACTCATCTCACCCCCCCCCCCCCCCCCGCAACAAAACCTCTCCCAATTCAAAGTCAGCCGTTATAGCGGCAAGTACGATGTCATCCTGAAGAGGTCAAATTGATCAAGCCAGCCCAAGTCGTGCGCGATGACATGGGTTCGTTTCAGCATCCAGATATGCACGACTTCGACGAAGGTGACGGCGACAAGTGCAAAGAGATCCTTTTCAAGTGCGGCTATTGCACCCAGATGATGCCATGAGTCTGGAGGTGAAGCATATGCTAATCGAGGATATATGAACTAGGAACAACACCATTGCTCTACTTGTTTTATCTTGAACATATCCGGGCGACAGTTTAATTTTGTGGTACGGAAGTGTTTCAGCCCTATTCATGCGCCCGATCGACAAAATAACCCTATAGCGCCCATCAATTAGCAAAACGTACGCTCCCCCTATAGACAGCTCAGCTACTGCAAAAGTAATCTTTCGGGTACGTCTATAACGTCAGGGGTGACTCACTGTGCTAACTGCATACTGGTCCCTTGTGGTTCATCGGGCAGTAAACAACCTTTAGCCATCCACGGACATTCTCTAACCCAGCGATAACAAACTTCCAGGCCACCTAGATCATTGTAATAAGCTAACCGCAGTTGATTGGCATCCAAGTCGAGCTTAGCAAAACCGGCTGACGATGTAGAGAATGTACTATCAGGCGCAGGCGTCTTAAGGGCATAAAGGCTCTGACCTCCAGCACCGGAGATGACCCAAGCAGGCTCCCCTGCACGCAACAGCAATTGCTGATTGTGATCATGACCTGATAAAAGCATATCCACTTTGTTGCGCTGTAAAGCCGGTAACAGCCTGGCCACCAGATCCGAGTCATCACCATGCTGACCTTGATTGCGTACAGGGTGATGGGACGCCACGATTCGCCATACAGGAGCCGCTCCGCCTGCCTGAAATGCCTGATCAATCAAGTCAATTTGCTGTTGCAAGCTTTCACGTGGCGCCGATGTGTCAAGGAATACCATGCGCACCAATGGCCGCCCGTCTACATCACCGAAATCCTTGACGTAAAAGCTCGCAGGCATCTGCCAGCGGCCTGACCCCTTGTGCTGTTGCCCGTACTCGATCTCATACTTTTGCGACACTGGGTAATCATGGTTACCTAGCACAGGGTAGAACGGTACATGACTGAGCCAGCGGCCCCAATAAACACGCTCGAACTTGATTTGCCAGCTGAGGTCATGAGTACTGGTTAACGAGTTACCGTAAAAATTGTCGCCTAGAAGCACCACCATGTTCAGCCGCCCCTCAGTGGACGCAACTTTCTCCATGGCTTGACCTACTTGCCACTGCAGCCACTTGCCGCTGCCTTGATCACCCACAGCTATCATTGACACCGACGCGGGATCTAAGCCGCTCAAGGGTACATAAGGTGCGGGTGGCGTAAATAGCCAGTAGCCGCCCGCTGTCAGCAGAAGAGCGAAGGTCACTCCCGAGCAAAGCGCAATCCTCCGGAGCATCGAACGTTTTTCAACCATCAAAGGGGAAATTGTGCGTTTCAATTAATGCACTCACAGGGTATCGCCAGAAAGGCGGGAAGTTCAGTTCGAACTTACGCCCAATAAATCACACCTGTTGTTCATTCTTCGTTAAAAACTGAAGTGTTTTTCATATCTTTTCTGTCCGATACTCTTTTCAGGGTGGCACGAGGTCGACCATTGATAAGCGACATATGCCGTGCCCATAGTGCGGTGCATTACTGGCGTGTAAGAGCCATCGCCAAGCCCACATAGTGAAATAGTTTCGGAACTCCACCCTAAAGTTTAGGATTCATGCTGCGCGTAAAAACGTTTTTACACACTCTGGGCCAAAAACGGCACTAAACTATCCACTCCCCACACGCCGATCACACGGATAGACCGAGGCAAATGAGAAGCAGTCCGGCAGTAATACGCAGGCTTCGGTCAATGGTTGCGCCGGCTCTCCAGCGCGGTAAACAACAACATGCCGGCCAGCATGGCCAACATGAAAACGATCACTTGCCAGCGTCCTGTCAGCAGAACTGCCACTGCGGGGCCAGGACAGATGCCCGCTATTCCCCAGCCGATGCCGAACAACAGGCTCCCGCCGATCAAGCGCTTGTCCAACTCACGTTTGATCGGAAGCTGCATTGGCTTTCCCAGCAGCGAACTGGATTGTCGGTGTGCCCATGCTAGCGGGCCAACGGCCACGGCGATTGCCCCGACCATGACTAATCCCAAGGACGGGTCCCAAGCACCGGTTAGGTCCAGGAAAGCGAGTACTTTGCTTGGGTTGGCCATCCCTGCCAAAAGCAGCCCCAAACCGAACAGCAGGCCAGTAATGAACGCAGTCAGTTTAGTCATTTTCAACCCCCAAGCAGATGACGCAAGACAAACACCGTGACGAAACCACTGAACATGAAACACGCAGTAGCAACCATCGATCGCGGCGAAAGGCGCGATATGCCGCATACCCCATGGCCACTGGTGCAACCTGATCCGTAGCGTGTGCCGATACCCACCAATACACCGGCGACGATCAGTCCGAACCAGCCACTTTGGAACTCAATCTTTGGTAGCGAGGAGAACGAGCCCCATAGAAGCGGCGAGATAAGCAGGCCTAGGAGAAAAAGCGCTTTCTCACTCCCCCCCTCACTCCCTCGCTGTAAAAGACTGCCAATCAGGCCACTGATACCTGCGATACGCCCATTAGCGACCACGAATAGACTGGCCGCGAGACCAATCAATGCGCCACCGGCAAGGGATGACCAGGGAGTGAAGTTAAGCCAGTCGACATTCATGAAACTTCTCCATAACAAAAGTGTTGATACAGGGTCTGGGATTTGTGCTCTCACAAATCTTGTGGGATCGGAAGGTTGATCTCCCTGAAGGGAGTCATCGAAGAACGACTGAAGCTTGTCGTAGTCAATTCAAAGAAAAAATATCAAACATAGATGACTACTGCGCAACGCTCCGGGTCTATGTACTATCAGATAATGGTGAGTGCCACCTTAAACATACTTTCACTAAAGCTAAAGTCGACATCGTTGAGCTAATGGATGTCCCGTAGCCCGGCCCCACTCCAGCGCGGACCCAGTGGAGTACTGAGTACTTGTTGGATTGGTCGCTTTTGGCAGATTTATGCCTGTCACGGTCGGCAGATATTGGTAGAAAACAGAGAGTCAGGCAGGTCTGATATCGGCCGGTGCAT
This sequence comes from Pseudomonas deceptionensis, assembly GCF_900106095.1. Taxonomy (NCBI): domain Bacteria; kingdom Pseudomonadati; phylum Pseudomonadota; class Gammaproteobacteria; order Pseudomonadales; family Pseudomonadaceae; genus Pseudomonas; species Pseudomonas deceptionensis. The sequence continues at coordinate 3,538,194 of NZ_FNUD01000002.1, read as the reverse complement.
CCTTTCACGAAAGCTGCCTCAGGCTACTTGCTAGCTTTCGCCAGAATGCAATTACCCAGCTGACTGGATCGTTGCTCAAGGTTTTCTTTTGCAATGTGATTCGGGCGCACCGTATCCCCAAGTGATTATAGTTTCGTCCTGATGTTCCCAAAGAGTTTCATTGCGTCCAAGGTACTTTACGCCACTGCCACTTGGCTGCTGGTACATGAGCGATACGCTGTCTCCACGCTCGGCGATTAATGTCGGCGGATCGGTTTTAAAGAACATGGCAGCAATCTCTCTGGCAGGGTTGCCCTCGCATTCGTAATAGACAGGACCGGTTTCCGGTACCAATCGGTACCGTGCTTGCAACTCGGCGATGCGGCGCTGGTACTCCATGCGCAAGCATGCACCGACGTAATCACTCTTCCAGCAGTCGTCGCGACCCTTTATCCATCCACGTTCTTCTGCTTTAAGCCGGGGTGGATGCTCGTTGCCGGCCTTGACTCTCGCGCTGGCATAAACTTCCGACAGATTGCGATCGAGCACGGATAACGCCTTGTCCTCACATATCATCGCTTCGATAGCGCCAGGCTTCACCTTGGCGCAATCGTAAGAAGGGCCAGGCGTCTCATTGACTATCGACGATTTTTCCGTACTGCCCCCAGTCACTTGCATCCCATTGATATGCTGATCAATGTATTGGCACCACTGATCGGAACTTCGTTCAGGGACATTTGCCCCATCGCGAACCCCTAATTTGAATTCGATCACTGATTTCCATTCATCGGAGCCTATATCCGGCCCATGCCCTTGCCCGTCAGTTGTATGGAATCTCTTATCGACTGATTGATACCATGGATAAGTGCATATCGATTGCGCCTGAGCAACTCCTGTGGCACCAACCAACAACAAAACCAAATATTTTCTCATGCGTGGCCCCTTTTGATTTAAGCAGTCGCCAACCTTATCGCACCGCCGTTTTTGGCCGGTCGCCGTCCCTGATGGATGTCCTATTTGGCCGATTTTGTTGAAAAAATCGTATTTCAAAATGGCCTGAGCTCAGGCACACCCAGAGGAGGCTATGCGGAGGTTTATCAACTTTTCATGCCTTTGAGATTTTGCGTGGGCTGCGAGGCATTAATGTCATAGGTATGGATGTGGCAGAGGTTGCACCTGCCTATGACCAAGCAGAGATAAGCGCGCTGGCTATGGAAATGATCTGCCCTTATGCCGCTCAACATAAATTCTAATGGTGCTATGCGACCTTGCAGATCTAATAAATAGCCTTAGCGGAGCTTTGGCTTATTTTTGCTAGAGACTCAGTTTGGCGACAGCATAACTCCTGTTGAGGATGATGCTGTCGCCAATGACCAATTAATAAAAAGCCTGAATCGCAAACTATCCCTAGCAGAGGGCTTAGCGAATTCTAGCGCCGTGCTGTTAGACGTCAATCCGATGCGATACTGATAGCCGTCAGGGCTCAATCCGCATTTACCTTGGCAGACACAAAAACTGAACGCTGACTTCAAACCCCTCCTTCCGACCTGTTGCTGGCGAGGCCAGGGTTAAAGTCGCCTTGACCCCTATCGCAATCGTTTTCGCAATAGCCAAACCCAGCCCTGAGCCACTGGCTTCGCTGTTTCCCCGCACAAATCGTTCGGTCAGGCGCTGCAATACTGCCTCAGGCACGGCCGGACCTCCGTTGATCACCTGCAGCAGCGCCTGGTCTGTGAGGCTGACTTCAACCGGCTGGTCCACGGTACCGTACTTCAACGCATTTTCGATCAGGTTGCGCAGTAGGATGCCAAACGCGTCAGGATCAATCGCTGAATAAACACTGCTCTGGGTCGGCAGTCGCAGTTGGATTCTTTGCCCACTGTTGCGATTCCACTCGTCGACCCCATGGGCCAATAACGGGATCAGGTCCTGGGGCGCCTCGGATAGCAGCCCACCACCCTCGGCCTTGGCTAGTTGCATAAGCTTTTCCGAGAGCCTCGCCAGGTCGCGTAATGAGTTTTCGATCTTCGCCGCCCGCACGCGTAACGGGCCTTCTGGCGCTTCCTGGTGCAAGCGCTGAATCTGCGCCAATGTCGCGGCCATCGGCGTGCGCAGTTCATGGGCGCTGTTTGCGGTAAAGCTACGTTCGGCCTCCAGCGTCTTGCGTAAGCGCTCAAGCAAGTGGTTGACCGCGTCGGCCAGTGGGTCGATTTCTGCCGGCAGTCGTGCCACGTTGATCGGTGACAAATCCCCTGCACCCCGAGCTTCCAGGGCGCGACGATAGGCCAATACGCTGCGTAAGCTAATGCGCACAAATAACCAGGTGCCCAACAGGCTGACAGGGATCAGCGCCAACAACGGCAGCAACAACGCAAACAAGGCTTCCCGCGCCGCTTCACGGCGATGAGCCAGCGGTTCGGCAATCTCAATGAACAGTGTTTTGCGCAGCGCGCTCGCGCCATATAGCCGATACTTGTCAGTGGTGGAAAACCCTTCCCCCGGCTGTTTATTGAAGATCTTCGGGTTGGCGTCATGGGATTGCATCAAAATCCGGCCCTGCGTATCGCGCACCAGGTACGTTAGGTATTCCTTGTGCATTTTCAAGGTGGCCACGTGTTGTGCTTCGCGGGGCGCTTCGCGGTTGCTAATCTCCAGTACGGCCAAGGGCAGGATGCGTTGCGCGGTCTCTTCCAGGGCGCTGTCGAACGCCTCATTCAACTCATGTTGTACCACCAGCCAAGCGCCGACGGTCGCCCCCAGCCAGAGCAATGTCATGCCCAGGGTTAACCCCAGGCCGAGGCGCTTTTGCAGGCTTATCGACGACTTCATACCGGTGTCAACCGATAACCCATGCCACGAACGGTTTCAACTAGGTCGCGTCCCAGTTTTTTGCGCAGACGACTGATATAGACCTCGATGGTGTTGCTCTCTATCTCCGCGCCAAAAGCGTACAGGCGCTCTTCGAGTTGGGACTTCGAAAGCAACGCATTGGGACGCTGTACGAATGCCTCGAACAGCGCCCACTCGCGTGCGGTCAAGTCCACGGTGGTACCGGCGCGCTGAACTGTGCGAGCGTTCATGTCGATCTGCAGTTCACCGAGTTTGATCTGCGGGTTGGGGTTGCCGCTGTAACGTCGGGCCACGGCTGCCACCCGGGCCGAGAGTTCAAACAGGTCGAACGGTTTAACCAAGTAATCGTCGGCTCCGGCATTGAGGCCGGCAATGCGATCGGATATTTGGTCCTGGGCGGTGAGGATAATCACCGGGGTCACGTTGCCCGCTGAGCGCTGCTCGCGCAAAAAGTCCAGCCCGCGACCGTCCGGCAACATCAGGTCCAGCAGGATCAAGTCATAAGGCGTGGTGCGCACGCTATTGCTCGCGTGGTTCAGGCGCTGCACCCAATCGACGGCATGACCATCGTCGGCGATTTGTTCGCGCACTGCCTCCCCCAGCCCGGGGGCATCCTCGACCAATAAAACCCGCATCTGCTACCTCATCCTGATAAGTGTCGTGCAGTACCTTAACCGCCAAACCTGAGGTGAATCTGAAGATTCAGCTGGTTGTCAGGAATGCACCTTAGGGTATGCCACAGATGCCCATCCGGCAGGAGACAGATCATGAAAACCGCTTTTATTGCACGTACTGCGCTGTTGAGCCTGTTGCTCAGCGCAAGCGTCCTCGCTGATGACGACTGCAGCGAGCCCGCCAGCGATTGGCAACCGCGGGAAACCTTGCGTCAACGCGTGGAGCAGCAATACGGCTGGAGCGTGCAGCGCATCAAGGTCGACGACGGTTGCTACAAGCTCAGGGGCACTGACCGCAGGGGCAACGCCATCGAGGCGCGTTATGCACCCGCCTCCCTGCGTCTGCGCACGTTGCACGTCAATTTCGGCGACGACGGTGATGCCCGAGACTACCTCGTCAGCCCGGGTGCTGAATGAGCATTTCGATTTTTTCCAGGGCTTTCAGGCTGTTGTCAGCCAGCAAGTTCAGGCTCTCGCTACAACGCTCAACCAGGACGTCCTCATGAAAAAAATCATCGCTGCAACTTTCCTCGCCGGCGCCATTGCCTTGCCGGGGCTGGCCCAGGCCCGTGAAGTGACCCTGACGACCCAGCTCAAGGACTACAACGGTAACGATGCGTACCTGGCGATTTACGTCACCGATGCCAATGGCCAGTACCAGAAAACCCTGTGGGTCGCCGGCAAGAAGGCCAAGTACTACCGGCATTTGACTGACTGGGCCCGCGGCAGCGGCCAGAACCCCAGGGAGTTTGACGGGGTCAGCGGTGCCAGCGTGGGCAGCGGACGCACCCTCAAAGTCAGTGTTGAATTGGCAGACACCTTGATTGATGCCGGGTATCAGATCCGAATCGACAGCGCCGTGGAGAACCAGCGTGAAGGCCGAGCCGACATCAGCGTGCCCCTGACCACCCAAGGATCAGGCAAGCCGGCAACCGGCAGCACTTACGTCAACGCGTTTACTTACGACCTGTAGCAACCACCACTCCTGGAGGCTGAACATGCTTCGCCAGTGTCATTCGCTGCCCGGTCTGATCGCCGCCCTGTTGGTCATGATATTGGCCATCAGTGGCGCGGTATTGTCGGTTGATCCGGCTCTGGAACGCCTGCACAACACGTCCACCGTTGCCGGCCAGCTTAATGTCGGCCAGTTGGCGGAAGGCGTCGCCCGTCACTTTCAAGGCGTGGAGCAAATCCAGCGCACCGCCTCCGGCACGGTCATCGTTTACTACAACCGCGATGGCCAGTCCGGGGCGGAAACGGTTGACCCACTGACCGGCCAGGGCCTCGCGCCCTCCGCGCCGTCCGCCTTCACCCGCTGGGTGAAAGACTTGCACCGCTCGCTGTTCATGGGCACACAGGGCCATGGCGTGTCGGGCGTCGGTGCGTTGCTCATGTTGATCCTGTCAGTGTCCGGCGCGTTGCTGCTGGCCCGGCGCCTGGGTGGCTGGCGCAATTTGCTGCGGCCACTGCGCGGTACGTTCAGCCAGCGCTGGCATGCGGAAGTCGGGCGCCTGGCCTTGCTCGGGCTGCTGCTGTCGGCAGTTAGCGGGCTGTACATGGCCGCCACGACCTTCGGCTTGATCGCCGACGGCAGCCAGAGTGAACCGGCCTTCCCCACCCACATCAGCGCCGGCCCGGCGTTACCGGTGGCGAAACTGCAAGCCTTGCAGGCCATCGACCTGAATGACCTGCGTGAACTGGTCTACCCGAGCCCGGGCAATCCAAACGATGTGTTCTCTCTGCGCACGTCCCAGGGTGTTGGCTACGTGGACCCGGTCAGCGGCGCCCTGCTGTCCTATCAACCCCACGACTCAATGCGCACCGTCTACCAATGGATCTATCAGTTACACACCGCAGAAGGCCTCTGGTGGCTGGGCTTGCCACTCGGGCTCTGTGCCCTCTGTGTGCCATTGATGAGCGTGACCGGCATCCTGCTCTGGTGGCGCCGTCGCAAAGCCGGTCCGAACATTCGCCACAACAGCCCTGCTCACTCCGCCGACAGCGTGATTCTGGTAGGCACTGAAAACAACACCACATGGGGGTTTGCCAACACGTTGCATGCGGCCTTGCATCAGGCTGGGTACCAAGTGCATAGCGCGCCCATGAATGAATGGAAAGGCAAGTACCGCAACGCCCAGAGACTATTGATCCTCACCGCGACCCACGGTGATGGCGATGCACCGGCGTCGGCCGCGCAGTTTCTGGCACGGCTGAACCACGAGGGCGTCAAACCCGGCCAGCCCTTTGCAGTGCTGGGGCTTGGGGACCGCCAGTTTCCACAATTCTGTCAGTACGCCCATCAGGTGCAGGCAGCGCTGGAACTGGCCGGTGCCTCACCGTTGCTGGGGCTGGAAACCGTCAACCGCCAGTCTTCCCAGGAATTTGCGCGCTGGGGCCACGCCCTAGCCACAGCACTGGGGCATGACTTGGCCCTGGCCCATACACCGGAGCCACCGCGCACCTATCAACTGGAGCTGGCCGAGCGCATCGCTTATGGCGAAGAAGTGAATGCGCCAACCCACGTCCTGCGCTTCAAGGCGCACAGTGAACTACCGGGCTTCCAGGCAGGAGACCTGGTAGGGATTATCTCGGCGAATAGCCCAGTACCGCGTTTTTACTCGTTGGCCAGCAGTTCCACGGACGGCGTGCTCGAGATTTGCGTACGCAAACACCAAGGAGGCCTCTGCTCGCAACTCCTGCATGGCCTGGACATCGGCGCTTCGGTCGAAGCCTTTATCCAGCCCAACCCACAGTTTCGTCCTGCGTCGGGCGCACACCCGGTGATCCTGATCGGTGCCGGTACCGGCATTGGCCCCTTGGCCGGCTTCATTCGCAACAACACTGCCCGCCACCCGATGCATTTGTATTGGGGCGGGCGCAACCCGGCCTCGGACTTTCTGTACGAGCCTGAACTTAACCGCTACCTGGCAGACCAGCGACTTACCGCCTTGCGCGCGGCTTTTTCCCAGGTACAGAACGGTAGCTACGTCCAGGACCGGCTGCTCACTGATGCACTGTCCTTGCGCCGGCTGGTGGAAAAAGGCGCACAAGTACTGGTTTGCGGCAGTCGTGAAATGGCCAAAGGCGTGATGCAGGCCCTGGATGAAATATTGGCTCCGCTGAACCTGAGCGTGCTGACCCTCAAGGCACAAGGACGCTACCGTGAAGATGTCTACTGATGTGCAGCGCTACAGCCTGAACGGCGAGACCATGGGCACCCGCTACACCGCGGTGTTCTATGCGGCGGCCGGGATCGACACCGACGAGATCGGTCAGCGCCTAGCCCACGCTGTGAGCCGGGTGGACCGGCAAATGTCTACCTGGAAAGCCGGCTCTGACCTCAGCCGCCTCAACGCGGCCCCCGAGCATGAGTGGCTGCTAGTGCCCAAAGAGCTGACCACGGTGCTGGCGGCCGCGCTGCGGGTCAGCCAGCAATCCGGGGGCGCCTTCGACATCGCCGTCGCAGACATGGTGGAAGCCTGGGGCTTCGGTCCCGGCGAACAGACGATCACCGAGCAGGCGCTCATGATAGCGTCGCCACGCGCTCGGCTTTGCGCCAGCGCGGGACTGGAGGTAGACACGCAACGCAATCGGGTACGCAAGCGGGCGCCTCTGAAGCTGGATTTGAATGGCATTGCCAAAGGCTTTGGCGTCGATGAACTGGCCCTTTGCCTGGAAGCGTCAAGCATCACCCGCTACCTCGTCGGCATCGACGGCGAAATGCGCGCCCAAGGCATGAAGCCTGACGCCCAACCCTGGGTCGTGGCGATTGAAAAACCCTGCCGGGGCGTGCGAGAAGTCATGGGCGTGATGGAACTCAGCGACGCCGCCATCGCCACGTCCGGGGACTACCGACACTGGGTGGAGGTAGGTGGGCAAACCTACGCCCACACCATGAACCCGTTTACCGGCGCACCACTGTGCAACACACTTGCGGCGGTCACCGTCGTGGCTGCCTCATGCATGCTTGCCGATGCCTGGGCCTCGGCACTGCTGGTGCTGGGCGAAATCGAAGGCCCACGCCTGGCGCAAGCACGTGGCATGGACGCACTGTTCGTGGTGCGCGACGGTGAACAGCTAAAAGAAATATCGATTGTAGGCGGCAAACAGCAAGCGCAGGCTGAGGCCGCCGAATCCAACCTCGTCAATAACCTGAGTCCCGTTAACCCATGAAATTCATGCACAGGCACACCGAGCTCCACCGCAGTGACCGTATCGGCTGGCTGCGTGCTGCAGTCCTGGGGGCCAATGACGGGATCGTCTCCACCGCCAGCCTGTTGATTGGCGTCGCCGCCGCCAACGCCACCCACTCCACGCTGATCGTGACCGGTATGGCCGGGCTGGTGGCGGGCGCCATGTCCATGGCGGCGGGTGAATACGTTTCCGTGCACTCCCAGGCCGATACCGAACAGGCTGACTTGTCGCGGGAACGGGCCGAACTGGCCAGCAACCCGAAATCCGAACACAGCGAGCTTGCCCACATCTACATGCACCGAGGGGTATCATCCGACTTGGCGCACCAGGTGGCCGATCAATTAATGGCGCACGATGCACTGGGCGCACACGCCCGAGACGAGCTAGGCATCAGCGAAGCACTCACGGCCAAACCACTGCAAGCCGCACTCGCCTCAGCCGCCAGTTTCGTGCTTGGCGCCGCGTTGCCCCTGGCGGTCATTTTCATCGCCCCGTCCCACAGTGTAGTGCCGTGGATATCTGGCATGTCGCTGATATTTCTTGCCGGCCTTGGCGCCATTGCAGCCAAGGCCGGGGGTGCAAAAATAGGGATCGGCGCTTGGCGGGTAACCCTCTGGGGGGCGTTGGCCATGGGCATTACGGCAGCCGTGGGGGTGCTGTTCGGGGCGGTGGTTTAGTACGCAGCCGCGGTCCAACAACACAAAAGGCGCCCGATCCTCGATGGGGCGCCCTGTTTGCGTTAGAAACTAGACCTCGCCGACGAAATTGCTCGCCTTCAGGGCGATATGCCCGACTAGATCGATAGCACCGTAGGGCTCTGCCCTACCACCCGGTCTGCCTTGCGACGCGGCAGGAGCACGGGACGACGGAGCTGTCCCACGCGCCTTTGCAGAGGCTAAATAAAACGAGGAAAGGTAAAGGGGACACTTCACCCGGGACTCCGCTCGCCGCGACGATGAAGCTATCACGACGAGCCGAGGTCTCGACCCTTGACCTAAAGTTCCATCGTGGAACTTTAGATGATATCTGAAGTGGTCTAATGATTCCGGACACCCATTTAGGCGATTATGCTCGCCTAAATGGGTGTCCGATGAACAAGCAACGTCGTTCTTTTTCCGCTGAGTTCAAACGCGAGGCCGCAGCTCTCGTGCTCTATCAAGGCTATAGCCATATAGAGGCCTGCTGCTCGCTCTGGGTGGTCTAGTCCGTGTTGCGTCGCTGATCGCATCGGGCGCAGGGCCGTATTTACCTTTGGTGCATTTGAAGCGCTCCAGTGAAAAACGATCAAAATTTCACCAATGAGCGGCTTGTAAGCAATGGAGATGGGACAGCAAGACGTCAGCAAATGGAGTAGTTTCGCATTTGCTGTCACAGGGTTCTAAATCAAAGTCATTAGACTCACTGAGGTTGATTTACTGAAAGTTTCCAGTAACGGTTAACAGTTGATTTGGATAGGCCTAGCTCTCTTGAAATCTCTGCTTGGTTGAGGCCGCGCGCACGAAGTTTCATTACGGATGCCAAATTGACACCATTGGTGGGCTTACCAGGTTTTCTCGGAACAATCTTTCCACCGTTTAACTGAGATCGTAGCTGGGCCATTCCTTCTCGGGTCGAGAACGCATCCAGCGTCGCAGAAGCACGCTGAATTATTTGTTCTGGGTCTGCGTCTTCTCGCAGGGCTACACACAGAGCAACCAAGGCTACAAAATCGAAGTTCAGCGCGCTGGCGAGATCATCAAGCTTGCCGATGGATATATTGACTTGAGCTTGCTCTAGGGAACTGATGGTGCGTCGTACTGTAACGTCGGCGAGGTCTTCATACGCGAGACCTTTCATCCGTCGTATAGTCCTGATAGCAGCCGCGATTTCGTGATTGAGCACCCAACAATCCTCAAATATGAGGATAGAGCCACATTGCGGCCATTCCGATAAACGCACTATAATGCTCGTATTGGAATATCCATCCATTTGGGCGCTGCCAAGCTACCGGATGTCGACCCGCAGCCCCGTTGTTCTGGGTTGAGCTGTAGGTGCCACTCAGGAAAAAATATGTTTAGAACGATGCGTGAAGCTGAACTGATGCCCAATATTTTTAGAGCAGCAAATGGTTTTCAGTTCTGGTCTCTTGTGGAGCTAGAAACCATGTGGCCATGGTTCCACGTAGAGACTATCGACTCCAGGAGTAATGGCATACATCAAGGGGTTGTTCTTGCTCCCAGCGTTCCGCTTCTGGTGGATTTGATCGGAGGACAAAGCAAAACAGCTTGGATCAACCAAGTCCAAGTTGTCACCCCTGGTGAGATCAATGGCACAGGTAGTTGGAGAATGGAGGCTCTGGTAAGTCTTCATGAACTAGTTGATAGCGCAGGGCAGATCGTAGGACATGCATATCAAGTCGCGACCGGAACAGAGTATTCAACTGTCGCAGATTACGATCAGCACAGGCGTAATTTACTATATGCACCCAAAGCATCAGATTTCTAGCAGCGGAAGGTGGTTTTGAAGATAAAAATTTAGCTAGGTCCACATAAGTGAGGAACTGCTTAGCTGAATACCATTGGCCATCCAATACATTTCCATAGCGCTCTTGGGAGTGCTTAACCCTTGCTATTTCAAAAAATTGATCTAGAGATCCTCCTATGGGCCTTGATCAAAAACACTGAGCAAGCTATCTATCCGATGTAGCTAGGTATACGAGGCTTGCCGCAACTGCTTTGTATTAACTGAGTATCATGAGGTATGACAATGCGATGAAAGGCCGACAAAAAGTAAAAACCCGCAAGTGGTATACAAAATCAACAGCTGAAGCCGAAGCCCGACAGCAACTCCAAAATCGGTCTGAAAATCAGGGAAGGCTTCTCGACATTGCGGCGAAAAATGATAGCAAGCTGGAACCTATTGGACGACTTTCCGGTTGAAAAAATCTAAGCTCATCTTTAAAGCATCTCGACCGTTGAACAATCGCTCAACATACCTGGATCATGTCGGACGCTCTTAAAAGGCGTGAGAATTGATACCTTAGCTTCTAGAAACTTCGCGACCTCATTGAGCACTACAGTACTTCCGCTTGATCGCGGATATTGGGCCGGTGCGTTCGCTGACCGTGACCTTCCTTATCCCTCCCTTTGGCGTGCTGTGGGGTGTGGTGTTCCTTGGTGAACGTCTTTCGGTCGCGCATTTGTACGGCGGCGGGCCTATCTGTTTAGCTGTGTGGTTCGTTCTCAGCAAGAGCACACCGAAGCAAGAACCCTCACCAGCTTCGGATTGATCCAACAACTTAACTGCCCTCAGCGATTTCTCATCTGATTGGCTGGTGGCCACTTAAGTGAATACCTTGTCTTGGTCACGCTGCGTCTGGTAGATGACTTGGCCGGACGGATACCCTAGAACGTCAGAGAGATGTATCCGTACGGCTAGACACCTCACAGCAGCGCGGGATGGCGGTAACCGTCCGGCCAAGTCATCTACTCATCAGCAAAGCACTCGATTACAGCCTGAAACGCTGGGCAGCGCTGTCGCGATACCTCAATGACGGGGCCGTACCCATAGACAACAATTGGGCGGAAACCCAAATTAGGCCATGGGCGCTTGGACGCAAAAACTGGCTCTTCGCAGGGTCGTTGCGCTAAGGAAAACGGGCTGCGGCAATCATGAGTCTGATTCAGTCGGCACGCATGAACGGGCATGACCCGTATGGCTATCTCAAGGATGTGCTTACGCGGTTGCCGACACAGATGGCTATTGAGATTGGACAGTTGCTGCCGCACCAGTGGGTAGCTCCATCGCATTGATCAAATGGGCGTAACCCACTAGATTTCCCATTTTTCCCCTGTCGTTGGCTAGATTTTCTTAACCGCGCCAAGATTTTCTTAAAATGTGCGCCGAACACTCAGAAAATATTAACCGAAAATGGCCGCGCAACCACTATTTTTGGGGTTTTCGCTTATTGGCGGTAAGCGTCCCGCAATCAAACCTTGCCGCATTGCGCTTTCTGAACGACCTGGGCTTTGAACGGTTTGGGATAAGAGCTACGTTGGCGCATGGAAATCCTAGCGATAATGGTGATAGCGTTCGCTTAAAAATACGCGGACACCATCGTCCTTAATGCTGGAGTTCGGTAGGTGACTTGGCCGGACGGTTACCGTTCAGCGCGACACAACCGTCGTTGGACTTCGTGGATGATCGGCATGGCATTTAGGAAACGGATGTCTGCCAGTCCCGCCCACATATTTGGCTGTCCTACAGTCGGGAAAATCATCAGTTTGACTGAATCGCAACCCACCCCGTCACAAGTGCTCAATTATCTGCGAAATGAAATGCGATAGCTGTAGCTCTGAGACAGATGGGGGGCGACTCCCGTACGCTCGCAATTTCTCAGTGTTGGAATATGCAACCGAAGCCAGTCACGCTAGCGATTTTATGCCTGCCACAAAGGGCAACTACCGGCCAAAAGCACACTGTCCTCCAGCGCGGGAGTAGTTCAAAAGCATGTCGAAAACCTTGGCGTAGATTTCTGCATTTCATAAGCCCAAAGCCTAGCTAGCCTGATCATCTTTTTTCATGGATATAGTAGAGGAGCAGCCGCGTCGCGAATCGGCGAGGCACTTCTGCTTCTGCACGTAAGCTTGAGCAAGACAGGCCGATTTGCTGAGAAAAAGCACTACATACATGCACTACCAGTCGATCTAGCACTACATGTTGTATTTGCCCGTTTCGATGCTACCTTCTACTAGGCTGGCAACTCACTAGTAGAGGTGTTCCATGGCAGGCAAAAATCAGCACGTCGTGAAACGTGATGAAGGCTGGGCGGTTCGGGGTGAGGGGAATACTAAAGACACCTCCCACCATCGGACTCAAAAGGAAGCTGCTGACGCGGCTCGTCAGATAGCTCAAAACCAAAAAAGCGAGGTGCTCATCCACGGCCGGGACAACCTGATCCGTGAACGTGACTCCTATGGCAACGACCCCCATCCTCCCAAGGGCTGATTACGACCTCATAGCGTCTCCGGAAGGAGGCGCATCCTGGGCTTCAATAAGGTATTCGGTATGAAGATCGTAACGGTGGTTCACGTGCACCTGAACCGAATCGGTTCTACCCGAGGCGGGTTTGGAAGTCATAAGCGACTGACCACCTATGCAGAAGCATCTGATGCAGAAATCGAAACCCTTCGAGATCTAGTGATTTCGATTGCCGAACAAAATGGTGAGGCACCTGGGTCTCTGGACGACCTTCGCCATGAACGGCAAAGCGGCCACCCTCCCCAGGTTAAGGTCTTCAACATTCATGCGCCCAGCACTTTATTCAGCGAGCCCTATGCATATTGCGAAGCCTTTCCAGCGCTCAAGGCTGACAACCGGATCTTCAAGCTAGAAGAACTGCCAAGCTGAGACACGAAGGGTTCATTGTTGCTTATCCGCCATCCGTCTGCTGGCCACGCTCAATTCTTAGGAAAGCTTGCGCCCTATTCGGAACAAAGCGTCTTCCAGCCACTGGTTGAAAATGCCCTGTGACGCTGGAATCAGCAGTTTTCTTTCCTCAATATTTTTCTCACTGCGGTACGGCATGGACATCGACGATGCAGGGGTTGTTGGCGGCTCGGCGTAGACTTGGTGAGAAATTCCGTAGATCCCCAGCTGGAACCAGCCTCCCTTACCTCGGCTAATCAAACTAAAAGCTTCTTCCGCAAAACGTTTTAGCCGGCTGGGCGAGAGGTAGTAGGAGGCAAAATATTCGCCGTCCTTTGCTGGGGCTGCCAGAGGAATAGAGAGCCAAGTCATCCCATTATCGTGATGCCGCCAAGAGGCCTCCGCATCTAGGCCGGTGATGTCTCCCTCGTTAAATGACTTGTAACCACCCTTGATAGAAACCAAGCCCGCCTGAGAAAGCTTGAGGAAGAATTCATCATGCTGGGTGTGTATGGAACGCAACGTACCCGAGAGAATGGGCTGCGGCAGAAACACGAGTTCAAGGCGATCTTCACGAGGCCGGCTATTCCAATTTCGGCTGTTGCTACGATTCTGCAGGTGCTGAACGAACTCCTGTTCGGAAATGGCGCTGCGACTGGCTGCAAGTTGGCTTAGCCCCTGGATGATTTTGTCTGAGAGATCGCGATCACCTGTGAAGGTGGAACGGAAAAGGCCGTCGACGTAATCGGAAACCTCCCAGTGAAAGCGCTTTTGATCATCCTCTACCGGAACCTCTTCCAGAAAAGCCAGGATGGGTTTATTGGCAGCTTTGGCGCGATGGAACTCCTGCTGAGTGACGGACTCACCTGTGTGGGTTTTGAAGCCGAAGTCCGCGCCAAGAATCAGCACCACTACGTCGGCCTGGTCAACCTCAGTCATGCATGCGACTTCAGATGAATAGGGTCGTGCACCAAAATCCTCACACATCACCGGGATGTGCCCCAACAGAGAAACTGCTTTTTTGGCGGCCGCACGATAGTGCTCAAAATTACGTACTACAGAGCTGATAAACACGTTCATAGCAGTCCTCATCACTTAGGCCACATCCGTTTCGCCTCATCATACCGGCCGCTTTGCTCGAAATGACAGTAGCCGAAAAAAGCTAGCCGCTGAATAGCCCCCGATTTCGTAGATACTGACTGCTTTTAGCTGATTGCTGCCTGTCGTGAGGAGCAGCAAGCGGCCCAGAGTGTGTAAAAACGCTTCGCCAGAATTGAAGTGAGCGCGCCTGCGTTAAATCTTGGCGAATGGCATTCCACTTAACCACCAGTTTGCATTGCTACTGACCAGCCATTTACATTCGACTTGACCAGTTGTTTGCATGGGATCTGACCAGCCCACGGGGCGGCCTTGACCGGCAGAAATCGGCCGATTCTGTTGAAAAAGTCGGATTTTCAGTTCGACTGAACTCAGGCACGGCTACCACCGGAGAACCTACTCACCACATTGAGTAGTTTCTCGTCCCTTCGTTGACCTTTGTTGCTCTGTTATTGGGTTAGTTTGAGGTTTGTTGCCTAGTGCAGGCGCACCTATCCCGTGGCAGGTGGCCCTTGAGAGGTAAGTTTGGCCAGTCGACGCAGGTTCTGTACCGCAGCCGCCAGCGTGAACTCATCGGTCGCGCTACTCATGCCACGTAGTCGCAAGCGATCCAGTTTCAGGATGCGCTTGAGGTGGGCAAACAACATTTCGACCTTCTTACGTTCGTGGCGAGAGCGCACGTACTCCGGCGTCGCTGCGATGCGTCGGGCCACTTCACGAGCGGCTTCATGGACGCTGCGGGCGATCTTGCGAATCGAAGTGTTCGGGCAGTACTTGGCTTTCATCGGACACGTCGCACAGTCGGTCTGTCTGGATCGGAAAATGATGGTGTTGGCTTTCGTGACGTGCGAACGCTCGCCATTCGCTGCGCAACGCGTTGCCGGCTGGGCAGCGGTATTCCTCAGCCTCTTCATTCCAGTCGAAATCGTTGCCCGAGAAACTGTCGTTCTTGCGCTCGGTTTTGTCCCACACCCTGCACCTACCTATGCACAGAGTAATACCCATCAGTGTTTGCACGGTGGGGTTCGTCGTCCGGGTACCGAGGTAGGACGTTACGAGTGCCGAACCGAGAAACAGCTGTAGGTAGCGGGTCATTCCATCCACCAACTCTGCGCTGGCATTGATCCGCCGCCCATGCTGATGCATGACCTTGGCCAGTTTCTTGCCGTCTTTGCTTTTCCTTTCGCCGAATAGCGCGTGAGACCTCATCGAAAAACGACTCGCTCAGTTTCTCCTGAGCGGTCCACTCCCAAGGGTTGTGCTCGATGACTTCAAGATGTGGTGTGGCGATTAACTCCTGAATGGCCAGATTCTTGATCGAACTCCTGCCGCTGCCCCATGGCCCCGTCAGGGCAATGACCAGGCACTCTTGGTTTTTCCAGCCGACAATCGCCGCTGCAAGGTTTTTAGCAAATGCGGAGCGCCCCAGTAGATCCTGCTCGGCAGCTTTGATCGGTCGGTCATTAGCGAAACCCAATTCATCCATCGCCCACTCCCTGTGATGTGTCATGCCCAGCTGTGGAAGCTCAGGCGCCGTATGCTGAAGATGTAGCCTAACGTGCTTACTTCGCTGGCGAAGGTACCGGCTTTTTCCTCGCTCGTGTCTTACGTTCGCTGACTGGCAATGAGCGCAGTTGCACTAACTGCTGCTCCAGCGTGTCGCCACGCGCCAGCTGTGCTGCGGCATTTTGCAGTGCCTGACCCAGCGCGTCCTGAGCACCTTCAAGCCTTTGCTGCAAATGCTCAAGTTGGTAGCCTGCTTCCTTCACTTGGGCGGTCATATGCTTGCTCTCTTCCCGGGCACGATCGACTTCACGATGTGCACGATCCTCGACCCCGCGCACGTAGATCTCCTGCGCTACACGTTCCTGCTCGGCTTTGCGTCGCAAGTCATTCAGCTCCTGATGCAAGGTCTGGCTGTGCTGTTGCCCGTCACCGCGCTCCCGCAGCAGGCTGTCGCGCTGCTGCTGCAGGTCTAGAATCTGCGTCGCACGCTGTTCCAGAAGCGCCTCTAGGTCCGCCAAACGAGTCTCGCTAACTTGCTGTGCCGCTTGGGCGACCATCGCATGCTGTCGAGCAAGTGCAGCGTCCTGACGAGCCTGGTCCTCTACGACGGCAACTCGCTCACGCTCGGCGGTCACGACCTGACGTTGTTCGGACAGTCCCTGCTCAGCAACGGCCTGTGCCAGATGAATTGCCTGTTGCCACACGGCGACAAAGGCCTGCGAGACCCCCGCCGGCAAAGTCGGCAGGCGAGTCTCGCTGCTCAGCCTTTCGGCCAGACTCGCCCACCATTGATCGAGCAGACCACCAACCCGCGCGGGGCTTCCGCGGCCCAGCTCCAGGCGCACTCGCTCCACCGTCGGCCGTTCGCCACGGGCTAAGACTGCGTCGGCGGCGGCAAATACCTCGTTTTCCGGCACCCCTACTGCCATGACTTAACTCCCCGTATATTAGGTCTGATAATTAAATGTTATCCGACGTTATTGTTTGAATATTGGAATTATCATACGTTGAACGTATTAAATATTACAGATCAGTTGGCTTTGGTCGACGAAATGCCGCTCGACCCGCAATCCTTGGCGCTCCACGCCCAGGAAGCCGCGGCGGCGTTTATTGCCGCCGGCACCGCGGCCAACACAGTGCGCAGTTATCGCAGCGCCCTCGCCTACTGGTCCGCCTGGCTGCAGCTGCGTTATGGCCTAGCGCTGGGTGATGGGGCACTCCCCGCGCCAGTGGCGGTGCAATTCGTCCTGGATCACCTCGCGCGGCCGCTGGCCGACGGCGGTTGGGTGCACCTGCTGCCGCCAGGCATCGACGCCCTACTGATCGCTGCCCGGGTCAAAAGCAAGCTGGGACCACTGGCGTTCAACACGGTGAGCCATCGCCTAGCCGTTTTGGGCAAATGGCATCGGATCAATGAGTGGGACAGCCCGACCGAGGCGCCGGCGTTAAAAACTCTGCTGCGCGAGGCACGCAAGGCGCAGGCACGCCAGGGCGTGAACGTGCGCAAGAAAACCGCGATCGTGCTCGAGCCGTTGCAGGCACTGCTCGCCACCTGTGACGACGGCGTGCGCGGCATACGTGACCGCGCCCTACTCTTGCTGGCCTGGAGCGGTGGCGGTCGGCGTCGCTCGGAAGTGGTCGGACTGCAGGTCAGCGATGTGCGTCGACTGGATGCCGACACCTGGCTGTACGCGCTCGGCGCGACCAAGACCGACACCGGTGGCGTTCGTCGGGAGAAGCCGCTGCGAGGTCCTGCAGCGCAGGCCCTAGCAGCTTGGCTGGCCGCCGCTCCCGCCGACAGCGGTCCGCTGTTTCGCCGGCTGTATAAGGGCAATACGGTGGGGCGTTCGGGATTGTCAGCAGACCAGGTCGCGCGCATCGTCCAGCGACGCGCGAAACTGGCGGGCCTGGAGGGCGATTGGGCGGCGCACAGCTTGCGCTCGGGTTTCGTGACCGAGGCAGGACGCCAGGGAGTACCATTAGGGGAAGTAATGGCGATGACAGAACACCGGAGCGTCAGCACGGTGATGGGGTATTTTCAGGCCGGTTCGCTGCTAGGCAGTCGGGCGAGCCAATTACTGCCCATCGTCCCGGAACGTGATGGCGGGAACTCCTAGCTAATGGCGACCGGTGATTAGCATTAGATCCAATTCGTTCGCGACAGGGAGGACTACGGCTTCAATCCCAAGCACAACACCCATAACACCTCCTCCTCTATCAGCCTGCCATGTGCACCAAAGCCGGCCAGACAGGCAGAGTCCTTAAAACCGATTCTCACTCGTTGGTCTAGAGCGCGACTATCGGGTCGAGATTAAGGTCGCCTTTCTCATGCATTCGATCTGTAATCCACGACACCCCGACGGTGCCCGCAAGCGGCGTAATGATTCATTGCTGTATGTCATAGTCCTATCGCTGAGGCAATCCGGGGCTGGGGAGGTAGCAAGCTACACTGACGGAGGATCTGTGTATGTCAACAACAAGTCGTACTCACGGCCGTGGGGTGATCACGCCCATGCGTCCCACGACTTACCTGCTACACCCTGATCCCGATGAGTTCAGCCCAGCACAGGTGTTCCGCCACGTTGCGCATGGCTTCGCTTTTGTGGATGTTCAGAACTTGTTATCAGCCACCACTCACTGCGGCGATGAACAGGTGTGGAGGCGAATACTAGGGCAGCCCCAGAGCCGACAACGGTCACGGCGCAGGCAGAGACCTGCCCGACTGACACCACCGCAGAGTGCCATCGCCCTGCACTACGCCTGCACCGTAGAACTTGCCAACGAGGTTTTCGGTTCGCTGGCACTTGCTGAAGCTTGGCTGGTTCGACCCTGCTTCTATTTGGGTGGAGAGTTGCCGCTCGACATGTTGACCAACGCTGTGGGCTTTCAAGCCCTCAAGGCATATTTACAACAACTCGCCTACGGCGTTTATGCCTAGCCTGGTCGATGACTTCAGCCCATGTTACAGAGACCTGAGGTAGCGATGCCCAAACCCTTCATCGCCTCCTAGCTATCCGAGCACTAGACTCAGAATAGCCTTGGGGAACCCCTGTTACGACAAGCCTTAGCTCGGGGCATCTATACGACAAGGTGCTTGGAGGCGAGATTTCCATCAACGTGATCGCCTTGAGCAGCGCACACGACCATTAACGCGCCACCACTGCCACTGCGAGACAGCAAATGTTGGCGCTGAGGATTACGGCAGTTACAGCGAAACTTGTAAGAGGACTTCCGTAACAGCGTCACGCCACGGTCATCTGGAAAATAAATCACTTCAGATCTACAAATTACAAAAAAATCGTGCCCTTCGGACACGTAATATTCCAAGCGTGCCAGGATAGTTAAAAAAACCAGTACTGCTTCACGGTAGCTCCAATTTGTCAGCAAGGGAGCCGGCTTCGTATTCTCTGCGTTATTAGGTGAGAAGTCATGAAAGTCACTACCTGAGCTCGGCCATATATTATAAGATGCTTTCAGGCACAGAAGAATAAATGCCACCGCTAGGGCGCAGAATGATGTAGTCTTAGGTTGGCCATCAGGATAACCTGCTATTTCGCACCCCTCCTCGAAGCAACTAAAATGTTTGCCCAAAAACCTGACTTTCACACGGTGTAATACTTCATGTTGCGAATGCAACCGCAGATAATCACCCAAATGAAATGGAGAGTCAGCACGGTATAAGCGGTCATGTAGATAGGTTCTGAACCGGCCGATGCAAGCAATCGGTGGTGAAAATTGTCGATACCCTGACAGGCTTTCAGGGCTACGCATATCGAACAGCCGCTCACCCGGCCCCGAAAGTTCGGCACGCGCAAGACTTGACTGGTAATACAGGCCGCTGTAACCGCTCTCCGCAGTGTCGAGGCCATAAATCTCCCGGTACCAACGAGCTTGGGCACTACCAAAGTAATCTAGCGCACTCTGTAGCTTAGGTGAGCGGCGCATCCTTATCTCACGGCGAAGTCCGATGTCTTGGAAGCCGCATTTCCCGCAAACCTCCAAAGAGCGAGGTATGCTTTGAGCAGGACTAAATCCCTTATAGAAATGCCGCCTACAGCCATTACAGGCCACACTTAACGCACGTTTATGTAAAGGGCACACGCGATGTAGGCAGATCGAATTAAATACGGAGTGGTAACCAAAGTTTAGACATTCAACGCAGAAAGTTAGGACAGCTGTTGGGCTATTCAGGGCACTCACCGGCGCATGCATCCAAGGCAAATGCCCCGTCACTCTTGGCAGAACGTCGTCCAGGGCGCTTTCAATCTTGCGGGTGATCAGCCATTGACTTCTGTCACCATTTCCCACCCCTCCTCCGAGTCTTTTCGCTAGCTCGGGTAAAGAGATGAAGTTGCCATGTGATAATTTTAAATAAATCGAAAAAATCGATTCATATGGCATAGGTCCACATTCCGGATAATAGAGACTCATCATTCTAAGCCTTCATGTCAGTTACGTTTTTGCAAAAATCCTTAAAATTGCTTTCGCGAACGGCCTCTTCAATCAAGTCTTGCGGCACACTTAGTGCTTCTGAGTCTTCATCGCTCAATATCAAAAATAAATAGGCGACCACCAACGCGACGTGCTCCATGGGTAAGTTGTTAACATATTTTCCGGCGGCGATGCGCGACATCTCACGCCAGAGATCAGCTGCAATGCTGGTTAGTCTAAACCCCGCTGTATATGCTTGTGGAAGCACGTTTCTGGTAAAACTGTACCCGCAAAGTTTTTCTTCAGCACAGTCATCATAGAGTTTTAGCACCTGATTTAACTGGGCAATTGTGGTGACACCATGCAATGGGCGGATATCAGACAAAAACCTACCAATGATATGTCTGTCATCATTACGAAGAAAGTCAGCCACCACTTTGTCGATGGACGGCATCGCAAATGAAATGACGGTCATGGTTATTTTGTCGGCGCGCAATTTATTGTAAATGTCCGCCAGCTGTTTGTAGTCAGAAATCGAAAGCCTTGAAAGCTCATCGATCAAGAGCACAATCTGCTTTGCATTGCGTAACTCAGCTCTAGTCTTAAGGCGTTCCAGCAACATGGACCGACGTTGGACAAAAGACGTTCTCGCTTTGGGAAGAATACCTTCCTGATCGATGAGCTGGTGAATAATAGAGGAATAGCGGAGCGCATCAGCATCTTTATTCATCGCGGGTATCATGACAACATATACATTCGGGAAACGCTTAGGAATTTCCTCAAGCAAGGCTTCGCAACACACAGTTTTTCCCACCCTTGGCTCGCCAGTGTAAACCACGCCTGTCTTGCGCATCAGCACTTTGAAGCAGGCATTTTGAACCACGGCCAGCAAAGTTGGGGTGTTTAATCTATAGTCTCTACTTAGTATGGGATGAGAATGCTCCATGAGTTCCTCCTACTTGAGAATATCCAGGTTTTTCCAGCGTTCGCTCACGGTCGGCTTCTGTGATTCGCCGTTCTCCGCAGAGTCATTAATCGGCGCTTCAGTATCCTGCCCCCTACACTCCACGCTGAGTCGCTGCAATTCACGGTTATTTGCGGGACTGGAATGTGCTCTCATGTGCCTGCGCCAGGCGAGCAACGGGTTCTCGCCCTCCAAGATTTCAAATTCGCGCTTATAAAGTGCTCGGTTCACTAAGCGCCTAGTCGTCACGCTGTGAGCAATCTTGCGCCATGCTGCTTCAACCGTTAATACGCCGAAGAAAATCCCGCTAGGCAAATAAGCCTCAACGGTTCGATAATCGCTTGGGGTAATTCGGATGGTAAGTGCGGTATCTATCAGACCTGCGGAATTTGCCAAGTCTGGACTAGTATAAATGGCTTGATCCAGTTTGATTCGAGGTCTGATACCCTTCTCCATATTGCCAGTCACCCGTGCTGTTCGAGTACTGCTGCCCAGAGCGATACTGTTTAAATACGCCTCGGACGATGTGGTCAAGAGGGTTTGTCGATCATTGCAATAGGCTAATAGCACTTCCAGCGGGCTGTTTGCCTTGTTTAATCCGCCTTGGGGGATACTATTGTAATTGGCCGTGTAGACATCCATCACCTCTAGCGCATCATCAACATCGATTTGATAATAGATAGCAGCTTTCTCAGGCGATTCGGCGCGCCCGCTTTCAGGAGACGATCCGGTTGTGGATTCAATCTGGTGCATAACCCTCGAAGCTATTCGCTTAAATAAAGCCTCGACTTTAGATCTTCGCGCTGGTTGTTTAAGAGGTCCGAAGTTTATACCAAACCCAACAGCATGTAGAGCTAGTTCATACACCTGATTTGCATGATGCTGCATCGCATTATCCAAACACACCGCCCCCCAAGTATGATTTTTTAATGCTGGAATAGAATAGCCCGGCATGCCTGCTGAGTCAGAGTACTTCAAGCCAGATACATGTAGTTGTTGCCGGGGTGTCCAGCAGCCGGTGTAGGCATCGCAGATCAAATCTACCAAGTCTTGCGCTCTTATCTCACTGGAAAACACAAACTTCATAGCCAGTACAGCGTTGCTTCTCCTGCATACGGCTGCAATTATCCATATGCGGCTTATAACATCGTTAGTTTTGATCCGCCTGTCTCCGGTGATGTTCAGGACAAAGAATGCATCTACATGATACGAGTCGATCTCAATAAGATCGAAGACGTCATAGTTGTCAAAAAGCGGAGGGCGCCCGGTACCAGCTCTGGAATGGGTCAAAGCAAGCTTGCCTCCTGTCGCAAGCGCTGCCCTTTCAAAATCGCTTTCCAAAATCTCATTTATATATTTTCTTATTGTTCTACTCGCTCCACGTGGCTGATTGAGTGGCCATTCATCTGCACGCACCCCCTCGGTTTTGCAGATATTACAAAATAGTGCACATAGATGTTTTTTATCGTAGCGAGATCCGTGCCCAAACCTAAAGTCCTTGCGAAATACTTCAGGCACAAATTTCTCAGCTATTTTTGGATATTTCCCAAGCGTATAACTAAGGGCGCCGGAAAGACCACCCTGTGCTTCAGTGTGTTTATGGGGTAGCTCTTTGCGCCTGACGTTTGAGCTCGTGCGAGAGTACGGTACCAGCCCCGCTTCGCCTAAATAAACCCCCTCGACCAGAATAACTGTATAACGCTTGAAGATTCTGGTCAGTTCACTTTCACTTATGCCTGTCTGTTCTCGAATTTCTCGCCCGGTATAGCCATCCAGCCTCATATCAATCGCTTTCTTTCGCCTGAGGAAGAGCTCCCGATCCTCCTCACTCATGGCGGAGCTATCTACCTCTTTATACCCAATAGATATAACTTTTTCCTTCGTGACTTTAATGCTCATTAGAACTCCAGCGAGTATCTTGGCTGAAAAAGCTAAACTCAAAATCGACAAAGATCACACGTTCCAAGAATAGGCGCGCAAAGGTGACTAAAATTAAATTTCGCTCAAACTCAGGAAATGCTGATAAAAATCCGCGCAATGTCCCTGACCGGATTCGTAGAATATATTTAATCGCGTTGTCGCGGAGCGCCAATGGAATGTATTGTTTTCTGCATCCTGCGAGAAAGCTTGTGACCTTCAGCAAAGGGAGTATGTGATCTCGCCTAGGCGTCCAATCATTGTCGCTAAACTCCCTATACTTGTATCTGAAGCGGCTTGCCGCCAAGACTTTTTCTGAAAAACCTTCAGTATATCCTTCAGTCTGCAAGTAGTGCAGTTCGTTATTCCCTTCCACAGGAACAACCTCTACGTGATAATTCAAAGTTAACTTAGGATTCTGAGCAAGCTCAATTGCGCCGGGTTTGAAGCTAAATGTTTTAACTGAGGGAGAGAATTCTAGAAACAACAGCCAATGCGCCAACTGCCTGTCGGTCGAAAGCAACAAAACCTCATCAACCAAGCAGCTGTATACGGCCCAAAGATTTCCGAAGTGTTGTCCGCGTTTGGTAAAATATGATGTCCTGCTGCGCTTAGGCATAGCCACCCCCATTTTAGGTGTGGATATGCTGATCCTTATCTCAATTCCTTATGATTGGGGCATTCCAAAAAAATCCTTGACCATAACGATAGTCACCGTTTCTCTACAGTGCAAGACGGTACACTATCTTTACAAGCTAATAGATACTGTGAAACCAATAGCCTGCCTCTATTTGGATCATTACCTACAGCTATCTTTTGCGGTGACCGGCAGGAGGAGAAAAAAGCGTCAAAATAAACAAGAATCCAGCTTAGCCAGATGGAATTAGCATATGTTTTTTCTACTATTTTCTACTTAGGAGGATTTTGAAGGTTTTCTTCCGGGTGCTATCGGGCCCCTTCGAAACGGTCTGGGTGAAAATCGACCTCTTGCCAGGTCTATGCATTAGTCCCTAGCATCTCGGACCATGACATGCATAAACCTACGCAACACCATGATTCCACAATCGACCAAAGGCTGGCTGCTGATCGACGACCTTAGCCTGCCCAGATACTGGGCTACATTATGGGCAGATGTGCTCAGAGCTCATCTTGCCCAAACCACCCGAGGGGCTCACCTTTACGCCATTGAGAGGCTCTACCAGATAACTGACCTGAAAATTGGCATGGGGTCGTTAGATCGGATGCTTTTCGAGCTTGATATGCCCTCGATCGAAACTGCGTTAACTACGTTTTTATCGACGCTAAGAAACGACGGTAACCGTCGAGGGATCAACAACAATCAAGCCTGGGCTTCGGCAACTAGTTTCGTTTCCGATATCGTCTCGCACCTTAGCGTTTCAAGTGAACCACACTACGGCAATATTCAAAGCCGTCTCTTGAGGCTTGATCGTCTTTACTCTCAAGTTTCACCGACACGTCCTAGGCCTCCAGCAGGTATTCGCGCGTTACCCGCTTCGGTAGTGGAAGATCTATTTGAAATATTTTCACCAGAGTCGAAGCGTAATCCGTTTCGCAGCCCCATACTTCGGTGGCGTAATTTCCTTATCTTTCTATTGATGCTCCACCTTGGTTTGCGACGCGGCGAAGTAGCCATGTTGTCCTCAGATGCGATCAAGTCGGACTATGATCCCAGCGCGGGGCGTGAAAAATATTGGATTAACATCACCGAAAACCCCTATCACGAAGAAGATCCACGCTTCAACGCACCGAGCCTTAAAACTGCAAATTCGCGGAGACAATTACCGCTATCAGAAGAAATTGTTGCGGTTGCCGATGTTGTTCAAGGCAGCCGCCGTCGGGCTCCTCATAGCTACTTATTAGGATCGCAAAAATTAAAACCTTTGTCGCTTCGCTCTATTCATCGGATCTTTGAGATAGCAAGTGAACAGCTATCACCGCATGCTCGTGAAATATTATCAAATCAGGGAAGGTCACATATCAGTGCGCATGATTTACGCCATACGTGCGCAGTTTACCGGCTAGGTCGATATGTAGCTCTCGGTGACGAGCTAGATCTTGCAAGTGAGAAGCTCCGAGTGTTTTTTGGATGGTCACCCTCCTCTCCAATGCCTCGGCATTATGCGAGAGCATATTTCGAATCAGATTCGGCAGACATATGGAGTGAAACATATGATCGTTTGGTTTCTACGCTTAGATCCATAGGTGGAGTTTTGCCATGATGGACGCAACGAAAAAAATAGAAGCTGAGCGCCTCTCAAATATAGCTGCAGAACTTCCAAAGCTTTCAACGGTGATTCGATATTATGATGATTTCGAGGACAAATTTAATTCGATCCGTGACCCTGAGGACTCTGATTGCTGGGATATCACATATGACGGCGAAACATGTCGCCTCGTTTTTTCGGGGATACCTGTACCCCTAAAACAAATAATCAAACATATAGCCGTCGATGTATTTTCAAGGATGGACGCATCTGGAGCAGAAAAAATTTGTCGGGGACTTATAAATAATTGCACTAAACGCCATCATATTGTAAGCGCCCTGACTGTAAGCCCTGAGGAATATAGAAGACTCTGGATTAATGAAATCTCAGCATCCGAGCCTTGGAGCTATTGTCGGGATATAAGAGTAATGCTTCACTCACTTTGCAACCAGTCTATAGCCGGTTGGAAGCCCGAATTACGCGCCTACGTTAGCCTATTGGAATCACCTCGGCGGGATATCTATAAGACAGTTCGCACCGGAGAATGTTTTCTTCCGTTGGAGCATCAGTCACTGATAATCGAACATTTAGATACACTGGCAGCCCGCGTATTGAAAGACAAGGGTTCAATATCGACCACAACGCTGCGTGATTCTTGCCTATTAATACTAAGTCACCAGTACGGCGTAAGGCCTGGACAATCTGCACGAGTTAAATACATTGATGTTCGTTCATATGAAAGCGGTGCTGTTCATCTGTCGCTTCCTCTTTTGAAACAAAGGGGAGCAGAAACCATGAGAAAAATAACACGGAAAATAAAAATAGAATGGTGCCCTATATTTATAGAGTACACCAAGAGACATCACACTATCATAAGTGGCAATGCTCCTTTGGATAGCTATTTTAAGCTAGCTCCAAAACAGCTTTCGGCAATCCTAAGTAATCTTATGGAGAAACTAACTGGTACCCGTTGGTCACCAACCGATCTGAGGCACACTGCGGCTCAGCGCTTAGCCGATGCTGGGACATCTCATATTGTTCTGTCTGAGTTCATGGGGCATTCAACAACATTGAGCGCGAATGTATATTTTGACACCTCACAAACTCAAGCTCAAAGGATCAATCAAGCGCTCGGTATATCTCATATATATTCAACGGTAGCGAGTGTTGCTAAAACGCGCACTATCGATAAAGACAAGCTTCTGAACTTGCCGGCTGATCAACAAATAGGAGGAGTGCCTCACGGCATCCCAATAGCAGGGATTGGAGGGTGTACAATAGGTCAGTCCGTGTGCACGAAAAACCCAATATTAAGTTGCTATACCTGCCGAAAATTTATGCCCTTAGCGGATCCAGCTATCCACGAATCCGTTGTCGAAACTTTAAGGCCAATAGTGAGCGAGTTCCTTAATGCATCTCGATTCAATGATGAAAGTCCAGCGTACACGCAACTCAAACGAATGTTCCAGGCGGCACTTGACGTTTCAGAAGAGATTAAGCGCGGCAACGGTAAGGTAAATTGATGAATACCTTTTATACTAATTATATTCTGTCTGCGAAGACGATAGCTTCAACGAAGGGACTTGAATGGGATTTGCCGCACGATACATCAGGTAAAGTGTCAAAAAACGCACGCTGGGACCTTGCGAGTATGGCAGGAATGGTGACGCCCCCCTTTTTTTGGCATTCCAGTTTATCATATGATAACAAAGCGCTGGAGGTTCTCAACGACTTGCGCCAAAGACAATCCCTTACGCCGATGTGCGTTCAGCCACTATCTAGGCACTGGCGAGACTACTACCAGGCAGTGTTGATAAATGAAATTTTGGTAAAAAAGAATAAGCCAGGTCACGCCTTAATTAATATAGGTCGGCCGCTGAGAATTATTGCTACCTGTGCGGGAAACGAAGAGCCTTGGGATTTAACAGCCGCATCCGTGGCTCTTGCCTATCGTGTAGCATTGAGTATTGGAACGTCAGGCAAGCTCGCCGCTAACGTCGCGATGATTGTGCGTACAATAATTGATGGGCAGCATGTCGCTAATCGCTCACCACTTGCGCAATATTGCGTTCACCAATCGGCATCAGGTATTAGTAATGATTCCGTCGCCAATCTGAAGAAAAGCAATAACACATACCGCCGTACAGATAAAGTTAAATTGGAGTTGGCAGAACGTAAAGATAGCGCAAAGTTACCGAGCGAAAAAGCATTTTGGGAGCTAATTCGTATAATATTTACTGAGCAGCCTAAAACATTCGTTGATGCCATCCGGTTCAACCAACTAAAATTGGCAGTTGCCACAGGTTTTAGAATCGGAGAGAGTATTCTTCTTCCGCTTAACTGGGCCAAATGGCACGATTACTATACTCCCAATGGAAGTCTAGCAGGGACTCAAGGAGGGATCTCGCGTTCGCTAGCTATCCGCCATTTCGCGGAAAAACAGGCTTGTGATACTGATGCGTCAGGCGTACTACTATATGAAGCCATTCAGCACGTTCCGACCATTTTTGAAGAGCTAGTTTCGGAAGCGTTTAGTGAAGCGGAAAGGCTTACCGGACCATTACGTGACCGACTCAGGCTCCAAATAAATACTGGGCGATTATTGCCAGAGTTTAATCAGTCTGAATTGGTCCCCGCTTGGGATATCTATAGTCGGATGTCAGGCTCTATATGGTTTGCCTCCCCTCCTCTCCCTTCAGATTTAATAGATAAATATCGCGTGTCATTTGACCCCGCATATCTTGATGAGATGCGAAGAATACAAATTTCTCAGATCCCAGTGCATGGCGTATCGCCAAGCTGCATGAAGTATTTTAAAAAACTACCTATCATTATTAGGCACAAAAATGGAGATGCATTTGAAGGAAAGGTGGACTGGAAAAGAGCGTATCTCCGAGTAAGTGAGGTTGAAACTCTTATGCGTGAAACCATGACTACAAAGCTACCAGACTGTGCACCTTTTAGATTGAGCAATGCAGAGGTTTTATATCCATCTGAATTGATGTTTCTTATGCCCATACGTGCACTTATCGAGGAGCGAAATGGAGGGATTCTTGATGTGAATCGATATTTGTCTGTAGGGCGAGCCTCGTCCCTTGATATGCAAAATCATCTTGGGGCTAGTGCTAATAATATTTTTTCAAGATATGGTCAAGATGACGCTGACCGCGAACTTAAACTTAATACTCATTCACTTAGGCACCTTCAAAATGCGGAGTTGTTCCGGCTTGGTGTTGCCGACACAATTATTACAAAAAGATTTAATCGGAAAAGTGTAACCCAGAGCTACGTCTATGATCACCGGAGTCTGTCAGAGGCGCTTGCGAACATAGATATTCCGCAAGAAGCAGAGTCAATCGCGCCTAGAGCACGTGAGACTCTGAAAATGATCATGGCTGGAAAAATACGTGGACCTATAGTTGATGAGTTTTTGAAAATTCAGAGTGAGTTAGGTGATGAGCACGCGTTTAACTACTTATCGGTAGAAGCTGATGGCTTACATGTGACGCCTTATGGGTTTTGTGTTAATAGCTTTACAGTTGACCCGTGCTCCAAGCACTTGGAGTGCTTCGACTGCCGCCACTTGGCCCGTTCTGAAAATCCGCAAGAACAAGCCACATTAGAGAACATGAAGCTTAAGATGATCGAGGTTGTGAATATCATTGAGCTCAACCCACAAGAAACGCGGAATATTGGCTGGCAAAACCAGCTTAATCACGCTAAATCTAGACTTAGTAGCCTAGAAGTTATGATTAATACACCACCATCAATACTGGTTTTTCCGAATGGGCAGGATCGATACCGTTCCTTAGAGAAAATGGCCAGCGGCAGCATTATGGACACACCGAAGAAATGGAGTCCTGAATGAAACCGGACGAATTAAAGGTTATCCTACAGAGAATGCTTAGTAACGGTGTTAAAATCACCGCCCGTTCCGTGATTAGAGAGCCCGACTGCATGCTAAAAAATCCGAGTGATATAACTCGGCAGCCCATGCGTCGTGCGGTACTCGATGAGTATCAGGCCCGACAACAAGAAGTAATCGCCCTAGTTGAAAAAACAGATAGTCATTCAAGAACCAACTTGCAGCAACGTTTAGCTCTGCTTTCGCAAGAGTATCAAGAGTTACGTAGCGAACGGGACTTACTAATTGCATCCCATAAAGCAATGCTCTTAGCTGTCGGAGAATTGGGTGGCATCGCTGTATGGCGAAATTTTTTCCAGGATTGGGAGCTTACGAGGGCCAAGCTAATAGAGCTACGGGCGTTGCCAACCGCTGAAATCTACTCAGTGCCCTAGCCCAGCTTACAAACCAATAGCATCCACTGTGTTTGTGGTGCCTTGTTAATTTATTTTGTTAAGCTCAGTCTTATATAGCCATAACTCAAGGAGGCGGTTCACATCGTGATGCAAACCGCCTCTAAATAAAGCGTAAGCTGTCAGAAGGTGGCTTATCGTCAACAACATGTATCCCTAAGCTGATCAGGAAGCCGCCCTCACCCTCACTTAGGAAATACACTTTTGCTGACTAATCGAACACCCCGGTCTGAATATGAAAATCGCTGGAAGCGCGCACAAGCAGTCGCTAAAGCGAATGGCGTGGAGGCCCTTGTGGTTTGGGGTAAAGGGGGTGGCACTGTCGACACCGCAAACGACCTGATCTATCTCGCTAACTATTGCCCTGTTTTCCCATACGCTCCGGACCTGCCTGGTCACTGGTCTGGGCTTTCTCATGGAGCGGTCATTATCCCTGTGTCAGGTGAACCCATTCTGATCACCGAGTCACCCGCGATCAGACGGGATGTGATTGCCGTTCAAGATGTTCGCTCGGCAAATGGCTTCGTTCCCGACAAGGTTGCATCAACACTGAAAGAACTGGGGCTCAGTAACGCCCGTGTAGCTTTGGTGGCCGGTCCTTGGCTGGTCGCCTCCATCTACAAACGACTGCTCTGCGCCGCCAGCGACGTACAGTTTGTGGAGCTCGACTATGCCATCGAAGGGTTGCGAACGCACAAATCAGCTTTTGAATTCGAGCTCCTGCGCGAAGCTGCCGACGTCGGCAATGCCTCGATGGAAGCAATGATGAAGAGCGCTTCCACACCAGGTACCACTGAAGCTGATGCTGTGGCTGCCGCCTACAATGTAGCGATCAAGCACGGCGCGGCCATGATAGATGCCGCCTGCGCCTCTGGGCCTCATTCGTCTTTTTACGCACACGGAATGGCGCCGCAATGGACCACACGCAAGCTAGACACGGGAGACATTTTTCACTGTGATATGTATGGCGCAGCAGTGGAAGGCTACACCTGGGACTTCTCTCGCTCGGTGGTAGCGGGAGGCAAGTGGAGTGCCGCACAAAACGAAGTCTACGATGGTGCAATTGCTGCTATCGAGGCTGGCGTTGATGCCTGTAAGCCCGGGGTCTCGGCTCATGCACTGTATGACGTTGTGCTTGAGGTACTGCAGAGCAGAGAAATCTACTGCGGCTACCCTCTTCATGGTCACTCCTACGGAATTGGTTGGGAGTCTCCATGGCTGGTGCCAGGCAACGAAACAACTATCGAAGCGGGAATGGCAATAGCCATCGAGTGCATGGCGGGCCGGGAGGACGTAGGGTTTGTGAAGTTTGAGCACAACATCCTTGTTCATTCTGACCGTATCGAGCTCATCTCAACCTGCCCGGCGCGCCTGTAACACCGGTAGCTGCCCAGACTTGCACTGGCTTACGCAAAGCAAGCCGCTCGCCTGAAAAGATGAGCGGCTTTTTTGTGGCCAGGCTTTGTCGACTTCGGATTTACTATGGGGCTACGTGATCTCGCCTCCTCCCCTAAGCCCCGTGATAAATACCAACTACCCTTTGGCCAGATCCTTTGCAGCTTCATCGATAAGCGCTGCCACTTCGACCGGCTTTGAAGCCAGAGACGCATGGCTTGCTTTCAAGGTAATGACCTTTCTGGCGCCCAACCGTTTAGACATACGCACCTGATTTTCTGGCGCAATCATCCTGTCCTCACTGGATATCTGATACCACGACGGTTTCTTCTTCCAGGCGGGAGACGTGATGGTGTCGCCAAAAGTGCTGGCCAGCGGGGCTTTCTGGGTGATGCCCATCACCAACCCCTCGTCCGTAGTCAGATCCTGGCAGAAGCTTTCATGGTAGAGCTGCGGGTTAACCCACAAATAACCATCGCTATCAGGCACAAGGTTTGACGCCGCGACCGGCACATGTTCCTGAGTGATGCCGCCGGGGCTCTCACCCGCGTCCGGGGCAAATGCGGCGATGTACACCAAACCCACGACGTTCGGCTGATCGCCAACCTCAGTGATGACGGCACCACCATAAGAATGGCCTACCAGCAAGACCGGCCCCTTCTCCTGAGCAATCATCTTGCGAGTGCGCTCTGCGTCATCTGCAAGTGAAGTCAACGGCAGTTCAACCGCGCGAATAGACGTATAGCCCGTGCGTAACAGTTCAGCGATGACTTTGCTCCAATGGGCAGCACCGCCCCAAAAACCATGCACCAATAGAATCGTGGGTTTCTCGTTCATCAGATGACTCCCGGTTTCGTCGCTATCAGTTAAATGTAGTTTGAATCGCCCCGGATTCTCTAGACACCTTAGCCAACCCTTCCTCAACTGCGACGAAGACCTGACAGGAGCACTACGATTGTAGGCATGCCTGTTGAAACCGTACGCATGAGCTTACGAACAGCCGCTCATGAACTGAATCAAACCCTGACATTGCGCTCGGGAAGCGCTGTGCGCTGGCTCGTCTGCCAGTCTTGTGCCAGGCCGACTGCAACTTCCGAAGCAGGCAGCATTTGCCGCCCGCGAACCAGGTCGGATGCCCGTTCGGCGAGCATGATGGTCGGCGCATTGAGGTTGCCGTTGGGCTCGGTTGGAAACACTGACGAGTCGATGACACGTAAACCTGCAAGCCCCCTCACCCGCAACTCGGAATCAACCACTGCCATCTCATCTTCCCCCATGCGACATGAGCCACACGGATGATAGGTACTCTCCAGATTCGCGCGCACGAAGGTGTCGATGTCTTCATCGCTATTTATATGAATCCCGGGTGCAATTTCGTCATCACGAAAGCGGTCCATCGCAGGCTGCCCGATGATTTCCCGGGTCAGGCGTATGCAGCGACGAAAGCCTTCGCGGTCCTCCTCGCGTTGCAGGTAGTTGAACTGAATCTGCGGATGCTCGTAAGGGTCAGCTGAACGAATGCGCACATAGCCGCGACTCTTGGGTTTGTTCGGCCCGGTGAGCACCATGAAGCCATGCCCCTTGATCGGTTTATTGCCGTCATAACGCATGGCCGCCGGCAGGAAGTGAAACTGGATATCCGGCCACAGAAGGCGCTTGTCGGAGCGGATAAAACCACCGGCCTCAAAATGATTGGTCGCGCCCAGTCCATCTTTGAACAACAACCAGCGCAGGCCGATCATCAGTTTGCTCAAGGGATCCATCTTGCTATTGAGCGTCACCGGCTCCTTGCAGCCGAACTGGATATACACCTCGGCGTGATCCTGAAGGTTCTCGCCGACGCCGGGCAGTTCATGCCTGACCTCAACCCCGGCCTTGCGCAATACCTCTGCCGGGCCTATGCCGGAACGTTGCAACAGATGCGGCGAGCCGATAGGACCGGCCGACACCAGTATTTCCCGGTTGCAGAACACCTCATGGTTCCGGCCTGCGCAGTCATAGCTGATACCCACCGCCCGCTTGCCCTCCAGAATAATGTGCCGGGTCATGGCCCGGGTCACCACGGTCAGGTTTGGCCGGCCCATGGCAGGCCGTAAATAGGCGTTGGCCGTCGAGCAACGAACGCCATTTTTTACCGTCATGTGCATGGCACCGAAACCTTCCTGCATAAAGCCATTGCAGTCATCGGTCTTGATGTAGCCCGCTTCAGCACCGGCTTCGACCCAGGCGCCGTACAACGGATTTTTCATGTTATTGCCGTTGGTGGTATGCAGCGGCCCGTCCTGCCCGCGGTAACTGTCGCCGCCCGATTCGTAGCATTCCGCACGTTTGAAGTAAGGCAAGCAATTGCGGTACCCCCAACCCTGGGCACCCAGGCTCTCCCACTCATCAAAATCGTAAGCATGGCCGCGGATATACACCAACCCGTTGATCGACGATGAACCGCCCAATACCTTGCCCCGAGGGCAATGGATACGACGACCGTCGAGGAAAGGCTCCGGCTCGGTTTCATAGCGCCAGTTGTACTTTTTGGTATTCATCGGGATCGAAAATGCACTGGGCATCTGAATCAACACACTGCGGTCGCTGCCGCCAAATTCCAGTACCAGTACTGAGGTGTCAGGATCCTCACTCAGCCGGTTGGCCAGTACGCAACCTGCCGAGCCTGCGCCGATGATGATGTAATCGTATTTTTGGACAGTCATGGTTAGCTCCCGACAGTCGATGGGGTAAACGCTGGCAACACGGGCTGGGGGAGATCATCGCCAGGGGTGTACTGCGCAGCTGTATGCTCGATGTGTTGGATGATTGACTCTTCACGCTGCAGGTCGATTGAGCGGCTGAGCCAGTAATACACCAGCCCCGACACGATCAAACCAACGAGCCAGGCAATGTCGATGCTGCCGAGTGCTTTTGCGAGCGGGCCGACATAGACCTCGCGCTGCTCGACACCGTCATAGATGTAAAAGAAAGGGATCATTGACACAAAGCCGATCGCGTACGCGGCGATCCCGCGCAGCCCCCAGCTACCGTAAAGATTGCTTTTGGGCATAAAGAAGTGCGGGATGGCGTAACGGCCCTTGCGAACGAAGAAGTAGTCAGTGAGGTTGACCGATGTCCACGGCACCAGGAAGTACAGCATCACCACCAGGTAGATACCCAGCACCGACAGGCCTTTACCCGAACTCTGGATGCTCAGGGCCACACCCAGTTGCAGCAAAATCACAAAGCCGATAGCCAGGATCCGCGCCCTGCGTGTCGGCTCAATGTGTTTGATCGAATCGACGCAGGTCAGTGTGGTCAGCTTGGCGCTGTAGATATTCATCGCAATGACCGGCAGAAAAGCCAGAATCGTGATGATCACGACGGCTGTGCCGAGCAGCGGCGACACGGTGTTACCCACTTGCCCGAGCGCGACCAGTACATCAGTAGAATTGAGATGGTCGGCCAGCCACCCTCCCACCGCAATCATCCACGCGCCAGACAAGGAGGCGCCCAGAAAAATCACCGCAATCAGCTTTTTGCTTGAGGTGTTTTTGGGCAAGTAACGCGAGTAGTCAGACACATAAGGCGCGTAAGCAATGTTGTAACTGGCCGCCGCGGCGAACTGGGCGATGAAGCCCGTCAGGTTGAAGCCGCGAGGGACAGGAGCTGCATCGCCGGCAGCGAGCACCGGCAACGGCGCATCTGGCACCCAGCCCATCAACACCGCCAGGGTCACCAGACCGTAAAGCGGAATCGACAGGCACAACGCCCACTTGAAACTGCGGTGCATCCAGTCATGGCCCAGGATCGCCAGAATCGCCGCCGGGGCCGTCACGGCCACGGCGATCACGACCGGATCGAAGCCAAATAACGTGTGCAGACCTTGCATCATCAACACCAGGTTAACAATGTTAAAGCCCGCGAACACAAAGAGCGTGGCCAACAGGACCAGGATCACGCCCCGATAGCCGAACTGTGCACGGGACTGAATCATCTGCGGGAGGCCCAAATGCGGCCCCTGCGACCCATGAAACGCCATGAACAAGGTGCCAAACATGATCCCCAGCGTGCCGGCGAGCGTCGTCCATAACGCGCTCAGCCCCACACTGGGGCCGACAAAGCCGATGGTCATGGTAAAAAACGTGAAATTGCCGAGAAACCAGAAAGGTCCCTGACTCGAGAGCTTGTCAGTGCGCTCGTGCTCGGGAATGAAATCAATGGAATGCCCTTCGACGACAAAGGTGTCGTCCTGGGCCACAGTACTCGCTGCAGGCTTGGCGTGAGTGTTCATGATGGGCTCTTAATTATTATTGAAGATCATGACGAGATGACTGCATTTTTCAGCTTTACCACCCCGCAGACGCCCTTCCCTTTACGCCTGCGGGGTTCAAAGGCGCCACTGGCGCCTGCTAGCGATGTACGCCGGCCACCCTTCAGGGCAGCGTGATCCATACGGCCTTGGTCTCCAGTAAGTGATCGAGCTGTTCCGGGCCCAGATCCTTGCCAAAACCGGATTGCTTGTAACCACCAAATGGCATCGACGGATCGATGGTGCCGTGCGCATTGACGTAGACTGCACCGGCACGCAGCCGTGGAATCAGGCCATGTACCCGCCCAAGATCGTTGGAATACAGGGCAGCGGCCAAGCCGTAAGGCGAATCGTTGGCCAGCGCCAAAGCTTCTTCGTCATCGTCAAAGGGTGCAGTCACCAGCACCGGACCAAACACCTCCTCCTGGACGATGCGCATATCATTGCGGCAATGGGCAAAAATGGTGGGTTCCACGAAGAAACCCGGGCCCTCAACAGGTTGCCCGCCACACACCAGGACAGCGCCTTCACGCTTGCCGGTTTCGATGTAGTCGCTGACTCGCGCCTTCTGCTGCGCCGACACCAGTGGGCTGATAAAGCACTCGGGGTCCAGCCCCGGCGCCATTTTCAGCGTGCGGGTATAAGCCACCAGCTCACGCAGGAATTCGTCGTAGATACTGCGATGAACATAGGCCCGGGTACCGGCGTCGCACACCTGCCCCGAATTGAAGAAAACCCCGTTGGCAATGGCCTGTGCGGCGGCTTTCAGGTCGGCATCGGCCAGTACGATAACCGGCGATTTCCCCCCGAGCTCAAGCGTCAGGCGCTTCATGTCTTCCAGTGCGGCACGGCCAACCGTGAGGCCTACAGGCGTCGAGCCGGTAAACGTGAGCTTGTCGATGCCCGGATGTGTGGCCATGGCCGCCCCGACAACGCTACCGCGCCCGGTCACAATGTTAATCACCCCGTCCGGAATCCCGGCTTGCTGTACCAGTTCGGCGAAACGTAAAGCCGACAAAGAGGTCAACTCGGCGGGTTTGACCACCACGGTACAGCCTGTTGCAAGTGCCGCACCCAGCTTCCAGGCCATGGTTTGCAGCGGAAAGTTCCAGGGCACGATGGCCCCGACGACACCCACCGGTTCCTTGCGCGTATAGGCCAGGTAGTTGCCTGGTAATGAAGGTTCTACAGTGCGGCCATGGAGCTTGGTCGCCCAACCGGCGAAGTAGCGCAAGGTATCAACTGTTCCCTGAATATCAACGTCCCGGGCCTGGGCTGCAGACTTGCCCATGTCGATAGATTCGATTTCTGCCAGTTCAAGGGCATTGAGTTCGATCAAATCAGCCAGGCGGTGAATCATTCGCTCGCGTTCTGCCGGTTTGGCCTGGCGCCAGGCGCCGCCGTCGAACTGTGCCCGGGCAGCTTGCACGGCACGGTCCAGATCCTGGGTGGTCGCCATTGGAATGCGGGTCAAAAGCCCCTCGGTCGAAGGCTCGATAACGTCGCTGGTCTGCCCGTCACTGGCCTCGACCCAGGCACCGCCGATAAACATCCGCTGCGCCTTGCCAATAAAGGTTTGGGTCGCCTCGCTTACTCCAAATTTCTGCAAGTACTGCTTAACAATCGTATCCATTTTTAATTCTCTCTGGTCGTGGCTCAAGCACCACGCAAGCACTGGGTCGATAGCCCCGGGTTGCTGATCAGGCCGGTGTCAATTCACTCATCATTCGCTTGGCTTGGGCCCGCTCATGGAAGATGAAACCGATACTGTTGAGCAGCAGTTGCGCGGCAAGAATCGAGGTGATGCCCGACGGGTCATAAACCGGTGCAACCTCTACCAAGTCCATGCCCACGATGTTGCCTTTGCTGCGTTTAACCAGAGCCTGGATGATTTCCAGCACTTCGTAATAGAGGAAGCCACCATGGCTGGGGGTGCCGGTACCCGGTGCAATGGAGGGGTCAAAACCGTCAATGTCGATAGTGATGTAGTAATTGATGTTTTGCGGAATCAGGGCCAGCACGCCCTCTGTACCGAGGCGGCGCACATCGCGTACCGAAAGGATTTTCGAACCGGCGCTATGGGCCGCCTCATAGTCGTCGCGGTTGGAAGAGGAGACATTGCGGATACCCATCTGGGTCATGCCGACAATGTGGTTCATTTCAGACGCTCGGCGCAGCGGGTTTCCATGCCCGTAGCGCACGCCATGCCGCTCATCAACGAAGTCCAGGTGCGCGTCGAAGTGAATGATATGGATCGGGCCGCGGCCTTCGAACGCCTTGATTACCGGGGCGTGCACCGAATGATCGCCCCCGAGCACCACAGGCATGACGCCGGCATCAAGAATTTTGCGCACTGCAAACTCAGTATTTTCATTACTGGTCGCCATGTCGGTATGCACAATATCGGCGTCACCCACATCGACCATCCGCACGTCCGATGCTGTCAGGTACATCACATCGTCTTCATGATCGTAAGCGCCGCTATGGCCAAACGAAAACAGCGTCGATGCCTCACGAATGCCGCGTGGTCCAAAACGAGCTCCGGAGCGCCACTGCGTTCCCATGTCATTGGGTACGCCAAGGATCGCGACGTCGGCATCCAGGGCATCCCAATCGGTACACACCGGGGACTTGGCAAAAGTGCAGTGCCCCACAAACGGCAAGTTCAGGCGACCGGATTCATAACCATTGTTCGACATTTAAGGCATCTCCAATTCTTGTTATTGACTCAGCAGTACTGTTGCGCGACCGCTGATGGAGTGACTATGAGCGCAGGTATGGGTAGTAAAAATGCTAAACATCCGATACTTATATCGGCATTCCCGATGCTCGTACGGATGGAGATTCAACGTGATTCAACTGCACGATGTTGATCTGAAACTGCTCAGGGTGTTTGCGACCATTGTCAGGTGCGGCGGCTTTTCTGCTGCACAGGCGGCATTGAACGCAGGCCAGTCAACCATCAGCGAGCAGATGACCCACCTGGAGACCCGGCTGGGGGTCAAACTCTGCCAGCGCGGGCGCAGCGGCTTTCGCCTGACCGAACAAGGCGTGGCCATCCACGAGGCAACTCAGCGTCTGCTCTCAGCCGTAGAAAATTTCTGCATGGACGCCGACGTACTCAAGCAACACATCAGTGGCAAGCTCAACCTGGGGATTATCGACACCACCATTACCGATCCGGGGTCGCCTATCCCGCGCACCACCCAGCGCTTTGTGTCCAGAGGCCATGATGTCCACCTGAACGTGTATGTCGGCACCCCGGCAGAGCTGGAAGAACGCGTACTTGACGGCCGCCTGCACCTGGCCATCGGGCACTTTCCGATCCACGTACCGGGGTTGCTGCAAGCGCCGCTGTATGAGGAAGCACTGGGGTTATATTGCGGGCGGCGGCACCCGCTCTATGGCAGTAAAGCCGAAGGAAGCGAACTGCTCGATGAAGTCGGTACCAGCCGGATTGTCGCCAGGGGCTACATGCAGCAATACGATCTGGAGCACTTGGGGGTCAGCAAGGCGGCAGCCACTGTGGACAATATTGAAGCCTTGGCCATCCTGCTGATCTCGGGGGCCTATCTGGGCTTTTTGCCCACCCATTTCGCCAGCCAGTGGATCAAGACCGGCGAAATGCACCAACTGGCGCCCAACAGCTTGAAGCTCATGTCACCCTTCGATGTGATTACCCGGCGAGGCATTGCCCCGCCGCCGATACTTCAAGCCTTTCTCGAAGACCTGGCCGCGTGTTCGAACATGGCACCCATGACCTCGCTAACGAAAAAATGACGCCTCAAGGGCCAAATCGCATTGGGCGTGGGGTGCCTTACTGTTTCAAACAAATGCCGTGGCGGTTGGGGATTTAGCCTCGTCACAAGCCTGCCTTCAGGCCTTTAGGCCTCCAGCCCGAACGGATCGTCTACGCAATGGCTCGGCTGGGTAAACCAGCGCGGGCCAGTGG
Organism: Pseudomonas deceptionensis; assembly: GCF_900106095.1. Taxonomy (NCBI): domain Bacteria; kingdom Pseudomonadati; phylum Pseudomonadota; class Gammaproteobacteria; order Pseudomonadales; family Pseudomonadaceae; genus Pseudomonas; species Pseudomonas deceptionensis. Next base: position 3,498,992 of record NZ_FNUD01000002.1, on the reverse strand, counting down.
CGGTCATGTAGAAGTGATCCTCCAGGCGAATGCCGAACTCCCCCGGCACGCAAATCATCGGCTCATTGGAGAAGCACATGCCCTCGGCCAGTGGCGTCTGATCACCACGCACCAGGTAGGGTCCTTCGTGAATGTCCAGGCCGATGCCATGTCCGGTACGGTGCGGCAAGCCGGGTAACTGGTAGTCCGGGCCGAGACCGGCGGCTTCCAGGCTAAGCCGCGCGGCGGCATCCACCGCCTGGCAGGGTTCGCCCAGACGCGCGGCGTCGAAGGCTGCCTGCTGGGCGGTTTTTTCCAGGTTCCATATGGCGCGCTGGCGATCGTTCGGGGTGCCGAATACGTAACTGCGAGTGATGTCCGACTGGTAGCCGTGGAGCAGGCAGCCCGTGTCGATCAGCACCATGTCGCCGTCCTTGAGCACCTGCGCGTGCTTCACCCCATGGGGGAAAGCGCTGGCCTCGCCAAACAGCACGATGCAGAAAGTCGAACCCGGCGCGCCCACCTTGCGGTGCGCCTCGCGGATGAATTCGGCAACCTCGGTAGTGCTGATGCCTGCGCGCAGGATGCTGGCGGCAGCCTTTTGCACTTCCAGGGTCATGTCTTTGGCGCGCTGCATCAGCGCCAATTCTGCAGGGGACTTGTGATACCGGCACGGGTTTGTCACGCAAGAAGCGTCTACGAACTCGAAGCCCGATTCGAGGCGGCGGATACCGTCGAACATGAAGAACGCCAGCGACGGGCACAGGCCCACCACAGCATCGGCAGCGATGCCCATTCCCGCGAGCATGTCGAGCAGCAGGCGGTAGGGACTCTCGTGCTCATGCCAGCCATGGATAGCCCCGTCTACCTCGCGGAAATCGCGGATGGTGCCCTCTTCGAATGCCGGGGCGATATAGGCCAGCGGTCCATTGGCGGGCAGCACCGCGCCGACCATGCGTTCGCTCGGACTCCACTTCACCCCGGTGAAGTAGCACAGGTTGCTGCCAGCGTTCAGGTAGATGGCGGCGATGCCCTGCTCGTGCATCAGGCCCTGGGCCTTGGCAATGCGTGACTGGTATTCGTCGAGGCCGATGGGCTTCATGCCCGCGGTCATCTTCACCAGGCCGGCCAGCGCCTGTTCCGGAGTTTTGCCACCTACGCCCACTGTCATCTCGTTCTCCCGAATTATATTGCAGTGGACGAAATTTAAGCCTGACTTAAATAGTCGTCAATGCATATTTTCAGTGCTACTTAACATCAACAAGGCTAAAAGCCTTTTCTGCAAGGCGTCGCCCGCTATACTTGCGCCTTTCAGAACACGAGCCACGCCAATGACCGCAGAACTGATCGGGGAACGGCTGCGCCGCTATCGCCGTGCCGCCAACAAGACCCTGAACCAAGTCGCCACTGAATCAGGCCTCACTGCCAGCTTCCTGTCCCAGGCGGAACGTAACCTCACTGGCGTGTCCATCTCCTCGTTGGCCAGAATCGCAAAATCCTTGGGCATTGCGCTCAACATACTGTTCGACCAGCCCGCCCAGCCTCAGCCCGATTCCCACCAGGGCCAGCGCGTGCGCTACACCATAGGCAGCCAGCCGCTGGTCTACGAGCGCCTGTCCAGCAACTTCCCCGGCAACCTGGTCAATGCAATGAAGATGACCATGGCGGTGGGCTACCAGTCCGAGCTCATCTCCCACGAAGGCGCAGAGTTCACCTATGTGCTCTCCGGGCAAATCGTCTACACCATCGAAGGCCACAACTACCCGCTTGGCCCCGGGGGCTCGGTGCATTTTGACTCCACCAAGCCGCATTCCATCGCCAACGCTGGCGACGATGTTGCCGAAGTACTGGTGGTCACCACCATGGGCGGGCTACTCGACGATCGCCCCGCGGTCTGACTTGGCACGCTTAAAAATTAAGCCTGACTTAATTTAAGTTGAAATTGATTTTAGAATGACTTAAGTTTTCCCTCGGCCGGTGGCGGCGCGAGCACCCCTCTCCCTTTAGCGCAACCGCCCGAGCCAGGACGACGGCCTTCGGCTTTCTGTCCGCAAATGGCGGGCAGCCTACAGCCCGTAAAGCCGCAGGGTCAGGTGCATCCCCCTGGAATGACTACCTGATCTGCCGCCCTCAAAATAAAAACAATGAGGTTCGCATGCGCAAAAAAAACACGCTCAAAACCATGATCGCCGCCGGCCTGATCCTCGGTTGCTGTTTGACCCACGCCGCCAGTAACCTGGTGTTCTGCTCCGAAGGCAGCCCCGCGGGCTTCGACCCAGGCCAATACACCACGGGGACCGACTTCGACGCCTCAGCCGAAACCGTATTCAACCGCCTCTCGCAGTTCGAACGTGGCAGCACCAAGGTCATCCCGGGGCTGGCGACCAGCTGGGACGTTTCTCCCGATGGCCTGACCTACACCTTCCACCTGCGTGACGGGGTCAAGTTCCACACCACCGACTACTTCACGCCGACCCGCAACTTCAACGCAGACGACGTGCTGTTTACCTTCAACCGCATGCTCGACAAGGACATGCCGTTCCGCAAGGCCTACCCCACCGAATTTCCTTACTTCACCGACATGGGGATGAACGAAAACATAACCAAGGTCGAAAAAGTCGACGACCATACCGTCAAGTTCACGCTCAACGGTGTCAACGCAGCCTTCATCCAGAACATGGCCATGAGCTTCGCCTCTATCCAGTCGGCTGAATACGCGGACCAGTTGCTCAAGGAAGGCAAGGCCAAGACCATCAACCAAAAGCCGATCGGCACTGGCCCGTTCGTGTTCAGCAAGTACCAGAAAGACGCCCAGATTCGCTTCAAGGGCAACAAGGACTACTGGAAGCCTGAAGACGTGAAGATCGACAACCTGATCTTCGCCATCACCACCGACGCCTCGGTGCGCATGCAAAAGCTGAAAAAGAACGAATGTCAGATCACCGCCTTCCCGCGCCCGGCCGATATCAAGCCGCTGCAGGAGGACAAGAGCCTCAAGATGCCGAGTCAACCAGGCTTCAACCTTGGCTACATCGCCTACAACTTCACCCGCAAGCCGTTCGACAAGCTCGAAGTACGCCAGGCGCTAGACATGGCGGTAAACAAGCAATCCATCATCGACGCCGTTTACCAGGGCGCCGGCCAGTTGGCCGTCAACGGCCTGCCGCCGACCCAGTGGTCCTATGACGAGACCATCAAGGACGCCGGCTATAACCCGCAGAAGGCCAAGGAACTGCTAAAGGCTGCAGGGGTGAAAGAAGGCACACAAATCACCCTATGGGCCATGCCGGTACAGCGCCCCTACAACCCCAACGCCAAGCTGATGGCCGAAATGCTCCAGGCCGACTGGTCCAAAATCGGTATCAAGGCCAACATCGTCAGCTACGAATGGGGTGAGTACATCAAGCGCGCCCACGCCGGCGAGCACGACGTCATGCTGATCGGCTTCACGGGCGATAACGGTGACCCGGACAACTGGCTGGGTACCCTCTACAGCTGCAACTCGGTCAACGGCAACAACTTCGCCAAGTGGTGCAATGATGGCTACGAAAAACTGGTGAAGGCCGCCGCGGCTACCACCGATGTGGAAAAGCGCACCGAGTTGTACAAAGAAGCGCAGCGTGTCCTGAAAGCGCAGGTGCCGATCACCCCGATCGCCCACTCCACGGTCTACCAGCCGATGCGCACCAGTGTGATGGACTTCAAGATCAGCCCCTTCGGACTCAGCAGTTTCTACGGCGTCTACAACGAACAGTGAGTGACACGGGCCGGCCAGGCGGCCCCTTCGCCTTCCCGAGCCGGCGCCAGACCTGTGCCGGGGCAGTTTCGGCTCTGGCGCCGGGTCACCACTGCCGCTTGTCCGGGCGTTCGAGACCCAGCTTTTCTATCCGGTAGCGCAGCATGTCTCGGCTCAGCCCCAGCAGACGGGCTGACTTGGTGACGTTCCAGTCGGTCTTGTCGAGCATCTTGCGTACCATATCGCGCTCGACTTCCGGCAGGCTCATCGACTCGACATCGTTGTACACCGGGCGAGGCTCGTGATATTTCGCTTCCTGTAACACCAAAGGTTCATCTACCAGGCTCAAGCAGACGTTCAGTTGATGCGCGGCAATAGTGTCGCTCTGGGCCAGCAGCACTGTTTGCTCAAGCATGTTGCGCAGCTCGCGCACATTGCCCGGCCAGCTGTAACTGAGCAGCAACTCTTCGGCCTGGTTGCTGAAATGCAGGTGCGGCTTGCCATAGCGTTTGCCATGACTGGCCAGGAAGTGCCGCGCCAGCAACAGAATGTCCTGACCCCGGCTATACAGTCGCGGTACTTTGATCGAAATGATGCGCAGACGAAAGAACAGGTCTCGACGGAATTTACCCTGTTGAACCATCTGTTCGAGGTTACAGTTGGTGGCACTGATAACGCGCAGATCGACTTTGCGTTCCTTGACCGAACCGACTCGGCGAATGGTCCGGTCTTCCAGTAATTTGAGCAGCTTGGCTTGCAGCAGCAGGTCCATTTCCCCTACTTCGTCGAGAAACAGCGTACCGCCATCGGCTGCTTCTACCAGCCCCACACGACGGTCCTTTGCATCGGTGAAAGCCCCTTTCTCGTGACCGAAGAGCTCAGACTCCACCAGGTTGGACGGAATCGACGCACAGTTGAACTCAATGAACGGGCCTTTGCTGCGTGGCCCGTCGAAATGCAGGGCCCGCGCCACCAGTTCCTTGCCAGTGCCGGTCTCGCCTTCCACCAGCACAGGCGGCAAGTCGGTGTTGGCCATCCGGCGCTCGGCGTCGAGCAACTGGGCAATGGTGCCCTTGAGGTACTGCATGGGCGCCGAATCGCCGATCAAGGCCTGAACCCCTGATTTTTGGGCCTCACGCTCCTGGTAAAACGACAGGGTGCGCTCCATTCGGTCAGTCGCCATGGCCTTGTCCAGCAACAGCTTGAGCTCGGCCAGGGCCACCGGTTTGGTGACGTAGTGGAAGGCGCCCTCCTTCATCGCAATCACCGCATCCTCTACGTTGCCGTAACCGGTCATCATGATCACTTTCAAATCCGGCGCGCTGTCGAGCAGCTTCTGGATCAGGTCATGGCCACTCATGCCAGGCAGTGAGTTGTCGGTCAATACAACGTCGGGGGTGAAGGTCGTCAACTTTTGCAGCGCGTCTTCAGCCGAATGGCAGATCGTCACCTCGAAGTTTTTACGCTCCAGGTAAGTCTGAATATTCTCGGCCAGAAGCTGGTCATCCTCGACCAGCAGTATGCTGTGCTCCATATGCTTCTCCCGTTGCCACTTTGAAGTTGAGTCGCACGCGGGTTCCTTCCTGCTCTCGGCTGGTCAGTTCGACCGAACCTTCGAAACGCTCCATAATTCTTTTAACTAACGCCAAACCGACGCCCAAACCGCCTTGTTTGGTGGTAAAAAACGGTTTAAAAACCACCTGTTGTTGCTGCGGGGTCATGCCTTTACCCGTATCGCTCAAGGTCATGCTCAATTGCCCCGGCTGCGAGGATTCGATATCGATCATCAGCACGCCCCCCTTGGGCATGGCCTCCAGGGCGTTGGCAAACAGACTGTTGAGGATCTGCGTGAGCAGCACTTGCTGGCTGACGACCGGCTCATACGCCGGCGCATTGAAGCGTACTTCGACATTCGAACTGCGGATCAGGGGTTCGAAAGCGCTCAAGGTATCTTCAAGCGCCAGCACCAGATCCACGGCTTCGGACTCTTCCGTGGCCGGGCGCAAAGACACCAGCAGCTCACGGACCCACCGCGACATGCGGTCCACCTGGCTGATGATGTCTCCGATGTTTTTCTGTGCGCCCTGGCTGGCTAGGCCCTGGGACAGTTCGGCGCTTGATCGGATATTTGCCAGTGGGTTGCGCAAACTGTGGGCGACGGCCGACGACATGGCCCCCAGGGCGACAAACGTTTCGTTGGCGATCAGCTGCTTTTGCTGGCTTTCGAGCAACCGGGCGGCGCGCCGCACAATCCAGAACAATGCCAGGTAGATCACCAGCCCGCCCAATATCGTCGCCAGCCAGATGCTCTTGAAACCGCGCTGGATGCGCGCCACCAGGTCCGCGGGTTCCTTGTAGATTTCCACCATGGCGATGACGTGACTTTTGTCAGCGTTAAACATCGGAATGTAGTTTTCGACAAACAGGTAATCGGGCTCGTGCAGCAGTCGCTGCTCGGGACGTTCATCGTCAATTTCGTGGTAACTGGTGGATACCGCCTCCTTCATGTCAAAGGACTGATCCAGTTCATCGTCATTTTCAATACGCACGCCAATCAGTTCAGGATTGGTGGACCAGACTACCGTGCGATCATGGGCATACACGGTGGCTAAAAGCAGATCCGGCAGATGCTCCACATGGTCAAGAAACTCGATGCGCGCAGTTGCCCGCGTCTCGGGGGCAACGTCCGGATAAGCCTTGTCCTGACGCGGGTCGAGCATCTCGCCCATCGTGCGGCCGGACGTGATGGAGGCATGCCGGATCTCTGCGGCGCCAATGGCCTGGATAAATTGTGCGGTGAGGATCGAGTCCCGTTCAATGCTCTCCTCGACCAAAAATCGCGTAGATATGTAGCCAAGTCCCATGGCTACGGCGGCGATGATCAGAAAGCTGCCCAGCGAAAACCAGCGCAGCAGGTTGAACTGCCCACGTTTTAGCCATTGCGTATCAGGATCGATCACTGTTTTATCGGGTAACGGCATGGGTGTTCCCCGGTTGCTGATCTGAGTCCTTTCAGTCGAGTTCAGAGTCAGTGTAGGCGCCCGTTATAAAGACGGACGATACGATGATGTTATTTTGCCTCTACTGCGCTTGCGCCGACAGAGACAGCTGGCGATCCGTTTCTTCCTGCAGAAATCCAATGATTGCCTGTGCCGCATTTTCATCCAGCCGCAGGTTGGGCATCGGGATCTTGCCGTAACGCTCAAACAGCGCCAGCGCAACAGGATCCTTCTGCGCCAGCATGCGGTCCGGCTCACGAATCCAGCGGCTCAGCCAGGCGGGGTCGCGCTGTCGAGTCACACCGATCAGGTCAGGGCCAATACTGCGCATGCCGATGCCTTGCCCGTCCTGCATGCCCAGGCTGTGGCACGAGGCGCAGCGTGTACGAAACAGCTCCTCACCGTTGCTTGGCGGGCGTATTTCGGGGGCATCGACATAGCTCTGTTCGAGGCTGGGCTGCTTCCAGTTTTGCAAGGTATTGGCCAGTTGATCCGCCAGAATCCAAGGACTTTCAAAGGGCGAAGCCTTCATCCAGCGACCGGTTTGCTGATTGCCTACGATCAGGCTCAGGTTGTGATCCTTGGTCCGGCCATTGTCGACACCGTCAATGAACAACCCGAGTTTGTGCCGCAGTTCGGTCACAGCGTCGAACTCTCCGGTGAGAAACTGCCAGCCGGGGCCTACCTTGAAACGTTGCGCATATGCCTTGAGCACCTGGGGTGTATCGCTCAAGGGATCGATACTGATGGAGTAGAAGAAAATATCCTTGCCGACCCGCTCACCCAGCAATTTTTGAACCTGGCGCAGGCGCGCCGTTTCAAGCGGACAGGAGTCACTGCACGAGGTGAAGATAAAATTGATCACCACCACCTTGCCCTTGATCATGTCATCGAAAAAATGCACTTGCCGACCGTCCTGGTCGGTCAGCAGGGTGTTGGGGAAGTAGTCTTCGCCCCAGGGCGTTACCTGTTCGCTGACCGGTGCCGGCTCGGCTTCGTGGCCGACACACACCTGAGTCCCCAACAGGCAGGTCACCAACAACACCACGTACATGCGCAATGCGCGGCAGAGTGCTTCGCTGACCCCCTCAAGGTTCATTTGGTCACCTGCACTTGAGGGCCCACGCCGTCGCCCTTGCGGAAAGTAGGCAATGCGGCCGAATTGACATAGCGCACCCCGTCCCAGCTCGGCAGCGGGGTCGGCATCAACTGGAACTGCCCCGGTTTCTCTATGTCCCAACGCAACAGCATGGAGTTGTCCTCATGCTGGGTGTTGTGACAATGCTCCATGTAGGTACCGGCAAACTCGCGGAAATTGATCGCCATTTCGACGCTGTCCAGCCCATCCTTTTCCGAGCCGATACGGTACACATCCTTGCGGGCCCACTTTTCCCATTCCGGCGGAGCCTTGCCGCCCCGGCTGAGAATGATCCCTTCTTCGAAGTGCACATGCACCGGATGGCTCCAGCCCTTGCCGCCAGCCTTGATGTTCCACACCTCAAGCGTGCCGAACCCGGCAGTGCCTGCATCGGTGGGGCCGCTGGCCAACTGGGTGGCGGCATTGAGCCGCCGTGGGTCCATGGCGTAGCCAAAACCGCCATCGGTCTTGACCGTCCAGGGCGCTTCGTCGGTGCCATCAGAGCGGCCGAAGATGAACGTACGGTGGCGTGCCTTGGCCAGCAGCACCTTGTCTGCCGCATTGTCGCGGTGCAGCTTCAGCGGGATCATGACCAAGCCTTCGGCCTTGCCCGGCTTCGCAGGTTCATAGGCGGCAGGGTCCATGGCCAAGTCCTGGCCGGTGTAGGCCTTGACGTTGAACTGCATCACCTTGCCCACCGCCGGATCGCCTTTATCCCACTGCGGGCCTTTGCTCGACTGCTTGATCACCGCCAGGTACTTCTCGGAGAGCACATCGCCCAGTGCTACGGGTTCTTTGGGACCCTTGCCATCGTCATGCACCAGCAGGTTGACCATGAACAGCTTGTCCCCTGGCTTGATACCGTTTTTCGCGAAATTGACGATGATGTCAAAGCGCTCGGCGATGCCCTGGGTGGGCAGGATTGCGTTGTGATTTTGCTTGTCGCCGTCTGCATCCAGGTCCATGGAGCCGTCAAAAGGAACGCTGTGCTCCATGATGTTGCCGTCGTTGGCGATCATGTGGAACGGCACGCGTGCATAGGAAACTCCGGAACCTTTTGGCCCTTGAAACTCGCCGCCGGTGCCTTTGATTTCACGCACCATGGCCAGTTTGAAGTAGCGCGATACCGAGCCGTTGAGAATCCGAAGCCGGTAGCTGCGGGCACGCACGTCGAGAGACGGCTTCCACTGCCAGTTCACCAGCATCTGATCGCCGATGAAACCGTCGGTATTGAACGGGTTGAACCACAGCTGACCATTGGCATCCCAGGCCTTGTCGGCGAGTACCAGATTAACGTCGTAGTCGCGGTTGCCCCACGCCAGCGCGCTACCACTGGGCAAGCGCAGATTGACGCCGTCGTTCACCGATTCGTTGCCACGGTCCAGGGCGCTGTAGTAGTTCATCATGGCCGCGTTGCCCTTGTAGACATTCTGCGCGGTGAAATCGAGCATGTGGTCGTGGAACCAGTGGGTGCTCATGGTTTCGCGCCAGTCGCCACGGATCTTGATCGTGCCATTCTCGCAAGTCTTGCGGCTCGGCTTGAGATCGTTGGTCCACAGGGTTTCACCGGGCGAACACGGGAACGCTGCACGGGGATCATGGGCGTCGGTATTGATGCTGTCGTAGCCGGCCAGCTGGATCGGCCAGCGATAGTCGTAATATTGACCGGGGAAGAAGAACGCGTTGGCATAACCGTCGCTTTCCGCAGGCGCATGGCCATTGTGTTCATGGGTGCTGATGGTGTGCAGGCCAAAGCCCATGTTGGCCGCGGGGTCGATCGGCAAGCCGTTGTAGTGCCGCATCAGCACCGGCTGACCGTAGCGCACCATCAACAGCTTCGGTGGCAAGGTACCGTCGAAGGTCCAGACCGAATTGTGGTTTTGCACCGGCATGCTCGGGTGAAAGCGCGCATCAACGCCTTTGGCAGTGCCGTCGGTGGCCGGTATGCCCGCCACGTTGTGGTACAGACCACCGGGGCCGAACTCGCCCAGCGCATAACCGTGCATCTGCCGACTGTCCCGCAGGCCGCCATTGGTCCGCGCGCCGGTTTGCACCGTTTTGTAGGCCAATTGCGGGTAAAACTCGTTCCAGCGCTGATGTGACCAGCCCTTGCCTGGCGGACGCCCTTCAGCAGACGAGCCAATGCGGCGGTTGAGAAAAAATTCGATCTGCGCCTGCCACGGGTTGCGATCCACGACATTGGAAAACTGGCTGGGAAACGGTGTAAGCCCCGGTTGACGCAAGAAAGCGTCGAGGGCCGCACCCGGTGGCGCACTGCGTGCGACGCTGGTGGGGTCCTGCTGCGGCAGCGGGCCAATCGCCGCTGGCGGAAACCCCAAGGGTGCTGCAGGTGTGGTCGGGTCAAGCTTTTCGGGACCGAACTCTTCGAACAGTACCAATTGCTGAGTAAACGGCTGCGCGCCGAACAACGGGCTGGGTTTGCCGTTGGTGGGGTAATTGAAGCTGGTCTGCTGCGCGGGCGGCAGGATGTTCTCCTGACGTTCGGTATCACGAGAGCCTTTGACGCCATCGGGCAGGTCGAAGGAGTCAAGGTTGGCTTCCGGCAAGGACAGGATGGCGTTCAAAGCTGCCGGTTTGTCAGCCGGTTCATCTATATAGGCAGACGGGTCTGAAGGTTCGGGCTGTCGTTCGTCGTCAATGGGGCTGGCCCGCAGAGGCGTGATGCCCAGGATCATTGTCAGCAGAACGCTCAGCGGAGCTAGTAAACCGAGCCACTTGGAAGAGAATCGCGCTTTTGTGTCCATTACCAGCCGCCTCGAAGTCATGAAGGGGGTAATGGGGACATTGCAAGGAGCTCGCCATTTTTAAACAATTACTTACAAATAAAATAAACCGATAAAAAACAAAGGCCTATGCATAGCTCTCTTGTGTGATTTGAGGCCTTCAGCAGGAGCTCACCCGCTATTGGGGAAAGCTCACACCCAATTTCTGGGGCATTAACTTGAATGAAAGATGTACGCAGGTCCCCCCCTCCTTGGAGCTTTGCAGGCTTGCCGAGCCCCCATAACGCTCCATGGTCCGCTTGACCAGCACCAGCCCTACCCCAAGCCCACCTTGTTTTGTGGTGAAAAACGGGCGGAACGCCATGCTGCGTTGCTCTTCGTTCATGCCTTTGCCGTTGTCACTCAGCACTACGCTCACGCTGCCCGCATCGTTTGAAACCAGAAAAATAGTCAAGGTTCCACCCTTGTCCATGGCGTCCAGAGCGTTGGACAACACACTGCTGAGAATTTGGCTCAACTGCAGTTGCTGGCTAAGCACCAGCGGTGTGGATTGCGGTTCGAACTCAACCCGAATACAGGCCTTGGCAATCTGCTGTTCGAACGTCACCAGGCTGTCATACAGCGCCGCTACCAGATTTACCGGTTCGGCCTCGCCACTGAGCGGGCGCAGGGATTGCAGCAGTTCGCGAACCCACTTGGACATCCGGTCAACCTGAAGCACGATATCGTTGATGTTCTTGTGGGCCGCGCCACTGTCGAACTCCAGCGCCAGCTCGGCACTGGAACGAATGGTCGCCAACGGGTTGCGCAAACTGTGGGCAACCGCCGAGGACATTTCCCCCAGCGCTACAAACGTTTCGTTGGTGACCAGCTGTTTTTGCTGGGCTTCCAGCAGCATGGCAGCCCTGCGTACTATCCAGTACAGCCCCAGGTAAATCAGCCCGCCGCCCACAGCGGTGGCCAGCCAGATCAGCAGCAAACCACGAGCCATGCGTTCGATCAGGTCGCTGGGCTCCTTGTAGATCTCGACCATCGCCGTGACCTTGTCGCCATCGGCATCGAACAACGGAATGTAGTTTTCGATGAAGACGTATTTCGGCGGGACTAAAAACTTCTGTTCCATACGTGCTTCATCGACACTGTGATATCGGGCCGACACGGGCGTTTTGGCGTTGAAGGCACGGTCCAGGTCTTCGTCGGAGTTGATCGTCGCACCGATCAACGCCGGGTTGGTCGACCAGATTACCGTGCGGTCAGGTGCATAGATGTTGGCAAGGATTACGTCGGGCAAGTGCTCGATATGATCAAGGAACTCACCTCGGGCCTTGGCGCGTGCCTTGGGGTCAACGTCGGGGAAATCCTTGTCCTGGCGCGGGTCGAGCAATTCGCCCATGGTCCTGACGTTGGGTATCGAGACATGCCGTACCTCGGCCGAGGCAATCGCCTGGATGAACTGGGACGTCAGCAACGCATCGCGGTGTACGCTCTCCGAAATCACAAATTGCGTCGCAACAGTACCCAGCGCCACTGCCACAGAGCCGATCACGGCGAGGCTGATCAGCGAGTACCAGCGCAGCATATTGAACGCTGGCTTGCGTGAGCCCGCACGTTCATTGGCCTGGTCGACCCGCAGTGTTTTAGTCAGCACATTCATTGACGTTGCTTCCAACAATGCCCCTCTAGGGTTATAGCCCACTTACGGGCGTTTGCCCGACTGCGGGTGTACCTCACCTTCCATTCCCCGCTGCCCCCCAACTGACCCCAGGAGTGGGGACAGATGCCCGGCCGGAAAAATTGGCGGGCAACGTGCTGAACACCCTGAGGCTCTTGTAGTCGGGGCTTGCAGGGCCATGGAGGCCAGTTGGTATGGAATTTGCCAAAACCCTCCTAACTGGCCCACCTCCGAGGGGCAGGTTTCCATTAGAGGGAATACACATGCACCCTTTACTGTCCAAAACAGCGGCCGTTCTGGTCGTCAGCTCACTGGCCCAAGGCATCTCCCAAGCGGCGCTGTTTGCAGTCGATACCGGGCCTTACACACCTGCCAACGGGGGTTTTGCCGCCTGGTATCAGGACAGCCATGGCCGAACCCTCGACTTGTGCCTGTCCAAAGCGGTGAGTTCCCGGGTGCCAGGCACACCGGCTGCGCCTACCTACATGTGCAACCTGCTGCCAACTCCCGGCGTGTTTGATGATGCACAGCCCGTCGTCTTCCCCACCAACTTCCCTGACGAAGCATTCTGGTTCACCGCTGACGGCGCCATCGTCGATGCCGCCAGGGGGATCAACCTGGCCTACGGTTCTGCCATCGAAGCGGCCTTCGCTGCGGAAGAGCCGATCGAGGGTGATCAGATCAGTTTTGCCCGCGTGCGGATTCGCGTCGACGTACCCACTGCCGGTACGTATGTGATCACCCACCCCTACGGCATCGAGGTGTTCAACATCGACACACCGGGGCGCCGGGCAATCAATATGACCAGGGACATCGGCATCGGGGCCCCCAAAACCTATGATGGCGCCCTCAAGGGCGATATCGGTCCGTTCCTGCGCAGCGTTAACGGCCCCTACACCGAAACCAATCCGGTGAGCGGTGGCGCCGAGCAATTCATCGGCGACCCTAACCTCAACGAAGCCGTGACCGGCAGCCCGTTCAACACCAACTACATTCGCATCGAAGGTCCTGGCGGGCTGGATTTACGCAGCACGGTGTTTGCTGTCTCGGGCAAATTATCCACCGTGGTACGGCCAACACCTCTGATCACCCAGCGCAGCACCTACTCACGCAAACAGGGTGCCAGTGCCCCCATCGCTCAGCAGGATGTGTTTGTCCTGGCGCCGCCGCCTCCGGCAGATGTAGTGCTTAGCAGCAGCACCCCCGCGCTGAAACTGACCGAGGCTGATACCACCGGAAACTGGTACGTCCAGAACTCGGTCAATCCGACCTTGCCGACCACCTTGCAAGTCACCGCCGACAACCATCTGGCGATTGCCAGCAGTACACCGACCACCCTGCCCATGGCCCTGACCGACCTGGTGGTGATCCAGCGTGCTGAATACAGCCTGAGCTCAGGGCAACTGACGCTCGTGGCCTCGACCAGCGATGAAACATCGCCGCCGGCGCTTACCGCCACCTCCGGCACCGGTGCTGCCATCGGCGCACTGAGTGGTAGCGGAGCGGTGAAAACGTTGGCCACGGGCATCTCACCGATCCCGCCAGCCAAAGTCCGCGTGACGTCATCCAATGGCGGCAGCGATACCGAAGAAGTGGTCATTGTGCAATGAACGCTCACATGTGCAGACCCTCATCAGGAGGCATCATGAACAATTGGCCACGCCTGGCGCTCAACGCCCTGGGACTGACTCTATCGCTGACCGGCAGCGCATTCGCTCAACTCGCAGCCGTCGACCCTGGTCCTTACACCTTCGCCACGGGGAAATTCCCCATGTGGTATCAGGACAAAAATCTGCTGTCGATGGAGCTGTGCCAGTCCCGGGCGGCAAGCTCGCGGGTAGCGGTCAGCGTGCCCCCGGCTTACATGTGCACGCTGCTGCCGGAGCCGGGCATTTACGACGATACCCAGCCGATGGTGTTTCCGGACAACTGGCCACCAGAAGCCTTCTGGTTCCTTGCCGAGACCACCATCCCCGCGGTGGGTAACAGCGGTTTTGAACTGGACGCCTACGTGGCCGGGATCGAAGCCGCCTTTGCCTCGGAAATCCCGGTGGATGGCGACCAGCAGAGCTTTGCGCGCATCCGCATCCGGGTCTCGGTTCCCGTGGCAGGGGTCTACACCATCACCCATCCCTACGGCGTAGAAACCGTCAACGTGACCACTCCGGGGCGACGGGCAATCAACATTACCCGAGACGTCGGCATCGGGGCGCCGGGCAACTTCAGCGGTGCGGTAAACGGTGCCATCGGGCCGTTCCTGCGCAGCGTCAACGGGCCCTATACCGAAGTGAACCCGGACACCGGCGCCGTAGAAACCTTCGTCGGTGACCCCAACCTCACCGAACTCGTGACCGGCAGCCCCAACAACACCAACTTCGTGCGTATCGCCGGGCCCACGGGCACTATCCAGACCAGCCTTTTCACTGTCGCCGGCAAGGTGCTCGACAGCCGGGCGCAAACGTCGGTAGAAATTCCACGCGCGACTTACCGGCGGACTGCTGCCGGCGCCGGCAGCAGTACTCGGGTTGAAGTGTTCGCCAAGGCGGCGAATACTTCGTCCGTGTGCTTTCGCGAATCCATTGCCCTGGTCGCCGGTCCACCCCAGTCGCCTTGCCAGACCAACCTGATTGGCGACAACAATGGCCTTTTCTTCGGGCAGCGCTTGCTTACTGGCGCCGTGCCGCCGGTCGTGGTGATAACCGCCACCAACCCCACTGGCACTACACGCCCAACCTCTGTATCGAGCAAGCTGACTGACCTGGTGAAAATCCAGACCGCGCGCTACAGCTGGGACAATAAAAGCCTTCTCATAGAGGCTACCTCAACCGATGAGGTGGCCATTCCTGACATGGTTGCCCAAGGCTACGGGCGTCTGTCCAAAACCGGAACCTTGCAGAGAATAACCGTCTCCGGCCTGGTTCAACCTCCAGCCAGTGTCACCGTCAAATCTGCAGCGGGTGGCAGTGATACCGAACCCGTCGTTGTGGTCGGGACTGCCCCGAACATAGGCGAGAATCAGCCGCCGATAGCCATTGCCGATACCGGCAGTACCAGCTTCGGCGTGCCGATCACCCTTAACCTGCTGGCCAACGACAGTGACCCGGATGGCAACATACCGCTCAGCATCACCGCGTTGACCCAGCCCCCTGCAGGGCAAGGCACGGTGGCCCTGAGTGGCAGTACTGCGGTGATCTACACCCCACCGGCAGTGGTCAATGCACCGTTGACCGCCACCTTCACCTACAAGGCACAAGACATTAAAGGCCTCGCCTCGACCACCGCTGCCACCGTCAGCATTACCGTTGCGCCAAACCGGCCACCGGTAGCGGTCAACGATGCCGTCGCGACCCTGGGTGTCGCCATTCCGATCAGTGTGCTGGCCAACGACACCGACCCGGAAGGCAACTTGCCGCTGGCAGTCGCCAGCTTCACCCAACCGGCAGCGGGTCGCGGCACGGTCACCAGTAATGGCACGGTACTCACGTACACCCCGCCAGCCACGGTGACAGCGGCCTTTACCACGACCTTCACCTACATCGCACGGGACAGCCTGGGTGCGCTCTCGACAGCACCCGCCACGGTGACCGTGCAAGTCTCGCCAAGACCGGCGGCGGAAACCTTTACCGTCACCACGGCAACCGTCTCGGCACGCTCCAACAACCGCTTCACCTGGGACTTTGCCGGTACTTCATCGGTAATCACCGGCAATACCATCACCATCCAGGTCACCACCCCCACCGGGCTGGTCACTTTGGGCACTACCACAGTACCGGTGACCGGGCGCTGGCGGCTGACGGTGAGTAACATCACCACGGTGGCGCCTTCGGCCAACCCGACCGCGACCATCACCTCGTCCCAAGGCACCGTACGCACCGTGTCGGTTACCGCGAACTGAGCCTGCGCCCCATCAGCCTTTCGCTGATGGGGCGGGTCTCCTGCCGGAGGACAACCCATGAACACTTCAACCGTCGCCCTGCTCTGCATGCTTGCGCTCAGTTGCAGCGCGGGAGCGCAGGCCGATGACTTGATGGAAAACGACGACCTTGCCGCCACTGCCGACCTTGGCGAGTTGCCCGCGCCGGTTGGCCAGCAAGCCTTGATCAACCAGTACGGACAGGCCAATACCGCGCACGTGCAACAGAACGGCCAGTCACTGCTCGGCACCATTGTCCAGTCGGGCAGCAATCAGGAAGCCTTCATCCTGCAACAGGGCAACGACCTGATGGCAATCATCACCCAGCAAGGCAGTGGCAATAGCGCTGACATCAGCCAGAGCGGCAGTCACAACCGTGCGCAGATATCCCAGAACGGCAACAACAACGACGCCACCATCAATCAGGCAGGTACGGGGCTGCAAAGCGCCGTCAACCAGGCCGGCAATGGCATGAGCGTTTCAGTCAAACAATATCGCTAAAGCACTGCGCTACCTGGAGGTTTCATCATGTTTAAACTGACGCCCCTCACCGCCGCCATCCTGGTCATTGTCAGTGCCCAGTCCATGGCTGACGACAGCCTGTCCACCCAAAACCAGTACGGCACGGCCAACATTGCCGATGTGAAGCAAAGCCAGGCCCCGCTCAGCACCGCCAACCAGCAGCAGTCAGGCCAGGGCAACGACGCTGCCGCGGTACAAGACCACGCGACCAGCCCCATAGAGCAGCATCAGGAGGGTGATTACAACGCGGCTTACGGCGAGCAACTGTATGAGAACGCCAGCACCATCACCCAGCAACAGCTCGGATCCTTCAACGTCAGCCACGCCAGCCAGTCAATCGGCGAAGGGGGCAGCGTCGCGCTGCAACTGCAGCAAGGCGTCGGCAACTTTTCGTTTATCTATCAGGACAGTCAGGACGGGACCACGGGCAAAACGTTCCAGTTCGGCGACAGCAACGAAGCCAATATCGAGCAGATGTCTGCGGGTGTCGCCAACAATGCCCTGGTCATCCAGTACGGCAATGCCAACTACGGCACGGCTGAACAGGTGTTCCACACAGCCGGCCAGATCGATATCAACCAGGCAGGCGATGGCAACTACGCCTACGCCGATCAGCGCAACGGCTTGGGTGGCAATGTGACGGTCAACCAGTACGGCGATTACAACGGCACCGAAGTCTGGCAAGAGACCCAGACCGGCAGCCTGACCACCATCAATCAGTACGGACTGAGCAACGAAGCGGTGGTCGACCAAAGCTTTGGCGAGAACAACTTCGCCCAGATCCTGCAGGTGGGTGATCTGAATGCCATCTACGCCGACCAGTTTGAGTCGGTCAGCTCGACTTTGGCGCTTTACCAGGAAGGCACGGGCAACGTGCACTTCACCTATCAGGCCGGTGAAAACCAGGTGCTCACGGCCACCTCGCTGGGTAATGACAACAAGGTCTACGCCAGCAACTGGAAAGGCCCGCAAGCGGGTGGCCAGTTTGGCAAGGACCAGCGCGCAACGGTCAACCAGGTGGGCAGTGGCAACGTGGCCAGCTTCACCCAGGACGGCGTCGGCCACATCATGACGACCCATCAGTCAGGCACCGGCAACGCAACCACCATCAGTCAGGCCGACAACTACAACGAGCTGTACTTCGATCAAAACGGCAGCGACAACATCCTCATCGCTGACCAGCGCGGCACCACCAACCTGGCCCAGGGCTTCTCCAGCGGCGACGGCAACAGCACCACGTTCGAACAGTCCGGCAGTGGCAACCAGGCGTACACCGCACAACTGTATGGCAGTGACAACCAGATCACTGTCAAACAGGCAGATACACAAAACGTGGCTTACGTGACCCAGGGCGGGACAGGCAACATAGCCCGTGTCGACCAGAGTGGCGTAACGCAACTGGCGACCGTGCAGCAATCCGGTTCGGCCAACCAGGCGTCCGTGTTTCAGCAGTAAACCCGAGGCAAAAAAACCGCGGCCCCTTCATACGGGGCCGCGGTTTTTTTATGGCTGCGCAGGCTGCGTGCCTGCCAGTCATCGCGAGCAGGCTCGCTCCCACGGGTGTGGTTTGAGGTGTTGCGGGCACTGCTGAACCTGTGGGAGCAGGCTCGCTCCCCCCCACACACATTGAGTACTGCAAAGCCTGTGGGAGCGAGCCTGCTCGCGATGACTGGCACACGTAGTAATTCGGTTATTCAGCGTCGGGGTCTATTTTGTTTTGGGACAAGTAACGGCCCAGCGTTTCATTCTGCAATGGGGTTGAGCTGTCTCCCGCCACCTGCCACATCTTGCGCTCAATGCCCTGGGCCACCAGATGCCCGACCGCCGATTCAATCGCCGACAAGACACACAGCTGCGCCGGTTCGTTGGTGGTGTAGCCCACTTCGGCCTCAAGCAGTTTCTTGAACTCGATGAACTTGAATACCCCGGCACTGCGGGCTACCGAGTAGATGGTCTTGCTGGTCATGACATTCGCCAGTACCTGGCCGCTGCGCACATCCACCGCCCGCAGGTTTACCGATACCTGATCGACCCGATACTCCCGGGCAATGTCGATGCCCAGATAACGCGCGCCCTCCCCGCCGCTGCGCACGTTGGTGTCGTAGGCAATGATGCCGCCTTCGAGCATCAGGTTAGCCGCCTGGAGCGGTGGCAGCTCACCCTGGATATTGATCGGCGTATCGGCTTTTTTCTGCGAGGCACGAATGATCTTGCGCTCGGTCAGCAGGTTCTGCAGGCCTTCACGCTCAAGCACCACGAACCAGCCGCTGGACTGCATGGCGTCCATCAACATGCTCGCCGCACCCTGGGTGACGCTCGTGGAAAACGAGCTGGCCGGCGTCGGCTTGTATTGCCCGGTCTGATCGCGAAAGTTGTAAACCACGGCCATCAGACGGCCTTTGGGCCGGGGCATTTTCAGCAAGTCATAGTAGGTCGACGCCCGAGGTGTCAGGGTCGGTGCCTCGGTATCCTGTTCGGCCGATACCGTGTCGCGCAGGCTGCAACCCTGCAAGGCGGCACACAATAGCCCCAGCATCAGTATTGTCTTCATGTCCATTTCTCCCCATCGACCCAAAGCCCCATCAGGGAGCGAGGCCATTAACCTGGATTTCCGAGATTTCACCGGTCGCCCGGTCGGTCACGACAATGGTCAGTGCCCCGGAGTCATCGGTAACGTTGACGATAAAAGCGTCAGTGGACAGGCTCCCCGTGTTGCCGGTGGAGATGTTGTCCAGCAACTGCCCCAGCAACCGCGACTGCAGTTGGCTGGTAAAGCGTTCGAGGGCCGAGGTGCCGACAGGCGTGATTCGCGCTTTGATGTCAGGATCGTCGAAGTCATTCTGCGACTGGGCATTGTTCAGCAACCATGTGCCGTTCAACGGGTTGCCGCCAAACGACGGGTTAATGGGCGTGTAGACCAGCTCGGTGGCCTGGGCCAGACCACAACCTCCCAGGCAAAACAGCCAGAGGCAGGCATGCTGCGCACGTGTTTTTGTTTTCATAGTTCGTCCCTCTCAAGGTCCGTGGTGTCTTGCAACAAGGTTTCCAGCTTGCGCTGGACAATCTGCCCGCGGACCAGGTCGGCAGCCTCGTAGGCTTCGTCCTTGAGTTCCACAGTGTTAGGGGCCAAAAAGCGCCGGTACACCAGGCGCTGCTGATATTCCACCGTGACCAGGCTGCCCCAGCGTGCAGAAGGTCGCTCGCGTACCACCAGGTTGAAATCCATCGGGCTGGTAGCACGCAGGCGCTCACTGAACGCGTAGTAAAAGTCATGGCCAATGTGTGAAATCGTGTCATCGACGATAAAGCCCAGCATTTCTTCGTCCCCCCTGGCCGCACCGAGCGGCATCAGCAGAACCATGGCCACGGCGGCCCACGTGCGGCATTTCATGGCTGCACCCCCTGCCGGGCCCCGGACGGCCCCTTGTTCCGCCCGGATGTGCCGTCGAGAAAGGCTTTCTCGGCAACAAATTGCCAATCCGTGTAACTGGCCATTCCGTTGAAGTCCGACCACTGACCGGGAAAGTCCGCCTGTTTGAGCGGCTTGTCAGTGGACGGGCTGCTGACGCCCGTTATGCGACCGTCAAAACCGCGCTGCAGGCTCCACTCACCGCCCCCGATCGGGTCCGGATAAAGCTGGCGGATATGATGTTTGGCATCGGGGAAGCGCTCGTCCTGCAACAGGTCTTCGAGGGCTTTGGGGTATTGGGCCAGGCCCGGCGAAACGCGGTAGTAGCTACGCAACGCTTGGGCATACTGAGTGCCGACCCACAGCAATTGACGTTCGCGATCGCGGCGCGCAGCGGTCGACCACAACTGACCGGCACTGGCCAGCCCCATGCCCATGAGCATGATCAGGAACAGCACGCCCAGGTAAGTGAACCCACCCTCCCCTGACGGCCTACCACTCGGAATAAAGACTGCCATCACGCGCCCTCCCGGTTGCACCGCTTTTGATGTCTGCCACCCCGCCCGCCACGCCTTCAGGCGGGGGCACCAGGACCCAGGTGTCCTTGCGTTCGGCAATCGGGTCCATGGGCGGATTGCGCAAGTAGCGTTGCTCCACCAATTGCTCCAGGGATTCGGGGTAGTGCCCGGTGTCGCCGTAGTAGTGATCCAGTGCTTCGCGCATCGCCGACAGGCTCTGGCGCAAGGTGGTTTCCCTAGAGGCTTCAAGGCTGTTGAAGTAGCGCGGCAAGGCGATGGTCATCAACGTGGCGATGATTGCCATGACCACCATCAGCTCCAGCAGGGTAAAACCTTTTTCCCGGCGCATAAGCTCACCACTCCCGGTACGCAATGCCGTTGAGCCCTTTGCCCCGGGCCTTGGAGTACACGTCAAACACGTCCTCACCTTCACGCGGGCTTTGTGCCGAGCTGTCGTAGGAGCGCAGCCCCCACCCGCCCTCGTCGTCGCGTTTGACCGATGTCAGCGGGTCATGGGGCACTCGCCGCAGAAAGTACAACTTGGCACCCTTGGCGCTGCGCACATCACGTACACCCTCCACCAGCACTTGCAGGTTCGGCGGGTAGCCGCTGCTGTTCAGGGACTTCTCGATGTAACCGGCGTCGAATGCGCGCTTGTAGGCGTCGATGGCATCGCGAATCTGGTACAGGGCGGTGCGCAGTTCCTGTTCCTTGCCCCGGCGCACCACGGTCTCGGTCAGCGGCGCCGCCATGCCGGCCAAAAGGCCGATCAGGGCCAGCGTCACCACGACTTCGATCAAGGTAAAACCACGTTGCGAGGCGTTCATGATCAAGGCTTCTCTACGAAAACCTGGGTGGTGGTGGCCACCGGGCTGTTGATGATTTCGGTGCGGGTCGCAGGCGCCATCCCGCGCTCAGGGGCCTGTATGTGCATGCTGGTTTCGGTGCCTGTAGGGAATTCCATGTCCGAGGGGCTCTGGTACGGCAGGTTGCGCACGATGCGTGGGGTGATCGACAGCACCAGTTCCGATTGGCCAACGGTGTCCTTGTTGCTCCCGAACAGCCGGCCCAGCCATGGAATATCACCCAGCCCCGGGATCTTGTTGCCGGTGGCGCCATGGTCGTTGCGCACCAGCCCGGCGAGGATCTGGGTTTCACCGTCGTGCAGGCGCAGTGTGGTCTGGGCATTGCGGGTGTCGACCTGGACCGGGATCGTGCCTTGACGGGTGGGTTGCAGCGGCGTGGCGTTACTGACTTCCAGGGCGATCTTGATCGCCACTTCGTTGTTCAGGTGCACGGTGGGCTGGACTTCAAGCTTGAGGCCGACATCGAGGTAGGTGACGCTTTCGGTGATCACCGGGCCCTGAGTCGAGGGCACTGCAGTGGCGCTGATAATAGGCACGCGCTGACCGATATGAATGCGCGCCTGTTCGCGGTTGCTGACCCGGATCACCGGGCTGGCCAGGGTATTGATGTCGTTGTCCTGAGCGTTGATCTTGGCCTGGGGCGATGGCGAAATGCTGATCCGGCTGGAAGTGATGCCCTTGAGTTGATCCAGCACCGTCACATCCCCGCCCGCACTGTTCAGAACCCCGAAAGTGTTCGGCCATTGCAGGCCGAGTTCGAGAATGCGCTGGCGGGCGACTTCCATGACTTCCACTTCCAGCACCACTTCAGGGTTGGACTGGTCCTGGGATTGCAGCAGTTTTTCCGCCATGCGAACGGCATCTTCGCTGTCGCGCATGGTCAGTGTGTTCAGGCGCTCGTC
Organism: Pseudomonas deceptionensis; assembly: GCF_900106095.1. NCBI lineage: Bacteria > Pseudomonadati > Pseudomonadota > Gammaproteobacteria > Pseudomonadales > Pseudomonadaceae > Pseudomonas > Pseudomonas deceptionensis. The sequence goes on along the minus strand of NZ_FNUD01000002.1, from coordinate 3,476,594 downwards.
GACGAATACATCACGGGTTTTGAGCATGGTCTTGATCATGTTCAACGCGGTGTTGGCGTCGATGCTGGTCAAGTAGAAGGTGCGCATCACCAGCTCTTGGTAGTCCTTGAGCTTCTGCGGCGAATCCGGGTAGATCAGCAAGGTGTTTTCGTTCACCACTTTCTGGTGCAGCTGGTTCTGCTGCAGCAACAAGGTCACAGCGTCTTCGATGCGCACGTCACGCACGAAGATGGTGGCTTTCATGTCCGGGCGCAGGTCCTTGTCGAAGATGAAATTCAAACCGGCGACCTGGGACAGCACTTCGAAGATCGTCTTGAGGTTGGCATCGCGAAACTCCAGCGTCACCGGCCGATCAAGACGGGTACGCAGTTGTGGGTACTGCACGACATTGCGGCTTTGAACCAGGCGAATGCTGCCTTGCAGTTCCAGGGCACCGTCATTTTTCGGGTCCAGTTCCAGTATCTGCTTGACCTGACGGTCGGCGCCGTAGATGTCGCCGCGACGCAGGTCGCCCCGGGCCAGTTCCAGCTTTTCATCCATGCTGCGCAGGTAGTCCAGTTGACGCAGGGAGTCCTGGGCACGACGGTTGTTCGGCTCGATGGTCAAGACTCGGCCGTACCCCATGCGGGCTGCCGCAAAACTGCGCTTGGCGCGGTCCTGGTCGGCTTCGGTCATCAGCGCCGTAATCGAGCGGGCACGGCCATGGCTCAAGGCAAGGTGCAATTCGGTATCGCGGGGATTCTCGCGCAGTCCGTCCTCGATCCGTGCCAGGCCGGCTTCGTACTGGCCCGCCTCGATCAACTCGCTCGCTTCCTTTTGCGCGACCTTTGCAGTGCTGCACGCGACGAGCACGGCGCATAAGCCAAGGCTCATCATCAAACGGGATCGGTTCATTGCGAGCTCCCCACAGACAGTGTCTGAGACAAATGCAGCGGCAGGTAGACGAAGCTCAGCTCCACATCGGAAATGCCCTCGATCCGCCACGTGTTGTCGATTACGTCGCCTTTGCGCACGACGTATAATTTTTCTCCGTCCTGCAAAAACACTTGCAGGTCGCGACGGTCATCAAGCCTGCCGACAAATTGAAAAGGGATGGGGGGTAAGGTCGGGGCCTGTTCGGCCGGGGTCACGGCAACGGGTTGTTCGATGACCGTGGCAAGGACCGCTGCAGCCTTCCAGCTGTGAGCGGAAAACAGATCGCCGACAGGGCTCAGGTCGCGAATCGGTGCGGCCTTGGCCGTGGTCGATACAGCAGGCAAGTCTCCCCGCAAGATGGAAGGTTTTTTGCCCGTGGGTGCAGCGACGGCAAGCTGATCGTCGCTCTCCTCCACCGGTTGCAGGTATCCGGCGCCCCAGGTCAGCGCCGCAGCCACGGCGAAGAATCCTGCCCAGCCCACCACGCGTTTAGTGTTCATCATGACCTCGACAGATAAAGGGTCATGCGGATCCGGCCAGTCAGGTCGGTGTCGGCGATCTTTTTACGTTGAAACTCCACGTCCTCCACCACCACCGCCGGCAACTGCCCCAGCAAGGCGTGAAGAAAGCGACGCAGTTGCGGATAACTGCCGCGTACCGGCAGCAAAATCTGATAACGCGCCAGGTGGGTCTTGGGGTCGATGCCCAGGGAGTATTCGCCACGAGCCAGGGTGATGTGCTCCTGGGCGGCCAGGGCATAAATCTTGTCGATGGCCACGGTTGCCTGGGGCTGGGACGGTAACTTGCTGTGAAAATCGTCAAGCTGGCGTTGCGGGCCGGCCGGAGCTGCCACGCTGCCGTCTTCGACACGGGCCAGGTACTCGCTGGCTTCACGGGTCTGTTGATTGAGCTGCTGCAGTGCTTGCCACTCGGGCATCAGTACGGCCGGGCCATACACCAGCGCAATCAGCACCAGCGCCGCTCCGGCCAGGCCGGGAACGCCGAGCCCCTGGAGGTACTCGTAGACAATCAGCCTAGGGATTTGCATCGCCAATCTCCCAGGTCGCCGACAGGTTGAATTGCACCGGGTGTTCCGGCACGTTGGCGACGATTTCGTGACTCAGCAGTGACACATCGGACAGCTCGTCACTGGCCTCCAGGCGCCGGTGAAAGTCGAGCATGGCTTCCAGATCGCGAGCTTCGGCACTGATGCGCACCTGGCCCTTGCGGGCATCCGGGGTCAGGCTCAGCAAGGCGATGTTGTCCAGCGGCAGGCTTTCCAGGGTGGCAAACAGACGCTCCCAGGGGCGGCGCAATTGCTGGGAGACCTTGCGCATCTCCGCCAGGTTCTGCGCCTGTTCGCGGGTTTGGGCCGCAGTCAAGCCGCCCTTGGCGCCGCTGTTGCCAGTCAGCACCCGTTGGGTGGTCTGCAAGTCACCTTGCTGTTGTTGGGCCAGGGCGCTGAAATGCTGCTGCCCCACAAGGCAACCCGTTGCAAGCAGCACACCGGCCACCAGCAGGCTCCAGCCCAAGGGGCCCGACCGGCGAGACGGCTGAAAATCGAGCATGAGCGCGCGCATGTCAGGCCACCGCCCGGGACATGGCATACAGGCTGTCACGTACGCCGGTGCGGTCCTCATCAAGCGTACACAGCAGCACACCCGGCACCTCGGGCGGTGAGTCCAGCCGTGCTGGCGCATGCAGGTAAATGCTCAAGGGGCGATCGCTGCTGGACGCTTGCAGCTTGAGCTCACGACTGATCAATGCGCTCAGTGCCGCATCGCTGTCGCTACTGCCCACTGAACGCACTGCAGCCCAACGCCCTTCTCGCGCCAGGAGCAACACGCTGCGCACCGGCTCGGCCACGACAAAGAGGAAATCGTCAGTACTCAGGCGTTTATCGAAGTGATTGAACGCAGCCATCAAGTACGGCTGGACCGACCTCAGGCGCAGGCCGCGCCCCGCGACCAGGCTGCGCAAACGCTCCAGCAGTGCTTGAGGCAAGGCTGCCGCGATCCGGTCATAGCCTGCCGGCTCGGCCGACAGCACCAGACTCCAGGCCTGGCCCGGTGCGCCGTAAAGGTCCTCGAAACACAGTTTGGCGAACCCCAGCAGCTCATCGGGACGGTTGATCTGCTCGCTCCAGGGCACCAGGCAAAAGCGGCTGAAGTGCCCGGAGATCACCACGCGCAATTGAGCCCCTGTCGCCGCATGTTCGCCAAGAAGACGGTCAAGGGTTTCCAGGGCGACCGCCCAGGCATGGAAACCTTCGTCGATAAAGCCGACGCTGCTCAGCCACCGGATTTCGCCGACGCGGCACTGGCCAAGGCCGACACCACTGGCGCCAAGCACGGCCACATACTGATCACGAGATAAAAGTGACACGGTTGATCTCCTCGAGCGTGGTCCGCCCTTCCCGCACCAGTTCCAGGGCAGACTCGCGCAGCAGGCGCAAGCCACGGCTACAGGCCAGGGCCTTGATTTTTGCTACGGGCTGACGCTCGACGATCATCTGGCGCAGTTCATCGTCCAGGTGCAGCAACTCGGCAATGGCCGTACGCCCGCGATAACCGGTACCCCGGCAATGGCCGCACCCCTTGCCGTGGACGAAGTGGTAGTCAGAGACCTTGTGTGGATCGAGCCCGGACAGTTGCAACTCATCGGCACTGGGCTGATACGGCGTGCTGCACGTTGCACAGACCAGACGGATCAGCCGCTGGGCGAGCACCGCGTTAAGGGCCGAGACCAGGCTGTAGGGATCGATTTCCATTTGGGTAAATCGGCCAATCACGTCGAACACGTTGTTGGCGTGGATGGTGGTGAACACCAGGTGCCCGGTGAGGGCTGATTGCACGGCAATCTGCGCGGTGTCGGGGTCACGGATTTCACCGACCATGATCTTGTCCGGGTCATGACGCAAAATCGAGCGCAGACCGCGGGCGAAGGTCAGGCCTTTTTTCTCGTTGACCGGAATCTGCAGGACGCCCGGCAGCTGGTATTCCACCGGGTCTTCAATGGTGATGATCTTGTCCACGCCGTGGTTGATCTCGGTGATCATGGCGTAGAGGGTGGTGGTCTTGCCGCTGCCGGTGGGGCCGGTGACCAGCACCATGCCGTAGGGTTCGGCCGCCAGCCGCCGCAGTTGGCGCAGGGTTTCATCGGCGAAGCCCAGGGCCTGCAACTGTACACCGCTGACCTTGTCGGCCAGGTCCTGCTTGTCCAGCACCCGCAGCACCGCGTCCTCGCCAAAAATGCTCGGCATGATGGACACCCGAAAATCGATCTGGCGGCCACTGATGCCAATCTTGAAACGGCCATCCTGAGGCACACGCTTCTCGCCGATATCCAGTTCGGCCATGACCTTGACCCGGGATATCACCTGTTCGGCGAACTCGCTGCCCTGAATCTTGCTGATGTTGTTCAGCACCCCGTCGATCCGGTACTTGATCACCAGGCCGCCACCGGTAGTGCCCAGGTGGATATCGCTGGCGTGCATTTTCAGCGCGTCATAGAGGGTCGAGTTGACCAGCTTGACGACAACGCTGGCATCTTCACTGATGCTGGTCAGGGACAAGCTTTGCAGGTTGTCGCTTTCAACATGGGTATCGGCCTGGGCGTTGAGCGATTCCACGGCATGAAAGCTTTCTTCATGACGGGCCAGATAGGCCTTGAGGTCATCGGCATGCACCAGGTACAGCGGCGCGCCATGCAGGCAATCATCGATCCAGGCCAGGCGCGCAGTATCAAAGGGATCGGCAAACACGCCAATGACCGTTTCGTCGTGGCGCAGCAGCATGAACTCGCGTTTGAGGCACTGGGCCAGAGTGACCCGGTCGAATACCGGGGTGGCCTTGAACAGGGTGTCGGTATCCAGAACGGGGTAGTGCAACGTTCGGCCGAGGCATTCGATGAAAGGCATGGGGGCCAGTTCACAGAGTACTCCCAGGGCCTCCAGAACCCGCTCCCCTGAAGTAACAGCGAGGGCGCGGGCCTGGGCCAGTTGCTCACTGGAGAAAGGAGGCGGTACGCAGTCCGGCAGTGCCGGTTCTACGGCAAGGGATAGACGGTCCATGGCTTGCTCTCCAACGCCGGGGGCTTGACGCCCTGTCGACGCGGCGAGCCATTGCGGCCTGGGCCGGAACGTCTTGTCGCGTCACTACTTCCCGGTGAGCAAGTGTTCGTCGTCAGGGGCAATGGATGCCGTTTTTCGTCGGCGATCCTCCAGCACCCAACTGCCGTCGTACAACTGCAGCGGGAAACTCTCGTTCCTGTTCTTGCGTCGTTCGACGAATCCTTCAGAGCGGCTGTGGCTGGTACCCGATTTGCGGCTCACCCCTAAAAGGTCAAAAATTGCTCGTGCCAGTTCTGCCAATGGAAACGGCTTGAACAGGATATGACTGACTCCACGCTGGCGGGCCCGATCACACACTTCAGTGGTGGGGTGCCCGGTAATCAGTACAAAGTGACACGTCCTGTTCTGGCGAACGGTATCGAGAACTTCAAAACCTTCCATATCGGGCAAGCGGTAATCGAACACCACCACATCGGGTGCAAAACTCTCTGCTACACCAATGGCTCTGGCACCTTCGTGCGCTATCCGGACTTCCAGCCCTTGCGCCTGCAGATACTCCTGCAGGTTTTGTGCAAGCAACTGCTCGTCATCAACAACCAATACTTTGTTCACCAAGGTGGACTCCTTGTAACTGCAGGTCCGAGTATCAAGCCTGACAGAGTGCTCACCTTACTTAGGCTTGAGCACACTTCATGCCAGGCAGCGCAGCGGTCTTAATGCCGCTGCATCTCCTTGATATTCATTATGAAAAAATATCCCGGTTACTCCGTCCCCCCAAAGACGGGGACGCGCACGGGTGTGATTTTGAGCTTTTCCCCACTATTGGGGCCAGCTTCAATAACTGTCAGTGCGCTCGATGCGGTTGCGCGACCGTAGCTGCTCCAGGACCTCGAGACGCGCTTGCGACTGTTGCTGTTGGGCGAGGTAAGTGCGAACCATTGCAAATCCCTGTTCTTCTGTGACATCAACTGCATCCAAGTGGTTCTGCAAATAAATAAGATGCCAGCCCACCGCGGTGCGGACCGGCTGGCTGATGTCGCCCACGGCCATGGCAAAGACCACCGCGTCGAACTCAGGCAGCATGCGCCCCTTGGGAAAGTAGCCAAGATCCCCGCCTTCGATGGCGGAAGAACCTTCGGAACGGCTTTTGGCAATGTTGGCAAAGTCAGCGCCCTGAGTAATTTCCCGACGTACCTCTACCAAGCGTAGACGCGCAGCCTCAATTGTGGCGTCGCTCGCCCCCTGAGCCACCTTGATCAGAATATGCCGGGCATGGACTTGCTCCGGCCGATTCATCTCGGACCGGTGCTCCTCATAATAAGCACGCACCTGTTGTTCATCCGGCGCGGCAACTGTTGTCAGTTCAGCAAACACCTTTTGTGCCGCCAGTTCGCGGCGGGTGTACTCGGTATAACTGGCCTCGTCGAAGCCGGCGTCGTTTAGCTTGCGCGCAAACACTTCGGTACCACCCACTGCCTTGCGCGTCTTCTCGACCTGATCGTTAACCAGCGCGTCGCTGATAACAACGTCGCGCTTGACGGCTTCCTGCCAGAGCAATTCCTTGTCAATCAGGGCGTCCAGCGCCTTTTGACGCAATTGCTGATAAGCCTTGGGGTTGCGGATGTTGCCCACTGCCCGCCCCTGGTCTTCCAGGTACTCGGCGAAAAAACGCTCAAGGCGAAATGCGGGGATTTCTTCGCCATTGACCCGTGCGACGACGGGCTCATTGCTGCACAACGCTACCGGGCCCCAAAGGGTCAGCAGGATCAACCAATTATTGAGTTTCATAAGGGGTCTCCGGTCAGGGCATCGCAGCAACAGGTTTATAGGGGGCTACCAGGTAAAAGCGCTGATCCGGCAGTTCCAGTGTGACGATATGGGCACCATTGAGACCCAGGCGGCGGCCGGGGCCGAAGCTGATCTGCGGCGTCAGCCCGGTGGCAAAGTCATGCAGACCTTCCAGGGCACTGACCAGCTTTTCGCGACTGGCATCCCTTCCGGCCTGTTTCATGGCTTCGGCGAACAACAGCATCGAGCTGAAGGCGCCTACTTGCACAAAGGCATACTGCCCGCCAAGGCCCCCGGATTCGCGAACCCGGGTCAGCGCCAGACGTCCGGCAGGCGTCCAGTCACTGGGTATGAAGGGATAGGCAATAAACACCCTGCGGGAAAACTCAACGGGTACTTGAAACAGATCCCCCGCCACCTGCTGCGCCATGGCAAACAGATAAGGCGCCTGCCCTGCCGCCTGCAAACGGTTGGCGAGACTGCTAAAACCGCCACTGCTGCCCAGGTAAAACACCGAGCGGGAAGCTGACGGGAGCGGCTCCTGCACCGGGTCGTAGGCCTGCACATGGACGTCCTGCCAGGCATGGGCCTGCAAATAGAGGCCAAGTTCATCCGCGGCCTTCTGCTGGCCGGGCGCGCCGGCGTACAGGATCAATGTTGGCCCTTGCAACGCCACAAGCTCCTGGCTGGCGAAGTCGGCCAGCGCAATCAACTGCTCACGCAACCCCGGCAAGGGCTCGAAAATCAGCCTGCTGGACTGGCTCGTGCCGAGCAGCGACAGCGCACCGATCAGCGGAACGCCCGCCTGCTCCAGGTGCCGTGCAAGCTCGGTGTCGAGTGCCGGGGCCAGGGGCGCGATCAACGCGAAAACCTGTTCCTGATCAATCAGCCAGCCCAGCGCCTCCTCGGCACTGGCGCGATCCGGGCCGGGATCGAGGATGGTCAGGCGCAACTGCCGACCATGAATGCCACCTGCCTGGTTGATTTGCGCCACTGAGCCATTGAGCACCGCGGCGATGGTGGCACCCTCTTCGGCCAGCGGCCCTTCGGTGGGCAATAAAGTCCCCAGGTTTATGCTATTGGCCTCGAGACCGGGATCACGATCATCCGCCACGCGCTTGAGATAAGCCGTGAGATTACGCTGGTCGCTGATTGACAGGACGAACTGCGGCATGGCCGGGTCGAGCCGATTGCCGCCGGGGTCACGGCCCTCCTGAATGGCCCGGGCCAGCGCACCGTCCGAATACGCCGGGTAGCTTCGACCATTGACTTGCTGCTGGCCATGGAGGCTGCTGAGCCGTGACCAGCTCAGGTCTGGCGGCCGTACACCCCCTTCCGGGCGCCCGAGCCCGTCGGTGCCGTGACAGTTGGCGCAGGGCAGGCTGGTGGCGGGCAACAACATACCGGCCGCGCCAACCCTGGCCATGATGGGCTCACCACTCGCCGATACACCCTCCCGGTACAGGCGCTTGCCGGCACTTTCGTCGGGGGTCAGTGGCAATGCCTGGGCACAGGGAATGACGCCTGCGAGCATTAACATTGCAAGGGCGAGTGCGGTTTTCATGGGACACGCTCAACGCCCGACCACAGGCATTGTCAGCAACTGCAAGCGTTGGGCAATGGCGGCAGCCGGGGCATCGGGGCGGATCTTGCTCCAGCGCTTGTTGGCCACATCACCCACAATCAGCTGCGTGGAGTGCTGCTCGGGGGTTGGCACGATCTGGCCGATGCGCCCCAGCACCAGCTCCATCTGCGCCTTGTTGCCGGTCAAAAAAAGCCAGTGGGGATCATCGACCCCTTGTTTCAAGGTGTAAGCCTTGAGCACCGCCGGTGTATCACGCAGCGGATCACTGGTAAGGGAAATAAAAGTAATGCCATCGGCCTTGTCCCCCAGCACCTCACGCACCTCCTTGAGCTTGCGGGTAACCAACGGACAGGCATCGTTGCAACTGGTAAAAATCACGTTCAGCAACACCACGCGGTTTTCCAGGGCGTCGCTATAGAAGCGCAGGGTCTGACCGTTCTGGTCCAACAGCGGGGTGTCGGTAAACCAGGTTTTTGCATCGCGGGTGCCGGTGGCCGGTGAAGCCACTGCAGCGACCGCAGCGACCGCAGCAGGTTTTTCAGGTGCCGGAGGGTTATGCCCTTCGTGGGCGAGCGCCACCGTGCTGACCAGGCAAACACACACACTCAAAGCGATACGGTCGAGGGCTTTCATGGCTGCTGCTCCATTGCAACGGCGGTGTGTTTGGCATGGGCACCGCGCTGCCCGCTGAGTTTTTCCACCTCATGGATCAGCACCGCCGGGTCGGTGAAACCATAAAAACGGGTCCAGTGCCGGCTATTGCCGTCGCCCACCAGAATCAGCGGTGCATGATTTTTCAAGTCGCCGCTGAACGTACCCAAGCCCTTGAGCGTGTCATTGACCGACTGGGTCGAACCCGTTAGCCAGCTCCAGCCCGGACCGCTCTGAAAGGCACGGGCGTATTCATTCAGCCGGCCGCTGTCGTCACGCTGCGGGTCGATGCTGATGGAGACCAGTTGCACTTCGCTGCCCACCCGCGCGCCCAGCTGTTTCTGCACTTTGCCCATGATGGAGGACACCACCGGGCAGACTGTGGTGCAGCTGGTGTAGATGAAGCTCATGACTACGATTTTGTTGGCCACCAGATCCGGCTCCAGATGCACCGACTTGCCGTTCTGATCAACCAGTGCGACGTCGGCAAAACTGACCGGGGCGCTCTGGGCGCTGGCGGGAGTTGGCGCCATGTCATGGCCGGCATGTTCATCCGCCGAATGGGACTGGGCCTGGGCCTGGCCAATACCGTAAGCCAACAGCCAGAAAGTCGTGAAAGCACACTGCGCAAATCGGTTCATGTCGATTTCCTCTTCAATGAGCAGCGCCGGGGATAACCCGCACGCTGGCAAAAGTCTTGTCGTCGAAGCCCGCCCCCAGGGACGCAGCGCGCACATGCAAGTACCAGGCACCCGGCTGGTCAAGGGTCAGCGGGACTTCGTACACACCCTCGCCCACCTCCCGCGCCGCCACCGACTGCGCCCGCGAGGACGGCGCGAGGAAGTAACGCACCCGGACATCCTTGACCCCGCTGCGCTGCGTTCTTTGCTTGCCCTGAACAATGCGAAAGCGCACCACGTAAGGGCTGCCAAGGGCCGTCGTGGAGGTATCGAGCATGAACTCGACCTTGGGCACGCCCGCCACCTGGGTAGCCTCTGTCGCCGGTTCAATATCCGCCGTGAAGCAGTGGATGATGTTCGGTTGGTTGAGCAGGAAGGCCACATCGAAACGTCCGGCGGGGGGCAGCTTGATCCGCGCGCTGTAGAGCCCTGGCGAGACTTCCCGCAGGCTGCGGTCAATCACCAGCGCGGCCCGCGCCACTTGCCCGCGGTTGGGGTAGCCGGACATCGGGGCATTCATGCCCTCGGCGTAAAAGTAGGTGGTGTTGTCCACCGGGTTGACCACAAACACCGCATTGTCGTCCCGCGACACCGCCAGGCTTGAGGCCAGCGGCAAATCACCGGCCAGGCGCGGCGCCTGGGGGCCGGCTTCGAAGCCCTGGGTGATCGGGGTACGCCCTTCCCCGAGCGACGCGAGGTTGATCATCGTGACCTTGGCCGACGCCAGGCCGCGGATGTAGGCATAGGCCTTGGTGAACACCACTTGATAGGGTTCGGCAGACACCGCCACGTCGTGGATCAGCGAATCGTTGCTGGCATCGATGATCGACGCCTGGTTTTCCAGGGTATTGAGCACAATGCCAAAGCGTCCGTCGGCGCTGAAACCCATGGGCCCCAGGCCCTGTTTGAGCCTGATGACCCGGCGTACCGTCAGGCTTTGGGTGTCGACCACCGTGACCGTGCCGTCCTGGCCGTCAGCGACATAGACGGCCTGGGACAGTGGCGAAAAGGCGATCGACAACGGGTGCGAGCCGGTCTTGAGTTGCTTGCTCAGGGTCAGGCTGGCGATGTCGATGATGCTCACCGTGCCGTCATCGCGGTTGCTGACAAACGCATGTCGGCTGTCCTTGCTGAAGGCGATCTCATGGTGGCCGGCACCGGTTGCCACATGCTTGAGTGGTTTGAGGCTCTGCGCATCGATCACCGTCACCCCGGACTGCTCGGGGGCCTTGGCATTGTTGCCCACCCACAGCAGGCGTTCGTCCGGTTGCAGGGCCACGCGGACCGGGTTGCTGCCCGCCGCGACCGAATCGATCAGCTTGAATTGCTCGCTGTCGATCACCGCCACGGCATCGGCCTTGGGCATGGACACAAACACCCGCTTGTTATCTCTGGGCGTGATCCAGTCCATGGGCGGCTGTTTCAGGTCGATGCGCGATAACGTACTGGTGATCCCCCCTACTGACACTTGCGGGTCGACCACCGACACACTCGCGTCACGGTTCATCACCATCAGGAAGTAGCTGTTGAGATCCAGCAGCGGCCGGGCGCCGATGCTCGACTTGAGAAACACCCCGACCCGCGACTTGCAGCTGCGCTCACGTCCCTGGGCCAGGTCGGCGGCAACGGCTTGCGGGTCAAGCCAGGCGCCCGGTGCAACGCCCGCCAGAGGCTGGCCAGACGTGGCGTCGGTGATCCGGAAACGCACATCGGCGAACTCTCCTTCACGCAATACGCCGTCTTTGGCCAAAGGCTGTACGTTCAAGGCGACAGTCACACCGTCACGCACCAGCCTTTGTTCCCCCTTACCCTGTGTTTCGGCCGCCCAGCACCCGCCCCCCAGGGCGCTCAGTGTTGTTGCGAGCAGCCACCCACACACACCGGTTCCAATGGCCTTGCTCATTGTATTTCTCCCCGTCAAATCCTCGCTTGCCACCCCCTGAACAGCAGGAGCGGGCTTGCTTGCTCCTGCTGGTACGCACGGTCCGTCAAGGTGCCGGCGCAGGTTCGGGCTCATTGGAGACCCGTAACAGTCCCCACAACCCGGCGGTGTTGCCGTAGGCGGCGTAGTCCCGAAAGAGGTAGTCCCCCGGTATTGCATTGATGCCCCCGGCACTTGGGTGCATGAAACTGAAGTGCGCCGCTGGCAGGACGCTTTCATGGGCGCCGACATACATCGACATCGGGTTCAAGCCAAACCGCACCGAGCCCACGCCAGGCGTGCCCATTGGATAGCCACCGGTGTCGCTTTTTTCCGACTGGAACGGGTTAACTGACCACACGTGCCCGTCCAGCTGGAACGTGGTGCCACGACTGCCGCCGGTAGGCATCAGGATGTGGGTGCGGAACGGTTGCCCCGGTTTCACATAGAGCACCGGCGTTTGCGGATCGCCTCCCACCAGGGCGTTGCTGTATGCCATGTGCGCATTGGGCACGTCAGCGTAGCCGCTGCCACCGGCATGGCCGAACGGTGCATCGGGGGCCAGCCCGAAGCGGTACCACAGCGGTTCGGCCTTGTAATTGATCGCCATGCTGGAGTTGTCCTGCGGGTCCGTAGGCACCCCCAGGCCTTCAGCTGCGATACCTTCCACTGGCCGACCGCCGGCCCAGCGAATGTTCAGGGCTTTTTGCCAGACCATCGCAAAGTCGCGGTAAACAGCCTGGCCCGGCGCAGTCACGCTGGCATTGACCTTGCGGATATCGTCAACCCAGGTGGCCCCCACCGGCAGGATACTCATGGCACCCCCCAGGCCTTTCTGCGGCTGCTTGATCACATCTGACGGGGTGAAATTCAACCCGCCGAACTCCACGGCCGTGGCGTTGATGTTGTCGACACTGCGACCCAGTTGCGTGATCGGCTTGCCTTCACGCTCCAGGTGACCGGCGTAGTACTGATAGGTGCGGCTTGGGTAGGCACCGCTGTTGCCAACCCTGGGAGCTACGGTCTGCACCGGGTTGGCACCGACGTTGGCACCATCAGACTTGGTGATGTCGTATGCCAGCAGTTGCGCATGCAGGCCAACATGGCTGGACGGGCGCATCAGGTTGTTGCTGAAGGTGCTCGAGCCGTCACTGCCATTTCGATCACGCTTGACCACACCTTGCATCACGGCGGTCTGGGTCAAGTCGGGCATGACGCTCGGCAGACGGTTTTCCAGTGTGATGTTGATGCAGTCCCCGGCCGTTGCGCGCAACACCAGCGGTTCGACGGGCACACCGGGCTTGAGCTTGCCGCTGACCGGGTCCAGGTCGGCCTTGCGTACATAGAGGATGGCCGTCGGGTCATGCAGCGGGCCACTTTGCCCGCCGATGGTCATGGTTACCCCGTCCTCGGGATCGGTCACAGTGACACGCGGGATACTCACCGGCCGCGAGTTGTACACCAGGGTTCCGCCAGCGGGTTTCAATGGCCCGCCCACATGCTGGCCAATGCCTGCCGGATCGCCGAGGGTCAGCCCCAACGGATTGCCGAGGATGTCGTTGGCCAGTGCGGCGACTACGTCATAGTTGCGCTGCACAGTGGGACGGGTACCGATGCCATTGGGATTGGCGCTGATTCTTGGGCACGAGCCATCGAAGGCCACGGTGTTGCGCATACCGGCCGGTTTCGGGTTGTTCGGCAGCGCAAACAGGTCGGTACGCTGGGCGGTGTAGTTGCGCATCACACCCCAGATCCCGCTCCAGTAACCTTCAATCGAAGCGTCCATCGAGTACAGGTAATCCCCGGTGGTCGCCGCCGAACTGGACAACATCGAGATCGGCGCGATAAAGCCCATCTGCTCGGAAATCCCGATCATCTGCGAAGCGCGCCAGCCGGAGTTGGAGCTGTTGCCGAAGCCCGAGCCGCTTTGCAGCCACTTCACGCCGTGCAGCGTCACGTTGTGCTCTTCCTCATGACCACCGGCATGTACCCGCAGCCGCACATTGTCACCCGTGTAGGTACGCAACATCGGTGTGAACGGGTCGCCCGGTTCGGCGCCACCCCGGTTGATGTGCGGCGGAAACAGGGTGGTGCCGCCGGTTGGCCCGGTGGCGGACGTGATCAGGTTCGGCGCCAGGTTCATGGCCGGAATCGCCCGGTCGGTGCGGCTTTGCAGCGCATACGAGAGGTCGCCGCCCAGGCCGTCCGCCTGCATGCCGCGCTTGCCGTCGGGGCCGACCTTGTTCGGGTCATATACCCGCAACGCCAGCGGTTCATTGCGGTAATTGATCACGAACATGCCAGGGTCATCCACGGAGATGGCCTGTGGGCATGGACGAGTTGGGCAACCCGCGACCCGTCCGCCCTGCACTTCGACAATGCCTTCGAGCAAGCTGCTGGCATTACTGCGCACCGGCGGGTTGATGGCGTAGCGGAAGCTGTCTGCCGTGGCCGGAAAAGCCTGGGGATTGGGCACGCCATTGGGCCCTGCGCCCACATAGACACCGGCTTCATAGGCGTGCTGGAAATCGCTGTATTCGAGGAAGAACTCACGGAAACTGTCGTTCTTGCCATCGCCATCCAGGTCTCCGGTGGACACCACGGCCTGCCACGAGGTCGGCCCGCCGTCCTGACGCGCGCCGCTGTACAGGGGCTCGCCGGTTTCGGCGTGGAACCAGGTGGAACCGGCCGGTTCGGCCAGCACGGTGGCGTACAGGCCAATCTGTTGATGCGTCGATGGGCCCAGATGGTCGTGGGTGAAAATCGTGCCCAGGCCACGGTCAATCCCTTTTGTATTGACCACCGGGTCGATAAACCAGCGCTGCATCGCGGTGCGCGCCCCTACCCAGTCAGCCCGGCCGAACTGGCCGAAGTACGGGTGATTTTTGGCTTTCGGGCAGGCTGGTGTGCCATCACGCACATCTGCGCCCGTGCACTGGTTGAACGTGCGGATCGCATGGATGCGTTCCTGCACGGCGCCGGGGGAAAGCACACCGTCTTCGTAGTTCCAGCCGTTGGCCGAGCCGTCTGCGGCGGTCAGGTCCCATTTAGGCAGGTGGATATGTTGGCCGATAACGTCGGTTGGGGTTCGTACCTGATAATCGTCCATCTCATAGGTGGCCGGCACCAGGTTGGTCTGCTGGTACTGCACGCAGTCAAAGGTGTTCATGCGCATCACCAGTGGCTCTGGCGGGCGCTGCTTGGTGATCACCGGCCAGGCGTCTTCCCACAGGGCCAGAATGCGAGCTTGGGGAAAATGGTAGCCAACCTTGTTGTACACCGCGTCGAACTGAATATTGGCTGCCTTGTAGATCCGTGGACGATCGGCGGTAAAGGTCGAGGAGCCGGTGAACGATATGCCGTCCATGCGCTCGCCGCTATTGAACTCGCCGGTTCCGGCGGTGCTGGTCAGGCGTTTTTGCCGATCATCCATGCACGGTTCGTAATACGGCGCGCCTGCAATGGGCAACGCGCCGTTGGTGCGGAAGTTGCGCGCGACGATTTGCTTGCCGGGCAAGAGGGCAAAGCTGGGATGGTCTTTTTTCGCGTGGAAGGCCATGGCGGCCTGTTCGACCTCGGTGCCCTCTTCAGGCATGTAGATCGGCTTGGCCCGCGTCACTTCCTTGGAAAAGTCCAGCGAGGTCGTCACGGTGTGAGCCTCGCCACCGGCAGAGAAACCGGCCAGGGAGTGTCGTCCCAGGCCGCCGTCCCACCCTCCGGACTGAGCCGGGTCCAGGTTGGCCCACAACGCCTTGCCGCTGGTTTTCAGTGCCTGAGCCTTGCCCGCATCGAGCATGTCCAGTGGCGGGGTCGGCGGGCGCTGGCCGACGGAGCTTTCCATGCCGCCAATCCAGAACGGATAGCCGGGGTTTTTCAGGCTGCCGTCAGCATTGCGGTTGGCTTCACTGCGGTCCACCAGGGCCAGCGAGCCAATGGCCTGGGCGCCGCCACCGCGATGCACGCCGTCGTCATCGTCATCGTCGTCCCCTGAAGCGACCAGGGTTTCGCTGATTCTGGGCACCACAGCCACCTTGCCCGGCATCGGCGCCATTGCCTTGCCGGGCAACGGCACAACGGCCGGTATCGGGGTGCCCGCCACGATTTCTCCATCGGGCAATGCCCGGGCCCCGGCTGCGGGTTTGCCGCTGCGCAAGGCGAAAGGCTTGGTGTGATAACCGTCGCTGCCCTGTTGTGACACTTCCAGCCGGGTGCCTTCTTCAAACACATCGTGCACCCGCCACATGGCCCACATGCCCTGGGCAAAGTGCGGGTAAAAGTGGCAGTGATAGATTGCATCACCGGCCACACGGTTGCGGTTACCCGAGCCACCGTTGGCAATTTCGTAGGTGTAACCGGCCCCCGGACCAATCCCCTGGGCGTCTACATAGTCGGAGTTGTCATCGTTGGGATTGAACAGCCATTGATGGCCATGCAAGTGGAAGATGTGTTGCTCATGCCCGTTATGGGTATTGCGAAACTTGACGAAGTCACCGATGTAACTGTGGTTGACGTTGGACGGCTCGGAGGGATACAGCGCCATGCTCGCCTTGACCCCGGTTTGCTCGGCACGGGGTACTTCGCCGGGACGAATGCCCTCCAGCCCGACGTTGGCCGGTACGTCCACCAGCATCGCCACGTCGCCGACGGTGTGCGAACTCAGGAAAAACTCTTCGTACGCGCAAGACAGGCAGTCGTGCATCGGCCCGACCCCGAGACGGTTGGCGACCACTTCGGCCCCCATGCCGCCTGATCCATAGTTGATCATGAACGAGTCCCGTGTTGGCTCAAGTACATGGGCCATGACCGGGTCTGCCCAATACGCCGGAAAGGCCTGGGTGACAGCGGTTTCATCCTGGAACTGCGAGGCAAAATCACGGAAGGGTTCGAGGCGATTGGGCAACGCGGGATTGCGTTTGCCGATGGATTCCAGGGGATAGGTCGCAGGCGGGAAACTGCCGTCGGCATTGCTGCCCATGACGATCGCATCGCTTTCGCTGGAGATGATTTCATTGCCGTCGACCATGTTGATGATCGGCGTACCGGCCTTGCCTTCACGGATCCAGGGTTGGCGCTGCGGGTAGCGGGCCTGGTAATCGACAATCGGCTGGCCAGTGGGTGTGCGCCCGCTGGAGGCCAGGCGCATTTCTTCTTCAGTCACGGTATTGCGATAGTTGCGACCGCCCTTGGGCATCACCACCACCTCACCGAACAGACCGTTGGCCACGTTGCCTGCATCCCCTTCACCCCCGAATGTCGCGCCACGGCTGCTGGCTGCGAATGCGCCTTCGCGCTCGGCATAAAGCGTGTAGGAACGGGTCGCTCCGGGGGCAACCAGGGTATTGGCGTTGCGCCCGGTGTACGAGGAAATATCGTCGATACTGTTGACCGCTTGCAGGCCGTTGACCTGGAACCCCACATGGCGGTCAGCCACTTGTTCGTCAGCCTTGAAGTTGTTGTTGCCTTCTTCGACTTCAACTTCAACTTCGCCTTCTACCTCGCCCTCGCCCTCGTCTTCCTGGCTGCCGGGGTTGGCCTGGTAAGCCAGCAGGTTCTGCAAGTTGATGGTCAGGCAGTCACCGGCGGCAACCCGCAACACCAGTGGCCGCGGGCGCTTGTCGGGTCGCAGCGAGACCTTGCCCGGAACCGCCGCGCCGCCCATGTTCAGTGGCTGGTCGTGGTCATCAACCACATCACGGCGCAGGGCGAACATCATGCCGTTGACGTTCTGCGCACCCAGGCGGTTGAACATCAGCGGCTGGTCCAGGGCGACGATGTTCGCCACCAGATTGCGTTCACAACGTGCTGCCGCCTGGGCCGTTTCAATGCCGATCAGTGGCGTGACCA
Source organism: Pseudomonas deceptionensis (assembly GCF_900106095.1). Taxonomy (NCBI): domain Bacteria; kingdom Pseudomonadati; phylum Pseudomonadota; class Gammaproteobacteria; order Pseudomonadales; family Pseudomonadaceae; genus Pseudomonas; species Pseudomonas deceptionensis. Next base: position 3,459,138 of record NZ_FNUD01000002.1, on the reverse strand, counting down.
GTAACAGCAGGTTTAACAAGTGATGAGCGTGGGGGATGCCGGTCATGATCACTGATCTCACTGTAGGTGCTCAGGGAGTGATGCTCGCTAAACCCGATACTGCATAGGCCATGCCATAAATATTTTTATTGGTATTCAACTAGTTACGCTTTGAATCTATTAATACGGGGGATATTCCCCACCCTTTCCCCACTTTCTGTACTGCCCGATTTACCCAAACTCTGGGTAATCAGCCCCGTCACCAAGTTCACAGCGGCGCGTCTACTGGCAGGCCCTGCAACCGCCGGTACTGGCGCAGGACGCTGGGCACATAGCGCTGGGTTTCGGCAAACGGGGGAATCACTCCGCCACGACTGAGCACGGCTTGCGGCCCGGCGTTATAGGCCGCCACGGCCAGGGCGATATCGTTGTCAAACAGGGTCATCATGCGTTTGAGGTATTTGGCCCCGCCCTGAATGTTGGACTGGGGGTCGTAGACGTCCGTAACCCCCATTTCCCGGGCCGTATCGGGCATCAACTGCATGAGCCCACCCGCTCCTTTGGGTGATGTAGCCCTTGGGTCGTAGTTGGACTCGTGCTGAATCACCGCCGACAACAGCGCAGCCGGCAACTGATTGGCCGCGGCGGCTGCCAGTACCATTTCGGCATAGGGTTGTGCGGCAATCATCTGCGGCTGTTGATTGATGCTGGCCTGGGCCTCTGCAGACTCGCGAATCACACGTTCATAGTGCCGCCCCGGGCGGTGCACGTTGGACAGCACGTAGCTGCCATTGGCGTCCCGGAATACAAACACATCGGCGTGTACGACAGCGCTCATCAGCAGTGCGCCAAGCAGTGCCGTGGTCATTGTCCTGGTCATTTTTGCCTCCCCGACCTGCCCCTGAAAATGGGGGTAATGCCCCAATGGACGGTCGCGGGTTAGCCCTATGCAAGCACCGAGCCGTAACATAAAAGGGCCGGATTACGGGGGCTTCAGGCACATCAAGAGGTCTGAGCATGGCAATTGCATAAGCCTTGCTGGCGACTGTGCTGCCCACTGTGTGAGGTCATCATGAATCAGCGTTTGCGTTGTGCACCGCAAACCCAACACGGGTTCACCCTGCTCGAATTATTGGTGGTACTGGTGGTCCTCGGGCTGTTGGCGGGCATCGTCGCGCCGAAGTATTTCGCCCAGCTGGGCCGTTCCGAAGTGAAAGTGGCCAAGGCGCAAATCGAGGGCCTGGGCAAGGCTCTGGATTTGTACCGGCTGGAAGTCGGCCACTACCCCTCAACCGAGCAAGGCTTGCAGGCACTGGTCACCGCGCCCAGCGACGAAACCCGCTGGACAGGCCCATACCTGCAGAAAAAACTGCCCCAGGACCCGTGGGGACGTAACTACACCTACCGCTACCCCGGTGAAAACGGTGAATACGACCTGCTGTCCATGGGCAAGGACGGACAGCCCGGTGGCGATGGCGAAAACGCCGAAATCACCAGTTGGCAATGAAGGGAGTCGCAACGATGCGCTTTCATCTCAAGGCAGTGGGCAAAACCGGCGTGGTCTCAATGACCGTCGAGGCCCAGGGCGATGGCGAAGCCCGGCGCATGGTCGAAGATCAGGGCATGCGCGTGGTCAGCCTGCAGGCCGAGCGCCGCTGGCGTGCGTGGCATCTGCATCATCGCGAGACCTTCAACCTGGTGTTGTTCAGCCAGGAGCTGACCACCTTGCTCAACGCGGGCCTGCCGTTGATCGATGCGCTGGAAAGCCTGGCCGAAAAGGAAAACGCCCCCCAGGCCCGTAAAACCTTGAGTGAGCTGGTTCGCCTGCTGTACGAGGGCAAATCCTTCTCACAGGCTTTGGCCCAGTTGTCGGCCGTGTTCCCCCCGCTTTACGTTGCCCTGGTGCAATCGAGCGAGAAAACCGGGGCCGTGGGTGATGCGCTGGGGCGTTATGTCAGCTACCGGCAACGCATGGACGAGGTGCGACAGAAGATCATCAGTGCATCGATCTACCCACTGCTGTTGCTGGTGGTGGGCAGTGGCGTGGTGCTGTTCTTGATGGGCTACGTAGTACCCCGCTTCAGCCTGGTGTTCGAAGGCCTGGGCGAGAATTTGCCGTGGCTGTCACAGCTGCTGATGAACGGAGGGATGTTCCTGCACGCCCATCAGGGCGAGTTTTTCGGTGCTGTGGTGGCGAGCATCGTCGCCCTCACCTTCCTCCAGCGCCGGCCGGCCTTTCGCCGGGGCGTTGGCCGATTGATCGAAAAACTTCCGGCGGTCCATCAACGCATCGTCATGTATGAACTGGCACGATTTTATCGCTCCCTGGGCATTTTGCTGCAAGGCGGCATCCCGTTGGTCACCGCCATGGGAATGGTCCGTGGCCTGCTGACGGTGGCGTCCTGTCAGCGTCTCGATCAGGCCTGCGAACGGGTGCGCGAAGGCCAGTCACTGTCGGCCGCGCTGGAGCTCAATCATTTGGTGACGCCGGTATCCCTGCGCCTGCTGAGGGCTGGCGAACAGTCCGGCAATCTTGGGCAAATGATGGAGCGTAGCGCCGACTTCTATGACGAAGAAGTCGGCCGCTGGATCGAATGGTTCGTGCGCCTGTTTGAACCCTTGCTGATGACCTTCATCGGCCTGCTGATCGGGGTCATCGTGATCCTGATGTACATCCCGATTTTCGAACTGGCCTCCAGCATTCATTGATCATCAAACGCCTGCCCCGCTCAGTAGCCTCGTTCTACTCGTCAACTGCTACGTAATTCCCCCCGAACAGCTCCACCAACTGACGGACCATGCAAAGGAGGTGCATTAGGCGGCGCAGCAGCAGAGCTGCTTGAGTGTAGGGTGCGTGGAGGGCATGTCTGGCGCTTTAACTTGACCTGATAAGTCAGATTAAAATCTGAAACTTTGCCGCTCAAAACTTGAATACCAGAACATCAACGGCCTTCCTTCGACTCGCCCTCACAACACTATCGAGTAAGAGTCGCATTGGTAAAATAGAATGCTTATCGGTAGCGACGGTTACTCATCGGATGATGTAACTGCTGACTTGATCTGGCAACAAAGCAGCGCTATTGCTTAGCGCTGCCAACATAATAAAAAACAGGGAGTGTCGTGATGCCAAGGTACGTTGTTGTCCCCGCTATACCCAAGGAAACCGGATCAAAGCGCATTGGGTCGCGATTCTATTGCACCACTGCCCCGATAGGTTTCAATATCTATGACAGTGAGGCCCAGTGCAGGCTCCCAGACAGTTATGCCGCTCGAAATGAGGCTGATGAAGCATGCGAGCAGCTCAACGCTGAGCGCCTTCAGAACATGATGGTTGAACGCGATTACGCCAGTTAACCCTGTTATGGGTCTACACGCAGGTATCACGTAAAACAAACAAACATGGCTGGCGTAGTCCTCTAAAAACTTCATTGATTCAAATGAATGTCATTTAAAATAATAATATTCATTCGGGTTAATATCCGGCTGCTGGTTGCGCCAGCGCCTGTTCTTTTAGACGGGAGTTACTTGTCACAGGCTCCCATTCCTCTATACAGGCGCAGCCTTGTATCAGATAGAAGCTGGAGTCGTTTGCGTTGTCTGGATCATCGCCCCTGGCCTCGAAGAGGCCTTACCCGGTTTGTAGAAGGCACCAGTGATCAAGACTAAGCCAAAGGCTGGTGACTGGTCACACAGTGGATCCCGCCGCCACCTGCGGCGATGGCATCGATATTGAGCTGCACCACCTCACGGTCCGGGTAGAGCTCTGACAACAATTCATAGGCTTTCGTATCTGCCGCCTTGTGACCGAATTCGGGCGCAATGACCGCACCATTGATCACGAAGTAGTTGATGTAACCCGCAGCGAAGTCGGGATTTTGTTTGCTGAATCTGTTCTGTCGTGGGTGCATCGGAGGAGATACGGTATGCACTTGCAGCTTGCGGCCATCGGCATCAGTGGCGTTTTTGAGAATGTCCAGGTGCACAAGCGTCACTTCATGGTCGTATGACTGCGGGTCATTGTCGAGGTTGGCGATCACGACCCCTGGCTTGACGAAGCGGGCGTAGAAGTCGACATGGGCGTCGGTGATGTCCTTGCCTTTGATTCCAGGCAGCCAGATGATTTTGCGCAAACCAAGTCTGGCCTTCAGCTCTTCCTCTACGTCAGCCTTGCTCCAGCCGGGGTTGCGGTTAGTATTGATCCAGCTGCTTTCGGTCATGATCCCCGTGCCGTGGCCATCCACTTCGATACCACCCCCCTCGCCCACCAGCTGGCTGCGGATGTAGCTGGCGTGCGCATTCCTGGCAACCAGAGCGGCCAGCTGCGCATCGTCGGCATGCTGCTGCTTGTTGCCCCAGCCGTTGAAGTTGAAATCCACAGCACCTAGCCCACCCTCTCCATCGATGACGAAGTTGGCCCCGATATCACGCATCCAGATATCGTCCAGTTCCGTAGTAACAAAGGTGATGTTTGCCGTGCCGCATTTTTCCTCGGCCAAATCCCGCTCGTTCTCGCGACAGAACACGGTTACCGGCTCATATTCGGCGATAGTGCGAGCGATCAGGCCTAAGGCATCTTGCACGTCAGGCGTGAAATCTTCCCAGATGACCTCCTGGGCACCAAAGGCGATGAAAGCCCGCTGGTGTTTGTCGCCCTCATCCGGCATATGCCACCTACCCTTGTTGGCTGCGACCGCCCGGGCAGCACTCAGGCCAAGTCCCATTGACGCTGCGGCGCCTAGACTGGCGACTACGGATACCTGCTTCATAAACTCACGACGTGTCGACATAGATGTATCTCTCATTTCTTGTCGCTGCATTGTTTGGAGGGCTGCAACTGCAGCCGCCAATTCTGCCCATGGGGGGGCAAGACCCCTTTTGAGGCCGACTATCTGGTTGGGCTAGCGGCGGCGGTCTTGAACTTGGTCCAGGCTCGCATGCGCGCACGCATATCGGCTTGAGGCACATCTTTGCCCGGGATCAATCGTTCGTAGGTGACATCATCGAGGTAAATGTCCGGGTTGTTACGCATCATTGAATCGACATTCGGACGTGCCTTGGCATTCGAAACAGGATAGCCGGTGAAGTTACTGATGGCTGCCATGTTCTCTGGGCGCATGACGAAGTTGATGAACGCATAGGCGTATTCTGGATGCTTGGCGTCGATTGGGATCGCCATGGTATCCATCCACACCGTGGTGCCTTCGCGCGGAATGTGATACTGGAACGCAGTTTTCTTGCCTGCTGCATCTGCAGCCCGTTGCGCCTGAGTCATATCCCCGCTGTACCCGAGCGACAGGCACAAGTTGCCGTTGACCAGATCGCTCACCGGTTGCGACTGGAACTTACGGATGTACGGCCGTAGCTTGAGCAATAGTTCACTGGCCGCAGCCAAGTCCTCCGGCCTGGCGCTGCGTGGCTCACGGCCGAGGTAGTTGAGCGTTACCGCCAGGACTTCGTCCGGCGAATCGATCAGGGAGATACCGCAGTCCGCAAACTTGGCGGCCAGTTCCGGCTTGAACAGCATGTCCAGGCTATGCACCGGAGCATCCGGCATGCGTTGTTTGATCTGCTCGGTGTTGTAGGTCAGGCCTATGGTGCCCCACGTATAGGGGACGGTGGCCTTGTTCGAGTAGAGATAATGCGTACGCAGCTTCTGCAGGCCTGGCTCAATATCATCCAGGGCCGTGAGCTTTGACTTGTCCAGTGGCTGCAGGCTGCCGGCACGCATCAGGCGTTCGCCAACAGTGTCGCCCGGGAATATCAGGTCATAACCACTGCCGCCAGCCATCATCTTGGCTTCCAGTGTCTCACTGCCATCCATGACGTCGTAGATCACCTTGATCCCGGTTTCGGCGGTAAATCTGGCGAGTGTGTCCTCGGCGAAGTAGTCGGCCCAGTTGTACAACTTCAGGGTCTTGTCATCCGCCTGTGCTGACGACAAGGCACCGCTTAGAGCCAGCCCTAGGGAGCAGAGCAATAGTTTGCGGGTTACGTTCATATCAAACCCCTTGAGTATTCCAGCGAGGATTAATGTGACGGCCATCCTGGCTTAACAGAGCCCCGTACATTTCTGGACGGCGGTCGCGGTAGATACCCCACGTCAGGCGCTCTTCGCGCATGGCGGACAAGTCCAGGCTGTGTACCAGCACGCCGGCGCTGTCGCGGTCAGCCTCGGCCAACAGTTTGCCCTTGTGATTGCAGATAAAGGACGAGCCGTAGAAGTTCATCTGCAGGGTTGGATCGGTAGTTGCCACTTCTCGGCCGATGCGGTTGGAGGCCACAACGGGCAGGATGTTTGCGGCGGCATGGCCGCGCATGGTCATCTGCCAGTGGTCACGTGAATCCAGTGCTGTGCAGCCAGGTTCAGAGCCAATGGCGGTGGGAAACAGCAAGACTTCAGCGCCCATCAACGCCAGGCAGCGTGCGGTCTCCGGGAACCACTGATCCCAGCAGATGCCCAACCCTATGCGCCCAAAAGCAGTGTCCCAAACACGAAAGCCCGTATCGCCAGGACTGAAGTATTCCTTCTCCTGATAACCAATGGCGTTTGGGATATGTGTCTTGCGATACACACCCAGCAGCTGCCCATTCGCATCAGCCACGCTAAGCGAGTTGAAGCAGGCATTGCCCGCCTTCTCGAACCAGCTCAACGGCAGCACCACACCCAACTCTTTGGCCAGCGCGGCAAAGCGCTTGAGTACTCGGCTTTGGTGATATTCCTCGGCCAACGCCAAGTGTTTGTGATGTTGCTCGATGCAGAAATACGGTGTGGCAAACAGTTCCTGCAGCAGGATGACCTGAGCGCCCTTGGCGGCAGCGTCACGGACCAACTGCTCGGCATGATCGAGGTTTTGTTTCAGGTCCCAGGTGCAGGGCATCTGGGTTGTGGCAACAGTCAAAATGGTCATCGCATTAACCCTTCAGTGGCCAGGCTGGCTGTTGCTGGGTAATGCAATGCACTCCGCCGCCGCCATGAGCCAGATGATTGATCCGCACCGGTACCACTTCTCGCCCCGGGAAGGCCCGACCCAACACTTCGGCAGCCACCCTGTCGGCATCAATGCCGTAGGCCGGCATGATGATCGCGTCGTTGGCGATGTAGAAGTTGGTGTAAGAGGCACAGAACACTTCAGCCCCGGAGTCCACAGCCTCGGTGGCTTCAAACAACTCGATCAGCTCAAACTTGCGGCCTTGGGCATCAGTGGCGAGTTCCAGCGCACGACGGTTTTCACGTACTACTTCGGCATACACCGAGTCTTTATCGTGGGTGGCGTCCACCAGCAGGACGCCTGGGCGGGCGAAAGCGCACACACCATCGACATGGCCGTCGGTCATGTCGCCGGTCACATAGTTTGGGTCTCCCGGTAACCAGACAGTCTTTTTCACACCTAACAGGCGAGTGAAGATCTCCTCCATCTCAGCCTTGCTCATGCCAGGGTTACGGTTAGGGTTGAGTAATACCGACTCAGTGGTGATCAAAGTGCCTTCGCCATCCACATGAATGGCGCCTCCTTCGTTACTTAGCGAGGTCCCGAAGCACTCCACACCGAGGTGATTGAGTACGCGGCGGGCCAAGCCTTCGTCCAGGTCAAAGGCAGACTTACCGCCCCAGGCGTTGAAGCGCCAGCTCACACCCGCCAGGCCCTGTTGCGGGTGGCAGACGAAGCTCGGGCCCGAGTCCCTGCACCAGCTGTCGTTCACTGCCAGCTCGATCAGTTGAATGTTTGGCCCGCACAGCGCCTTTGCGCTCGCTGCCGCTGAAGGGTCAACGATCATTTTCACCGGTTCAAAGCGGGCAATGGTGTTGGCTACGCGAGCGAAATCCTCTTGCACCAGAGGCAAGGTCACGCCCCAACCGTTCTCCCACAGGGCTTTGTTGTGCGGCCAAACCATCCAGGTCGCTGCGTGCTTGGCCCACTCTGCCGGCATCCACCAGCCACTGTTTTGAATTTCATTCTGCTGCATGACAAGTACCTTTGAGTTAAGTCATTGTGTTCAATGAAAACTGCCTGTGTGGTCTTGGCATGCATGCTACGTTCGCAAAAACGGCTAAACAAACGATGTATTTTGCGTACAAATGATTAGAGGAACTTATCAGAATGCTCAAACACTGGCCGCCTCTTGGCACCCTTCGCGGCTTTGAAGCCGCTGCTCGATTGGGCAGTTTCCACAAGGCAGCCGCAGAGCTGCACCTCACACAGTCGGCGATCAGTCAGCAGATTCGTAGCCTTGAGGCCTACCTTGAACAGCCATTATTCTTTCGCAATGGACGCAGCGTCAGCCTGACCGATGCTGGCCATGACTTACTCAGCACCACCCAGGCTTTGCTGCAGCAACTTGCCGTCGGGATTCGCCGCCTGGGCCAGTACCACAAACCCAACCAACTGGTACTCAACACCACCCCAATGTTCGCCCGTCACTGGTTGCTGCCACGCTTGGCAGATTTTCGTCGCCAGCATCCGGACGTGGATCTCTGGATCTTCAGTACCGATGAAGTCCCGGACATGGTCAGCCAGACCATCGACCTCGCTGTGCGGGATGACATCAGTCCCCAGGCCGAATGCAGCTTTAAGGTGCTGTACGCTGACCGCCTGTACCCGGCTTGCCACCCCAGCGTACTGGCAGTTCCAAGTGAACAGCGCACTACTCTTCACGGCGAGCGGGAAATGGACTGGAGCCACTGGGAAGTGGAGGCCGGAATCGATGTAGGCCAGAAGGACCAAGGGCTGAACTTCTCCGATCCCGGCCTGCTGCTGGATGCTGCTTGCTCCGGTCTGGGTATCGCCTTGGTCAGTCAATTATTGAGTCGACAGGCACTTGCCAATGGGCTGTTGCAGCCCTTGGTCGAGGAAACCATTCGCGGCCCTAACTGGGCTTTGCTGACCCATCGTGACAGTGAGAACAACCCGCTTGCGCGGAGCTTCAGTGAGTGGTTGCTTAGCAACCTGGTAGCAGAAGGATAAGTAACTTAACGGCCCTGGATCAAAGCTCGGCGGCTTATCGACCACTTGATTGACCGCCTGGACTTTTAACTCTTCGAAGCAGCGTGAGTTGCTTATGGCACCTCCCGATTGACCTGATTTTAAGGCGTGGAGGTGTCTATAAAACCCGAGACGAGTCAGTAAATGCCTCTCGAAAGTGCTCAACGAAAGCCGCTACCAGAGTGGAATCGCGCTCGTGATGGGCAAGAACGACCCCGCTTTCACAACCCTCATCTGTTATATCAATGGCATGCAAGGATGAAGCTTTAACCATTGAGACCGGAAGCAGAGCAATGCCGAAACCTGCCTGGATCAGCAACGACTGTGTGGTTTTTAACGAATAAACCTGCGCTGACTTCGGAGCAAACCCTGCACGCGCGCAAAGCTCAAATGTAAGATAACTAAGTCCGCCTCGCTTTGGATGTGCTATCGAGACGAATGGCTCGTCTCGCAACTCGGCAAGCGATATGGATTGTCTTGATGACAGAGGATGGGTTGGGCCGACGGCGACGACAACTTTCTCACTAAACAGAGTAATCAGTTTAATATCATTTAATTGATGTAACACCGGCAACCGAAACAGGCCTACGTCAATGCGATTGTTAACTAAATTCATCAGTTGTGTTTCTGAAGACTCCTCCGAGACTTCAATTTGAACATCGCCCATGCACTCCAGATAAACCCCAAGCGCATCTTTTAACTTCCCTATGAGCGGCACTGTGCTGGCATGGCCAAGTCGCAACGTACCACTTTGACCATTGCCTACCGAAGTAGCCAGTCGAGCTGCGCTGTCAACGTCAATGAGAATTGATTTAGCCCTTGGCAAAAAGGCTAACCCGGCATGTGTCAGATGGGGCTGTCTTGCAGTGCGCTCGAACAAAAGCGTACCGAGGTTACTTTCTAACTCCTTCATTTGTCGACTTAGCGCTGACTGAGCAATAAACAGTCTCTGTGCGGCGACACTGAAGCTTCCATGTTCTGCGATCTCTACAAAATATCGCAACTGCTTCATTGATATCATAATAGCTATGCCAAAATGTGATCGGTAATGTGTTTTTTCCATATTAGTAGATTGCTACCCTGTTGGGTAGGGTTATAAAAAACACGTCATGGAAGCCCCGATAATGCCAGATGCTTTTCTCCACATCCCTTTCGACAATGCAACCTTGGCAATCATGTTCGTGACCATCAGCCTGGCATACGTCATATTTTCTATTGCAGGTTTTGGAACGGCACTGGTAGCGGGACCTGTGTTAGTGAATTACATGCCTCTGTCGCAAGCTATTCCTCTACTGGTACTCCTTGACTGCGTCGCTGCATTTGGAAAGCTGGCGCGTTCTCACAAGCATGTGGTGCGCATTGAACTCGCCAGGCTGCTGCCATTCATGGCCATTGGTAGCGTGGCGGGTATAGCAGTGCTACTAAAAACCAAATCGGACGTCTTAATGCTCGCGATGGGATGTTTCGTGACTTTATACGCGCTGTATATGCTCACACAGCCTATACGAACCCGTTATATATCTGCGGCCTGGGCAGTGCCCCTGGGGGTAGGCGGCGGGCTGTTTGGCGCCCTCTTTGGCAGCGGCGGTTTCCTCTACGCGATTTATCTGAACGGCAGGACAAGCACTAAAGAGCAAGCCAGTTCCACTCAAAGCACATTGATTGGAATTAGTACCCTCGTACGCATTACCATGCTCACCATCGCCGGGGCATACGCCGATCTTGCGTTAGTTGTGGCAGCGATCTACTTATTGCCAGCCTTGTTCTTGGGGCTTTGGGCCGGCGAACATATCTCATTCAAAATATCTCGCAGCACGTTCACCACACTCATAAACATAATCATATTGGTCAGCGGGATGACTCTTGTGTACCGAGCCTATTTCGGTATCAATTAAAAAGGTCTCGCAGACGAGGACACTGGATTTGGCGGGACTGCCAACGCTCCCCCGCGGCTGCTACTAGATCCGTCAGCAGAAATGCATGTGGTTGGCGCCGATGGAATCGTGCCCTGGGTGAGGACGGAACCTCCAATAAATCAACCCATGTCGTTGCGTGTACCGACTGTGCAGACCTGTCCCGGACAGTCTGCGCAACACCTCAAAAAGCCCGCCTGGCACGAAACCTCTATCAGTCCATGCGTCTCGGCCACTTTCGCCCCGGCTACCCAGCACTGCGATTACACCGCCGGGGTATTTACCGAAGAGCATACAGCCCCTTTTACGAGACACTTGCTCCCGCCAAGAAAAAAATTTACATCTAATTAGCACTCGTCTCAGAGGAGATTTCCTCACGGGAAAAATGTGAACGCTGTCTGTTTTTTGACGATGGATTTCGTTTAGCAAGAACTATGGAAAGCTTCAGTCATGTGCCTGACCGCCTGATCAATTGCGTTTCCAGAGTATCCACACCACTCGACACGTCATTAACAAGACACCTGATTATCTTAAATGCATAAATAATATTATGCAGACATACATGCGGCGTCAATAAAACGACACCCAACAAGATACAGGCAAAAGCGCCACTGTATTGACATGTCAATTTGGACTCGGCAATAATCTTTCAATGTCATCGAGTATGTTGAAGCGATTATCACACACACCGTGTATTGCCCAGCAATTAGGCGATCTGACATACCCTAATAGATAGTTTCTTGATCCGCTTTGCCCATGATGCGTCATGGCTCAGGCGGTGGTCATTATTTATTATAAAAATTTTATCACCCTTTAGTTGCGGGCTCATTCAAAAGAGTTCTGCCAGTTGTTTGCTTGCCCCTCTATTAATTGATGAGTAAAGAAAAATGAAAAAAATTGTATTGTCCGTAGCTGCACTGACACTGTCCATGAGTGCTTATAACGCAGTGGCTGCAAATGGCAACGTAGCCTTCACCGGCGAAATTGTACAGTCCACCTGTAAAGTGTCGGATCAAGACCAGAACAAACAAGTTTACCTGGGTAAATACCCAACCACTGCATTCCCGACGTCGGGTTCTACTAGCGGCGCGAAAGCTTTCGACATCAACCTCGAAAAATGTGAAGCCGGTGATTACACCTTGCGTTTTGATGGCAACACTCCAGCGGGCCATCCAGAACTGTTGTCTGTGACTGGCGGCGCAGGCGGTGTAGGTATTGAAGTACTGGACCACAATGGCGCCACATTGCCAATCAGCCAGAACGTTACCAGCCCCGCGCTCGTCACCGTTGCTGCTGACGGCGCTAACCCGGGCTCTGCCACATTCAACCTGCGCGCCCGTTACAAGTCTTACCAGGACGTTGTAACGGCAGGTCAGGCGAACGCTACCGCGACATTCGCTATCGAGTACAAGTAAATAACCCCGCAGGAGAATCACTGGCCAAGGATGGCCACTTTTCTGAGCGCTTGAACCCCTTATGAAAAAAGTACTCTTGTGTGCGTTGCTCGCCTGTTCCGCGAACACGTTTGCTGGCATTCAGGTAGATGCAACACGCGTTATTTATAACAGTGACAGCAAGTCCGCATCGCTCTCTATCAATAACGACAGCGAGGAAACCTACATGGTTCAAACCTGGCTGGATACGGGTGATGCAAGTCAAATACCGCGCGACATACCGATTATTGTGACGCCCCCCATCTTGAAACTGGCGCCTCATAAAGAGGCTGTTTTACGCTTTATCTATTCAGGGAAAGGACTAGCACAAGATCGCGAATCCCTGTTCTGGGTCAATGTACAGGAAATTCCACCTGCCCCTAAACAGGACAATGTACTGCAAGTAGCGATTCGTACGCGTATTAAATTATTTTACCGGCCACAGGCGTTGCAAACCAACTTGCAAGCCCAGGCTGAAGCCTTGAAATGGCAGCGTCAAGGCCAGGCGTTAACCGTGACCAATAACGGCCCCATGTACGTAACACTAGGTATTTTAACGCTCAGCAACGGCGATAAAACCTGGAAAGTAAATGCCGATATGGTCGGCCCATATGACAGTCTCAAAATTGCCCTGCCATCAAATGCACAGTCCGCAAATGGCCTGTCGTTTACCTATATCAATAATTATGGCGGGCACACCGAGATCAAAAACGTCTCGTTGAAATGAGTCATGCTTCGCAGGGGAAAGAGTCGTGGTGCACCTAAAAACAGCTACACACAAGCTGACACGCAGAATTAAAATGGTTAACCGCGCAGGTTATTTTTATGTTGTGCCATTTCTACTCGCCCCTCTTGCCAAGGCCACGGACCAGTTCAACACGTCATTCATTCGTGGCAACGAAAATGCGGCTCAGGTGGCGGCACTTTCGGGCAGCGACGATATTCTGCCCGGCAGCTATCCGTTCGACGTTTTCCTGAATGGTCAACGCATCGATCATCGTGATATTGAATTCAAAAAGCTCGCCCCCGACCAGCCAATCGTGCCGTGCCTGACGGCTCTGGCTTACCGGGGCTACGGGATCAAGCTGTCCGATCGCCAAGTGCAAGATCCCACGGGGTGCTTTGCCTTGAACAAAGAAGTCCAGGGTGCACAGCTGAGTCATGACGCTGCGCTGCAACGCATGGACATTGAGGTGCCGCAATTATTTCTGGAGCCTCGCGCGCAAGGTTCCATCTCACCCAAGGTTTATGATCAGGGCGTGAATGCCGCCTTTATCAATTACAACTTCAATGGTAGCCACAACCGTTACGGCCATCAGCAAGCGGATAAATCTTCGGATTACTCCTTTCTGAGCCTCAACAACGGTATCAACGTCGGCAGCTGGCGATTGCGAAACAACTCTACGCTGAGCCAGCAATCAGGCGCGGGTTCCAGTTTCGATAATATCTCGACCTGGGCTGAAACAGATATTGTGCCCTGGCGTAGCCGTTTGATCATTGGGCAAACCAACACCAACAGTAACGTTTTCGACAGTATTCAGTTCCGTGGCGCGCAACTGTCGAGCGCCAATGACATGTTGGCAGAGAGCCTGCGTGGATACGCCCCGGTAGTGCGCGGGGTTGCATTGACCGCTGCCCGGGTTGAAGTCCGGCAGAATGGTTACACGATCTACAGCACGAACGTCCCCCCTGGCCCGTTTGCGCTTACCGATATTTACCCCAGCTCTTTAAGCGGCAATCTGGATGTAACGATCACTGAAGCCAATGGCTCAAAAAGCAGCTTTACCCTGCCCTTTTCCTCGGTGCCCAACATGTTGCGTGAAGGGATCTGGGACTATCAGCTGACAGCCGGCAAGTACCATGACGGGACTACCCACTACCAACCGTCATTTGTACAGGGCACTTTGTCACGCGGGATGACTTATGACGTTACGCCCTACGGCGGTCTGATGGTGGCGCAGAACTATCGTTCCGCCGTAGCAGGCTTGGGTAAAAACATGGGCCGTTGGGGCGCGGTGTCGTTCGACGCATCTTACTCCGACACCGACCTGGCCAACGGCGATAGCAAACAGGGTCAGAGCGTGCGCTTCTTGTATTCCAAGTCGCTGAGCGACCTTGGGACCGAATTTCGCATTGCCGGTTACCGTTATTCGACCTCCGGTTATTACGACTTTTCTGATGCCGTAGCTGAACGTGACAGCTATGAAAACGGCACTTACCGTAACGAGTACTACGATGAAAATGATTACCGCAATCTGGGTGTGCCAGGTTGGGCAGAGTCTCGTCGTCGGACCACTTATACCAACAACTTCGGCAATAAACGCCAACGTGTCGAGCTGTCTATCAACCAGCGCATGGGCGCCAGTTCGACGTTATATGCCAACGTGAGCAATCAGTCTTACTGGGGCGGCTCCAGTGAAGACCGAACGGTGCAGGCAGGTTTTAACAGCAGCTATAAAAATACCAGCTATGGCATTTTCTATCAGGATAGCCGCAGTAACTATGGCTATAAGGACCGCAGTGTGAATGTGACCGTATCGGTTCCGTTCAGCTTTTTCAGTAAGGAATCGTCAGACATGACGGCCAGTTTCAATGTCGGTCACAGCGAGCAGTCGGGTAACACCTACAGCTCTGGCCTGAGTGGCACGGCACTTGACGATGGCCGGCTCAATTACGTAGTACAGACCGGACATGACGAATACTCCGGGCAGACGTCCTCGGCCAACATCGGCTACCAGGGCAACAAGGGCCTGATTAACGCGGGTTATAGCTACAGCAACGACTACCAACAGACCACGCTGGGCGTGTCAGGGGGCATCGTGGCACACGCACGTGGGCTCACGCTGACCCAGCCGCTGCAAAGTACATTCGTACTGATCGAAGCCGAAAACGCCAAGGGCGTGCGCCTGGAAAACCAGCCAGGCGTGGAAATTGACAGCTCCGGCTATGCAGTCATGACTTCTGCTACTCCTTATCGTCACAACCGTATCGCGTTACGGACTGAAGACATTGGCAGCGGCCTGGATATCCCGTTGGCGGCCAGGGATGTGGTGCCAACACGTGGGGCTATTCCTCGTGTGACGTTTGAAACTCACTCCGGCCAAAGCCTTTTGGTACACAGCACGATGAGCGACGGCAACTCGCCTCCCTTGGGTGCCAATATTTTCAGCGCGACAGGCAAAAACAGCGGCACGGTTGGCACTAACGGAGACATCTACATCTCGGGTGCCTCCACGGGTGATCTCTTGTTGGTGAAATGGGGAGCCGGCATAAACGAAACGTGCTCATTGCGCGTGCCTGAGTTGGCCGTCATGGAAGAACAGAACATCGGTTATCAAGAGCTTTCGCTGGCCTGCGTGAAGCCATAAAAGGACACCATATGTTTTTTTTATTAACGCATAAACATCGTGGACTGACCGCCGGATTGATAATCACTCTGGCAGCGGTCTCATCTAATAGTTATGCCTTGTCATGTAAAAAGAACGGCAGCATCCGTCAGGATATTGTGCTCGCTGAACAGATCAAGGTCTCTACTGCCAATACCGTGCCGGGCGCATTGCTGTGGCGCTCCCCGACGTTCACCTCGACCTTCCAGTGTGTTGACGATCGAAACCATCCTGGCGGGGAAAATGCCTACCTGTATTGGGACCCCAAAAACAATTTGAAGAGCATTCATAATTCAATTGAAATAGGGGTTAACTACGGCAGTATTGACTACAAGTTGGTGAATTCAGCACGGCAAGATATCGGCCCCGGAACACGTTGCCGAAAAAGAGGCTCTACCTGCTTGTCGCCTGCGCAATCTCTCAGTTTGACGGTGTCCTATTCGATATATATAAAGGCCACCGGAGCCGCACCGCCACCGGGCGGCAGGATAACCAACACCGGGTCGTACTCCTTGTTCCAGGTCGATGGTGTGGGCGGACTTAACAATGTCGCCGACAGCAACTTCAATGCCTATGTATCCGGGCTGGGCAATATCAGGTTTATCTCGTGCAACCCTAAAGTGACCGTGACTGCAAATAATGGCTCGGCTGTAAACTTTGGCAGCATTCCACGTCAAAATGCCAGGGTGGGGTTCATCGAAAAACAGGTGCCCTTCTCCATAAGCGCCGACATCTCAGGGCCCGACAGTGGCCAGGATTGCCAGGGACAGGTTCTGAACGCCAGCTTCAGCTCGACATACCCCGTGCAGGACACAACCACTATCCTGCCGACCAGCAACAGCGGCTTCGGGATTGTGCTATCACAGCAAAATACACCGATGAGCTTTATCCCTATGAACACCCCCGTAGAACTGGGACTGGTCAATGGCACCAACGTCAGAAAAAACTTTTTAGCGAGCCTTAAGTGGCTCAGTACTACGCCTAAAGTTGGCCCTTTTCGAGCATCTGCGAACATCGATATTACCTTCAAGTAATATATACTGGCCACCTGCCACTAATGATGAGTACCGCGATGCACAAACAACATCAGCCTTTTGAAGCGCTGTACCTTTACCCGCTATTAATGTGAGGTCTCTTTAATAACACCGGGTGCGGACTATGCCCTCACCCTCTATAACCACATTAATTGGCATGGATTTACATAATCTGTGCCCTGGCGTCATCAACAGCACTAAAGCCGATAACTTGATCACCGAGTATTGCTTCTGCGACGGGTGACTGCCGGGCAAAAATCTATTGCCCCCCGCACATACATACAACATATGCGACATCAGGACTGCATATAGCTCCAGGAGGAAGAAGCGTTATGAATCAAAGTAACAACGTAGAAGTCACATCTGCAGAAAAACTCGACGTGACCATTCCACAGAACCTCTATGAATCCCTAGTGACTCTTGCCACTCGACACGACCGGAGCATAAGCGGCGAAATAAAACAAGCGTGGATGCAGTGGACCGATCAGCTATCGAGCCTGAAACTCATATTGGCGCTTCTTACATCCCAGAACGGCAACGCGGCTGAATCAACCGATACGCACATCAGTCTTCGTACGACACCGAGCAACATAAAACACCACCTTTGCAAGTTCAAAACAGGCCAAGTGCACCAAATTAAAGAACAAGCAAACATCTTAATGGTTTCGATGAATACCGTTATTTTGAAAGCATTAGTGTGGTGGGTTAATACCTGGAAGCGTGTAGACCTTCTCAATTCGGGTGTCATGAGTCTGCCCGAAATCCATCTCGACTCGTAACGAAAGTTGCCCGTATCACGATTTAAATCCTGGCGTTGATAACCGTTTCGCACGTTTTTAACTGACTGGACGGCATGGGCATGGATGCCCACTGGTGGCCGGCCGGGCTCGTGTGAATGCGGGAATGAATCACTGGCTGACCAAGCCTTTTACTCCCTTTCAACACAACTTAAGGAGGGACCCGTGAAGCCCTATCGTGTACTGATCGTTGAGGCGCATCCTTTTCAGCTTGAGTATGTGCTGAACGTTTTTAATGAGGTTGGCGGCTTTACCGTAGACACCGTCCGGGATGGTGTTTTCGCGCTGGAGTGTCTAGCCCTTCATGCCTATGATTTGCTTCTCTGCGACTTACTTATGCCCATCATGGACGGCGTGCAATTGATCCAGAAAGTTGCTGCCCTGGAACAACCACCAGCGCTGGCATTGGTCAGTGCCGCGCCGCGCCGCATGCTGGTCAGTGCCGAGTTGGCGGCTAAAAACCTTGGGCTCTCAGTCCTCGGCCTGATCGCCAAGCCGGTTGAGACCGATGCGCTCAGGCATTTGAAAGCACGGCTAGCGGTAGCCCGACTCAATGCTGAATCGGCCTGCGTACATACCCTTAATATTGACCCGCGAAGTATCGAACTGGCCATGAACAATGGGCAGATTCAAGCCTGGTTCCAACCCAAGATATCGCTGCGTAATGGCAACATTCTCAGTGCCGAAGCCCTGGTGCGCTGGGCCCATCCAGAATCCGGGCTGTTATTGCCCAAAGATTTTCTATCCGCACTGATCAGCCTGGGGCTGGAAGAGCGACTACTGTGGCTGATGCTCGAGCAAACCTTGCAGGCGCAAAGGCAGTGGCGCGCGCGGGGCCGGGATGTGCCTGTGTCAATCAACTTGCCTACTCACTTACTGAATGAGCACGACTTGGTTGACCGTTTGCGCAATTACGTTGTGAACCATGGTACAGAGCCGAGCCGCATCGTATTTGAGTTGATGGAAAGCTCAACCACCGAAGAACTGGGCAATTATTACGCCGGCGCTTGCCGCTTGCGCATGATGGGGTTTGGTTTGGCCCAGGATGATTTCGGCAAGGGTTTCAGCTCCTACTTCAATCTGATCTCCACGCCCTTCAGTGAGCTCAAGATAGACCGTTCATTGGTGCATGGCTGTGCTGAAAATGAAAGTCTGGCCTGCGCCCTGATCAGTCTCGTGCAACTGAGCCGAAAACTGGGGCTTACAGTGGTCGCTGAAGGTGTAGAGACCCGGGCAGAACTCGACTTTCTGCGCAGTATCGAATGCGACCAGGCCCAAGGCTTCTTCATCGGTGGCGCCACGTCATGCAGCGACTTTGCAGCAGAGTTGTACTCTTACCCATTCAACCGTCCAGCCTTGAGTGTCAGGTGAAGCCTGTGCAAAGCCGATTCACTGTTTAGGTGTAAAGGTGTTGAAACCGGGCTAACAAACGCTCACGCAGGCCAGGGCGCAACCATTGAGGTCGAGACCTGCCTCGGTGTCACTTGCCACGGCACCGTGGAAAGCATCAGCCCAGAGTCCAGTTCCAGTTTTTCACTACTGCCTGCAAACCCGCACTGCGCTATGGCATGTGTGCCGTGGCAGAGATCAATTGATTAATCTCGGATACCACCTGCATCGTTGCGTCTTCGATCGTGCCTTCGTTACGGCATAAAACCCAGCCGTGATCTGCAGTCGCTCGCTCGAACGCCCGGGTACAAGCGACATGTTCTTCCAGTTTATGGATCACCGTACTGCCCAGCCCGCGCGATCGTGCTGCTGCCCTCGCCCATGAAATTTCAGGGGCGGTGACAACCCCAACGTGCAGGTCCGGTACTCGCACGTTTCGATCAATGTTCAACCGCAGGATCTCTGCAAACGGGACTGTCCGGCGAAACGCGGCATCCGACGGATACCAGCGATCGATCAGGATGATGCTGTCCGTTGGCTGTTCAGTCAGTACGTGACGGGAAATCCAGCTACGGCTGTCAGCAAGGCGCTCACAAACCCGCAATTCCAGGTCCCGGCCGGGATTTCTGACGAGTTCGTGAACCAGGGCCATTGTTTCAGCCCTGCTGGGATCGTTGTTTCTCTCGCAAAGCCGGATCACCTTCTTGTTGTCAGCCCTCAGTACTTTCGTAATGGCCTCCAAAAGTGTGGTTTTGCCGGTTCCCTTGGGGCCATCCAGTGACACAAACAACGGACGGTTCAAATCCCGCAATAGCATCTTGCTTCCTCAACGATTAAACATAAGTGATGGCGGAAGATTTCGAGCGTACGCGCTGATCCATCAGCTAAACGCCCCATGATAGCGTGTGCGAGGACTGAGTCAGGTCCATATCTGGACACCGGCTCCCCTATGGCCTGCTTCCCGGCCCTTTCAGCCCCTCAGTACGGCCTTGAGCAGCGGATCGTTCAGGTACGCGACATTCAATCTCGTCCATGGATTCACGCGCGACTGCTCCGGTGAAAAAATGTGCCCGGGGGCAATCATGAAACCCTTTGGCAGCAGCTGTCGCGTCAGCTCCCTGGCGTCGTCGATGTGGGGGAATCTGGCCCACAGATAAAGGCTTTGCTCCGGACGCACAAATACCTCGGCCCCAATCTCATCCAGCATCTGCAAACCCGCCGCGGTGGCCGCTTTCAGCCGTTCTTGAAGGCGGATCAAATGCCGCAGGAAATGCCCCTCCGTCAGGATGACATCCACGGTTCGCTCACAAAGCTCCGATGTGCTGGTATGCAGCAGCATCTTCAGGTCACCCAGTTCATCGATGACGTCTTTGCTGCCGGCGATAAACCCCACCCTCAATGCCGCAGAAACAGATTTGGAAAAGCTGCCCACGTACAGTGAACACTTCAACTGATCCAGCGCAGAGACCTTGATTGCCGATGCCGGTTTGAAGTCTGCCAAAGCGTCGTCGTCCACCAGGATAAAGTTGTGTTCTTGCGCCAACTGAACCAGCCGATGAGCCTTACCGGGTGAAATGTCGGAGCCCGTCGGGTTGTGCCCCACTGACTGAATGAAAAACAACTTGGGCTTGTGCAGAAGAAGATGCTGTTCGAGTACTTCCATGTCCGGGCCATCCGGCAATCTGGGCACGGACAGCATCCGCGCGCCTTGCAGTTGCAGCTTGCCGAATAACGGGTAATAGCCCGGGTCCTCGACACACACGTAATCTCCAGGGGCAATGAAGCGACGGATGATCAGGTCCAGCGCGTGATTGGCGCCATGGGTGGTTACGATCTGGCGAGCACTGGCCGTAATCGAATAGCTGGCCAGTTTCTGCACCAGGTGCTGACGAAGCGCCGCATTCCCCAGCCGATTGCCGTACCGGAACAGCGTCGTGACGCCGATACGCATGATCTGCCGCGTGAACTTGTCCAGCCGCAAATCCATCAACCACTCAACGGGCGGGAAACCTTCACCGAGTGGCGAGTGCCCGGGCTCACGCACAAACTGCTGACGCATGAGCCAGATGGTGTCCATCGCACGGGTGAATGGCTGTGGTTCTTCCGGCTCGCTGCTGATCGGAGCGCCCTGTTTGACGAAGAAACCCTGCCCGTGGCGCGCCTCAACGAGCCCCTGGGAAGCCAGCGCCTCGTAAGCGTTGATCACGGTATTTTTCGAATAACCAAACAGGCGCATGCACTCGCGCAGTGAAGGCAGGCGGTCTCCCACCCGGTACGTGCCGTTGCCAATCTGCTCGACCAGTGATGCCGTCAGTTGCTGGGCAAGCGTCTGTCGCACCATCGCATGGATTCCTGAATGAAATAATTGCAGAGGGTACAGCTTAGGTACTGTCTGTCCAAACTGTACCTTTTTAACTAAGACACATGCGAATAGGGTGACGGCAACTCAACAACAATAACTGCACGAGAACCCTCCCCATGAGTATCGACTCCCGCCTCCCCATGTTCCGCAGCATGTCGCCCGCCGAGCGTTTGGGGCATTTGCAAGAGCTGCTTGAGCTGCCAGAAGGTGATGTCGCCCTGCTACGCGATGCCGGCGCCCTCCCCCTGGAAATTGCCGATGGCATGATCGAGAACGTCATCGGCAAGTTCGAATTGCCGTACGCCGTCGCCAGCAACTTCCAGATTAATGGCCGCGACGTCATCGTGCCGCTGGTCGTTGAAGAACCTTCGGTCGTCGCCGCCGCTTCGTTCATGGCCAAACTGGCACGCGAAGCTGGCGGTTTCCAGACTTCCAGCTCGTTGCCGCTCATGCGGGCCCAGGTGCAGATTGTCGACATCGAAGACCCTTTCAATGCCCGCCTGAGCCTTTTGCGCCGCAAGGACGAAATCATCGAACTCGCCAATCGCAAGGATCAACTGCTTAACCAGCTAGGCGGCGGTTGCCGCGACATTGAAGTACACACCTTCGCCCAGAGCCCTCGCGGCCCGATGCTGGTTGCGCACCTTATCGTGGACGTGCGCGATGCCATGGGTGCCAACACCGTGAACACCATGGCTGAAGCCGTGGCCCCGTTGATGGAAGAGATTACGGGGGGCAAGGTTCGACTGCGCATCCTGTCCAACCTGGCCGATCTGCGCCTTGCCCGCGCCCAGATCCGCATCGCGCCTGAACTGCTCACCACCACAAGCTACAAAGGCGAGGATGTCATTGAAGGGATCCTCGACGCTTACAACTTTGCTGTGGTCGACCCCTACCGTGCAGCCACCCACAACAAAGGCATCATGAACGGTATCGACCCGCTGATCGTCGCCACGGGCAACGACTGGCGTGCGGTGGAAGCCGGTGCACACGCCTATGCCTGCCGCAACGGGCATTACGGCTCCCTGACCACCTGGGAAAAAGACAGCAAGGGCCATCTGGTGGGAACACTGGAAATGCCCATGCCGGTCGGACTGGTCGGCGGCGCTACCCGGACTCACCCGCTGGCTCAACTGTCGTTGCGCATCCTGGGTGTGAAGACGGCGCAGGAACTCGCTGAAATTGCGGTGGCGGTCGGGCTTGCACAAAATCTGGGCGCGCTGCGTGCGCTGTCCACCGAAGGCATCCAGCGGGGTCACATGGCCCTGCACGCACGCAACATTGCTCTTTCGGCGGGCGCCAGGGGTGAGGAAGTCAACTGGCTGGTCACACAGATGGTCGAATCCCGTGATGTGCGCTCAGACAAAGCGGCTGAACTGCTTGAACAAAAGCGTGCGCAGTAATGATCATGGCTGACAATCATGTGCGTCTGGTTGAGGTGGGTGCGAGGGACGGCTTGCAGAACGAAAAGCGGACATTACACCCGCAGATCAGGGTGCAGCTGCTGGAAATGCTGGCTGACACAGGCTTGCGCACGCTGGAGGCCGGAGCATTTGTTTCACCGCGCTGGGTGCCGCAGATGGCGGGATCTGACGACGTGCTCAAAGCGCTCAGCGTTCGCCCCGGCGTCACCTGGACTGCACTTGTACCCAACGTGAAAGGTCTGGAAGCCGCAATGGCAGCAGGTTGCCGGGAGGTCGCCGTATTCGCCGCAGCCTCCGAAGCGTTCTCACAAAAGAACATCAACTGTTCTATTGCGCAAAGCCTGGCCCGCTATCAGGACGTCATGGTGCTTGCCCGCGATGCCGGTGTGAGGGTCAGAGGCTACGTGTCGTGTGTCATGGGTTGCCCCTTTACGGGCTACGTCAAACCTGAGGCCGTCGCGGCAGTCAGCGCATCGCTGTTTGCAATGGGCTGCCATGAGATCAGTCTGGGCGACACCCTGGGTTCGGGAACACCCGCAGCGACGAAATCGTTGATCGATGCCTGTCGCCAGGTTGTACCCGTCAGCGCTCTCGCCGGACACTTCCATGACACCTATGGCATGGCAATCGCCAATATCCATGCTGCGCTGGAAGCGGATGTACGGATTTTTGACAGCTCGGTTGCCGGCCTGGGAGGCTGCCCGTATTCGCCGGGCGCCACAGGCAATGTGGCCACTGAAGATGTGATTTACCTGCTGAACGGCCTGGGGATGACACATGGCGTCGATCTTGATGCGCTGATCGATGTCGGTGAGTTCATCAATGCTCAACTCGGCCGGGAAACAGCGTCCAGAGTCTCCCGCGCTCTGCTTGCGAAACGTGGTCGTTTACAACCCAGTTAAACCGCATCTCTTCACCTTCATAACAATAAAAGCCCTCAGGGGCAGTGGGAGAACCTTTATGAAACCCGAACTGTTTGAAGTATGGGGCGACACGGTCGACGGTCGTCACCTGATTTACGCCATTTGCATTGGCGCAATCGTCAGCCTCGGCGCGTACTTCATAGCCCGGCAACTGCTCGTGGGCTGGGTAGCCGACGCGCAGATGGCACGTGCCTACGCGATGCTGGTGGGGATTGTGGGTTGCCTGGCAGGCGGCGCCATCAGTGCCACGCTGTTCAAACCCAAGCGCAACGTCGTGGAGCACCTGGCAGATCCGGCCTGGCGTTCAAAAATCCTGATCGAGTTGCAGAACGAATATGGCCCCCTGGGGAGCCTGGCGGACCTGCCGCCCGCCACGATTGCGGAGCTGCGTGAAATGGATCTTTATGATCTTTTCGCTGAGTATGACAAAGGTCTTCACACGAGCCCCGACGAGCCCCCGGTCAAGACGGTCAGCGCAACAAGCATCGAGGGTGGCCGGTCATGATCGAACCTCTCCTGGACCAGATACTGATCGCGGCGGGCATGGGTTTTCTGGGGGCCGTCATTTTTGCCGGTATCGGACTCATCTCGGGCAGCGATGAAACGACTACGCTCGCCCCGTTAACCTTGCTGGTGGTGCTGCTGGGCGTGCCTGCGGCAGGCGTGCTGACCTTTTTCCTGGCAGGTGCCGTGGCCAAACACATGACCCATGCCGTACCGACGGCCCTCCTGGGAATCCCTGGCGACACCATGGCCACGCCCCTTATGCGTGAAGCCAACTTCCTGCGCAATCTGGGCGTCCCGCACATTGCCCTGCGCAAAATGATTTCGGGGGCGGTGATTGCCGCGCTGATTGCGGTTCCGATGGCTGTTTTGTTCGCCGTCATGCTCGCGCCGTTCGCAGACATGATCAAACACGCGGCGCCTTGGGTTTTCCTGCTGGCGGCGATCGCCATTGCATGGTTTTCCAAAGGTCGCCTGGCGGCCGTACTGACACTGATTCCCTTCGTCCTGGTGATTGTCGGCCTGCAAAGCATCACCGGGCAGTATGGGGTCAAGCTCAGTGTCAGTTACTTTCTGGGCATCGCCATCGGCCCGCTGATCGCAGCTCTGTTTTCCATGCTGGCCCCGGCCGAGCGAGAAACCATGCGCCGCCAGCAAGTGCGCACTTTTTCACTCTCGCCCGACGTAAAAAGCTGGGGTGGTTTTTTCCCCAACCCGCTGAAAGTACTGGATAGCAAACAGAGCATGTGGACGGCCATCACCGCCGTCATCTCCAGCGCGACCTTTGTGTTCAGCCCGGTTGCCATGACTGTCATCATGGGCGAGCTCGTCGGCTCAAGGGTCAAGCATGTGTACCACCGGCTGACCACCGTCATCACGGCCCGTAACGGGGTCACAGAGTCGACCTACCTGGCCGAAGCGCTGATCCCGCTGATCGCTTTCGGCCTGCCACTCAGCCCGGTCGCCGCGGGCCCGGCAGCGCCGCTGTTCAATGCGCCTCCGCGCTTTAGCGTCGACACGGCAACCGGCCAGGTACACAACTTGCACTCCCTGCTCAGCACCTGGGAATTTCTTGGGTACGGCATGCTGGCAGTGATCATCGCCATTCTGATCGCTTACCCGTTCACCATGAATTACGCACACCGTGCAGCGTCCTATGTGTCGCGCAACATCAGCCACGAAGCCGTGATCTCGACCTTTGTCGGGCTCATCCTGGTGATTGGCATCTGGGAAGGCGGCCTCCTGGGGTTACTGGTGATCATCACCATCGGCCTGCTGGGCGGGTTCCTTTCACGTTTTCTGGGCTTCAACATTGGCGTGCAGTTCATGGGCTATTACACCGCCGTTCTGACGGTTCCGGCCCTTGTTGCCCTTCTGCACACATGACGCCTCGCAGCATGAACACAGCATCCCTATAAGAAATAGCCACAAGCCTTACTCACGACCGGCCAATAAAGATTCCCTCTATTGGCGGTCTTCCCACTCTTGAATTAACGTTAACCCACCTATTCCACGTGACTTGAAACCCGTCACCCCGCCCTTTTGCAGGGGGCGGTTTGATGAGCCGGTGCTCTTTTCCCAACAAAGGCGTTAACCGGCTGATTAATCAGGGCCAATATGAACGAGCAGCTTCGCCAGCGCGCCGCGGGACCGCAACGGATGACGCGTATCTGTGCCCTTTTTCGACCCCCACACCTCCTGACTCCACTGAGCCTGCTGTGCCTTGCCTTGGCGGGCTGTACGGTGGGGCCGGACTTTGAACGCCCCGATGTGGCCGCCAATGCCGACTACTCACGAGAACAGCTCACCACCACCGCCCGGGCAGACATTGAGGCCGGCGGCGCGGCACAGCGGCTGATCGCCGGGATGGATATCCCCGGGCAATGGTGGACGCTGTTTCGCTCTCCGGCACTGAACGCCCTGGTCAAGGAAGCCTTGCAGGCCAACCCGGATGTCGGGGCCGCCCAGGCCTCATTGCGCCAGGCCAACGAATTGGTCTATGCCGACCAGGCGTCGCTGTTCCCCTCGGTAAACGGCAACGTGTCAAAAACCCGCCAAAAAATATCGGGGGCCACGACGGGGGCGCCGACGTCGCCCATTCTCACGGTGAGTTCCGCGTCGCTGAGCGTGTCCTATGCCCCTGACGTGTTCGGCGGCACTCGCCGGCAAATCGAATCCACCACGGCGCAAGCCGAGTACGAACGCTTCCAGCTGGAGGCGACGTACCTCACGTTGACCTCCAATGTGGTGAATACGGCCGTCAGCCTTGCCTCTTTGCGCGATCAGGTGGCCGCCACCGGAGAAATCATCCGGCTCCAGAGCGACCAGCTTGACCTCCTGCAGGCTCAGCGGCGACTGGGTGCCATCGCCGATACCGACGTCCTCACGCAGCAGACCGCACTGGCGCAAACCCGTGCCACCCTGCCCCCGCTGCAAAAGCAATTGGCCCAGACCCGCAACCAGTTGATGGCCTACCTGGGCCGGTTCCCCAATCAGGATCGGGACGAGCGCTTTAACCTGGCCTCACTGCACCTGCCGCAGGAGCTGCCGGTCAGCCTGCCCTCCGCCATCGTCGGCCAGCGGCCGGATGTGCGTTCTGCCCAGGCTCAACTGCATCAGGCCAGCGCCGATATTGGCGTGGCCGTGGCCAATCAGCTGCCGCAATTCAGCATTACCGGGGCCCTGGGCTCCACGGCGGCGAGCGGCACAAAACTGTTTTCAGCGGGCACCGGGGTCTGGAGCCTGGCCGGTTCGATCATCCAGCCGATCTTTGATGCCGGCGCACTCGAACATCGCAAACGCGCCGCCGTGGCGGCCTATGACGAGTCGGCGGCCCGTTATCGGGGTACCGTGATCACGGCGTTCCAGGATGTGGCCAACGCGCTCCGGGCGCTGGAAGCCGATGCCGAAGCGCTCAACCAGCAGGTCGCGGCTGAACAGTCCGCCCAGGCCAACCTGGACCTGGTGCAAGCCCAGTTCCGACTCGGAGCGGTGCCGTACATCAACCTGCTCACGGCCCAGCAAAGCTACCAAAACACCGTGCTTGCGCGGGTCAAGGCGCAGGCCGCCCGATACAGCGACACCACTGCCCTCTTCCAGGCACTGGGGGGTGGCTGGTGGAACCGCACCGACGTGGACCCTGCCACTGCCGGCAGCCCTGACCGCTTTGGCCTGCCATCGTGGCAAGAGATCATGCCGCCCCACAGAAAGGCTGCTCCGGCCGGTGCGACACCGCTCGACTGAGCTGAATCATTGAAACAGTGAGGACACCCATGGCTGACGTCAAGACTGCCTCCCCCCCGCCATCCGGAGCCAGCGCACCGGGCGGCCCGCGCAAGCGCCGGCTGTGGCGGCCGATGATTATCATGGTCGGGGTGGTACTGGTGATTGTCGCGATCATTGCCGGGGTCAAATTCATGCAGATTTCGGCCATGATCGCCCAGTCCAAGGTGCCCTTGCCCGCCGCTGTGGTGACGGCCATGCACGTGCCGTTCGACGACTGGCAGCCCCGTGTCTCCGCCGTGGGGTCGATCAAAGCCGTCAAAGGGGTGGATGTGACTACCGAAGTGGGCGGCATTGTGCGCACCCTTGGCTTCAAGCCCGGGCAAGAGGTGGCAGACCAGGCCCTGCTCGTGCAGTTGAATGCCGACTCGGACATCGCCCTGCTTCATTCCCTTGAAGCCACTGCCGACCTGGCCGTCATTGTCCTCAAACGTGACAAGGCCCAACTGGCGGTAAACGCCGTGTCCCAGGCACAAGTGGACACAGACACTGCGGACCTGAAGGCCAAGCTCGCCGCCGCAGAACAGCAGCGGGCGCTGGTGGCGAAAAAAACCATCCGCGCCCCTTTTGCCGGACGTATCGGCATTACCGGCGTCAACCCCGGTCAATACCTCAACCCCGGCGACAAGGTAGCAACGCTGCAGACCTTCGATCCCATCTACATCGACTTCACGGTGCCACAGACCCAGCTGGAGGCCATCGACATCGGCCAGGAGGTCTCGGTGACTGCCGACGGCCTGTCCAACCAGACCTTCACGGGCCGCATCAGCACCATCGACACCCAGTTCGACCCGACCACACGCAATGTCACGGTCGAAGCGACCGTCCAGAACCCCGGTCACAGCCTGGTGCCCGGCATGTTTGCCCGCGCCCTGGTCGACTCCGGCACGGCGCAGCGTTACCTCACTGTTCCGCAGACATCCGTTACCTACAACCCATATGGCACCACGGTGTTCATCGCCACTGCGAAAAAGAACGACAAGGGTGAGGACGTACTGACAGCGCAACAGACCTTCATCAAGACCGGACCAACCCGGGGCGATCAAGTCGCGATTGTGTCCGGCGTGAAGGAAGGCGATCTGTTGATCACCAGCGGCCAGATGAAGCTCAAGAATGGCTCGCCGGTGCAGATCAATAACAGCGCCGCGCCGCTGAACGACCCTGCTCCGACTCCCCAAGAACACTAGGGTCTGTTGACGTGTGGTTGTGGCCGCGCCGATAGCCCATGTGGTGCAGGGCAAGGCGCGAGCAGCGTGGTTTAGTTGTTCTAAATAAGCTGCGAGCAACGCCGCCCAGCGACGCGGCTCACAACCAAACGTCAACAGCCCCTAAGGGTGCCCCATGAAGCTTACCGATACTTTTATCCAGCGACCGGTCTGGGCCGTGGTGGTCTCGCTGTTCATCATGATCCTGGGGCTGCGCTCGATCTTCGAGTTGCCGGTCAACCAATGGCCGCGCACCGAAAATGCGGTGGTCACCATCACCACCGCTTACTACGGTGCGGATGCGTCCACGGTCGCCGGTTTTATCACCCAGCCGCTTGAGTCGGCCATCGCTCAAGCTCAGGGCATCGACTACCTGTCCTCGTCGAGCATCACCGGTGTATCGACCATTACCGCCACGCTGCGGCTGAACTTCGACGCCAGCAAGGCGCTGACCGAGATCAATACCCAGGTCAACTCGGTCAAGAACCAGTTGCCTGCACAGGCACAGGAGCCGGTGTTATCAGTGGCTGTCGGGCAAACCACGGACGCCATGTACCTGGGTTTCTACAGCGACACGCTGCCCACCAACAACATCACCGATTACCTGGTGCGGGTGGTCAAGCCCAAGCTGGATTCGATCCAGGGCGTGCAAACCGCAGAGATTCTTGGCGGGCGTCAGTTCGCCCTGCGCGCCTGGCTGGACCCGGACAAACTGGCGGCGCACAACGTCACTGCCCAGGACGTGTCCACCGCCCTGGCCAACAACAACTTCCTGTCTGCCGTGGGCTCGACCCGGGGGCAAACCGTGACGGTCGACCTGACGGCCGGGACCGATTTGCACTCCGTGGATGAATTCAAACGGCTGATCATCAAGCAGAAAGGCGATGCACTGGTGCACCTAGAGGATGTTGCCATCGTCACCCTGGGTGCCGAAAGCTATGACAGCAGCGTGGCGTTTTCCGGCAAGCGGTCGGTGTTCATCGGCATCAAGGTCGCGCCCAATGCGAACATCCTCACGGTCGCCACCCATGTGCGCGAAGCGTTCCCCGAGCTGCAATCGCAATTGCCCGCCGTGGTGCGCGGCGACATCGTCTATGACTCCACCGAGTTCATCAATACTTCGATTTACGAGGTGGTGAAGACCCTGGTTGAGGCCATGGCCATTGTGTCTGTGGTCATCTACCTGTTCCTCGGCTCATTCCGGGCGGTGATTGTGCCGTTGGTGGCAATCCCGCTGTCGCTGGTCGGGACCTTCTTCGTCATGTACCTGCTGGGTTACTCCATCAATCTGCTGACGCTTCTGGCCCTGGTGCTGGCGATCGGTCTGGTGGTCGACGACGCAATTATTGTGGTCGAAAACGTCGACCGCCATATCAAGGAGGAAGGCAAAGGCGTGCTGGAAGCTGCGCTGGTGGCGGCGCGGGAGCTGGGTGGCCCGATCATCGCGATGACCGTAGTGTTGATCGCCGCGTACGTGCCCATCGGGCTGCGCAGCGGCCTTACGGGTGCGCTGTTCAAGGAGTTCTGTTTTTCGCTGGCGGGTGCCGTGACCGTGTCCGCCGTGGTGGCGTTGACGCTCTCGCCGATGATGACCTCCCGGCTGTTCAAGCCCGGGCAGGAAGAGGGTCGCTTCGCCCGCCGGCTGGATCAGTACTTTGACTGGCTGCGGGGCCGTTACCGCCGCGTACTGTCGGGCGGTTTAAACATGTGGCCGGTGCTGGTGACGTTCGGCTTTGTGCTGTTCCTGCTGGTCGCTGCCAGCGGCATGACCGCCAAAAGCGAACTGTCGCCCACCGAAGACCAGGGGCTGGTGTTCATGCAGATCAAAGGCGCGCCGACCGCCTCGCCCCAGCAGATGGAGCGCTTTGCCGACCAGGCTTTCCAGATAGCCAACAAGGAGCCGGAATACGCCCAGATGTTCCAGCTTACCGGGCTGCCCGCACTCAACCAGGGCCTGGGCGGTGTGCTGCTCAAGCCCTGGAACCAGCGCACCCGGTCCCAGGCCGAACTGGTGCAGGACCTTCAGCACAAGTGGAACCAGGTGCCGGGGGCAACCGTCGCAGCCTTCCCGCTGCCGTCGCTGCCGGGGGCCCAGGGTTTGCCGGTGCAATTTGTGATCACCACCACCGACTCGGTGGAAAACCTCAATGAAGTGGCCCAGGCGGTGATGGACGAGGCACAAAAACAACAGTTGTTCTGGTTCGCCGACATGGACCTGAAGCTGGACAAGCCACAAGCCAGGCTTGTGGTCGACCGGGAAAAAATTGCCGCACTGGGCATGACTCAGGCAGACGTCGGTGCAGCGCTGTCCGCCGCACTGGGTGGCAACTACGTGAACTACTTCTCGACGGCCGGGCGCTCGTACAAAGTCATTCCCCAGGTGTTGCAGGTTGACCGCCTCAACCCGGACCAGATTCTCGATTACTACATTCGCACCCCGGCCGGGGCCATGATCCCGGCGCGCACGGTGGCGCATATCGAGACATCAACGCAGCCGGAGTCGATCAACCACTTCCAGCAACTCAACTCGGCGACCCTTTCAGGCGTCAGTGGCGTGGCCCAGGGCGAGCTGCTGGCCAAGCTGGACACGATCCTGAGCAACGTGGCGCCATCGGGTTACACGTCGGACTTCTCGGGCGAGTCGCGCCAGTTCATGCAGGAGTCAGGCGGCTTCGTCGGGCTGCTGCTGTTCTCGATTCTTATCGTCTACCTGGCCCTGGCCTTCCAGTTCGAGAGTTTCCGCGACCCGGTAGTGATTCTGTTCTCGGTGCCACCGGCGCTTTTTGGCGCGCTGGCTTTCATCACCATGGGGTTCGCGTCCATCAACGTGTACACCCAGGTGGGCCTGGTAACGCTGCTGGGGCTGATCACCAAGCACGGGATCCTGATCGTTCAGTTTGCCAACGAATTGCAGCGGGCAGGCCACGGCAAGCGGGAGGCCATTGAAGAGGCTGCCACCGTGCGCCTGCGGCCCATCCTGATGACCACGGCCGCGATGGTGCTGGGCGTGGTGCCTCTGGTCTGGGCCTCCGGTGCCGGTGCTGCGGGGCGCCATGACATGGGGCTGGTGATCTTCGCCGGGTTGTCCATCGGCACCCTGCTGACGCTCTTCATGGTGCCGGCGATGTACATGTTTATCGGCAGCACACACCATCAGCAAGCCACGCAGCCGCACCCTGGCCCGCACGACGAAGAAGCGGCCGGATCACTTTGAAATCCTCGCCTGACCTGAAGCGGGTCGTCACCGTGCCGGATGCTCAGGGCATCTGGCCCACGGCCCTTGCTTCGCGACCCGGGTACCTCGACTTGAATTGATGCAACCTGCAGATGTGATCCAATCCGGTTGACATGTCACAGTGCCTGCTCTAGGTTGACGCAAACGTAAACGTAAGCTCTGTCGATTTCGCTGCGCTTTGCGGATACAGCGCATCCGCGCTGCCCGGGAAGAATGTCGTAATGGACAGCAAGCCGCACCCAACGTCAAAACAATA
Organism: Pseudomonas deceptionensis; assembly: GCF_900106095.1. Taxonomy (NCBI): domain Bacteria; kingdom Pseudomonadati; phylum Pseudomonadota; class Gammaproteobacteria; order Pseudomonadales; family Pseudomonadaceae; genus Pseudomonas; species Pseudomonas deceptionensis. Next base: position 3,427,035 of record NZ_FNUD01000002.1, on the reverse strand, counting down.
ATTATAAGAGAACCACCCATGAGCACGATGGCGATCCTGATATCCCTTCTGTTGTTGATGTTTCTCGCCTACCGGGGCGTGACTGTACTGATTCTGGCGCCGCTGATGGCCGCCCTGGCGGTACTGCTCAGCGGTGCCGCGACGGACATCATGCCCACCTATACCCAGCTGTTCATGAAAGAGCTGGGCGCCTACCTGATCAAGTTCTTCCCCCTGTTCATCCTGGGTGCGCTGTTTGGCAAGCTGGTGGCGGACTCCGGGGCAGCGCATACCATTGCGGACTGGTTCATGCATCGCCTGGGCCGCCGCCACGCAATCCTCACAGTGGTGCTGGCGTGCGCTCTGCTGACGTATGGCGGCGTCTCGCTGTTCGTCGTGGCCTTCGCCGTCTACCCCATCGGGGCGGCAATCTTCCGGGAGTCCGGCACCCCCAAACGCTACATGCCCGCCGCCATCGCGCTGGGTGCCTTTACCTTCACCATGACCGCACTCCCCGGCGCCCCTTCGATACAGAACGCCATTCCCACGGCCTACCTGGGCACCACCACCTTCGCTGCGCCGGGCCTTGGCATCATTGCCTCGATCGTCATGCTGTGGATGGGCACCTGGATCTTGCAGTCGCGGGCACGCAAGGCCATGGCCAACGGCGAAGGCTACGGCCCCCATGACGACGAATTACCGTCGAATGAGGGCGTAAAAAGACCCGGACTGCTCGTAGCCCTGTTACCCATCATCGTGGTGATCGGCCTGAACGCCGCCTTCAGCTACTGGATCCTGCCTTCGCTGGACCTGAGCGTTTTGCGGGAAGAACGCTTTGGCAACATCGATCCGCAGAGCGTCATAGGGCTGTGGTCCGTGCTGTTGGCGCTGATGTGCGCCATCGTATTTGTAATCCTGCTCAACTGGCGACGCTGGGAGAACCTGACGGTCACCATCAACAAAGGCACCATCGGCGCGCTACTGCCGATCTTCAACACGGCCTCGGAAGTGGCCTATGGCGCGGTGATCGCCGGCATGGCCGGTTTTGCAGTGATCAAGGACACCATTCTCAATGTCTCGCCGGATCACCCCCTGATATCGGCCGTGCTCAGCATGAACGTGCTGGCGGGTATTACCGGCTCCTCGTCCGGTGGCCTGAGCATCGCCTTCCGCACCCTTGGCAGTGACTACCTGCGCATGATCGAGGCGGCGGGCATCAGCCCGGACCTGTTTCACCGGGTCGCCACCATTGCTGCCGGAGGGCTGGACACCCTGCCCCACTCGGGCGCGGTGATCACCCTGCTGGCGATCTGCAACCTGACGCACCGCCAGTCCTACCCGCAAATATTCATGATGACGACCGTTGTGCCCATGACCGCTTTGCTGGTGGTGATGGTGCTGGGTTCAACGTTCGGCAGCTTCTGACCATGGCGCATAACAACAAGGATTTGACCATGAACACTTCGCCCACCGCTGCCGACCACCCGCACTCGGGTACCCCGGACCGTTTCAACATCGCACAGGTGTGTTGCGACCGCTGGGCCGCGGAGCCCGAACGCATTGCGATCATTCAGAAAAACGCCGACGGCTCAGTTCAGCAACACAGCTTTCTGACCTTGCAACAGCACGCCAACCGCCTGGCCAACAGCTTGCGCGAGCACGGTGTGCAGGCGGGTGACCGGGTCGGGATCATGCTGCCACAAGGCCTGGAGGCCGGCACCGCACACATCGCGCTGTACAAGCTGGGGGCGATCGCGGTTCCGCTGTTCAAACTGTTCGGTACCGATGCCATCGAGCATCGCGCGTCGAACTGTGCCATGCGCGGCCTGATCACTGACGCCAGCGGCCTGCAGAAGATCGAAGGCATCCGGTCAAACCTCCCCGAATTACAGTTGTGCTATGTCATCGATGCACCCGCTCAGCGTGCCGACGTGCTGGATTACCATGAGCAACTCAAGCGCCACAGCGACCGGTTCGAGACCCTCGACACGGCGGCGCAAGACCCGGCGCTGATCATCTACACCTCGGGCACCACGGGCCATCCCAAAGGTGCACTGCATGCCCATCGCGTGCTGCTCGGACACCTAGCCGGCGTGCGCAGCTCCCACGACGGGTTCCCCCTGCCTGGGGACCGGATGTGGACCCCGGCCGACTGGGCATGGATTGGCGGGTTGCTCGACGTGCTGTTGCCTGCCTGGTACCACGGCGTACCGGTGGTGGCTTACCGTGCCGACAAGTTCGTCGCCGAAGACGTGTTCGGGCTGATCGAAGAGCTGGATATCAGGAATGTCTTTTTCCCGCCAACGGCTCTAAAACTGCTGCGCCCGGTAGAAAACCCGCAGCAGCGCTGGCAGCTTTCACTGCGCTCGGTCGCCAGTGGCGGCGAGTCGCTGGGTGACGAGCTTCTGGCCTGGGGCGATCAGGCACTGGGGGTGCGGATCAACGAATTCTACGGCCAGACAGAGTGCAATCTGGTGGTCTCATCCTGCGCCAGTCAGGGTGTCTACCGGGCCCACGCCATAGGCCGGGCGGTCGACGGCTACAACGTTGCCATCATCGATGACTATGGCGTGGTCGTGCCAACCGGCGACTCAGGGCACATTGCGGTGGCGACGCCCAACGGCAGCCAGATGCTGCGCTATTGGGAAAACACCCAGGCCACCGAGGAAAAGTACATCAATGGCTGGCTGGTGACCGGCGACAAGGGGTCGATGGATGAAGACGGCTACATCTTCTTTCTTGGGCGCAATGATGACGTCATCACGAGTGCGGGCTATCGCATTGGCCCGACGCCAATCGAAGACTGTCTGATCAAGCACCCGGCGGTAAAGCTGGCCGCTGCCATCGGCAAAAAAGACCCGATTCGCACTGAGGTGGTCAAGGCCTTCGTCGTACTCAACGAAGGCTACGCCGCCAGCGACACCACCATAAAACAACTGCAGGCCCACGTACGTGCCCAGCTGGCGGCCCATGAGTACCCTCGTGAAATTGAGTTCCTCGACGAACTGCCGATGACCACCACGGGCAAAATCATTCGCAAGGCCCTGCGCGAACGCGAAGAACAACGAACTGCCATGGAGCTTGATGCATGAACTTTTTAGGAAAAGCCTTCGACGAAATCACCGAGGGTGAAACCTTCGGCCAGTCGCTGACCATCGACGCCTCGCACATCAGCCGCGCCTGCGGGATGTTTGGCGACTTCAACCCGCTGCACAGCGATGCCGAGTTCTGCGCCAAAAGCCGTTTCGGCCGGCCTATCCTGCATGGCCCGATGACCAGCGCCTTCATGTCCGCCTCCATCGGCATGTACTTCTACGGCACTGCCGTGGCGTACCTTGAGCACAACTGCCGGTTCGTTGCCCCGGTGTTCGCGGGCGACACCCTGAGCGTCCAGTGGACCATCGCACAAACCCTGGAAAAACCCCGCAGCAACGGCGGGATTGCCGTATTGCGCGGTCAATGCACCAACCAGCGCGGCGAACAGATTGCCGAGGCCACCGGCAAAATCCTGCTCAGTAACCGCATGCCACTGGCTGCCACACAAGCGGTCTGATCAAGCCCTGCCCCTGAACCGTCGGCCCGGACGGTTCAGGGATGGCGGGCAAGCTACCCGGGCAGCTCGACATAGCTCGACTCCCCACCACCGGTCGCCCCCGACAACCAGCCCCACACAAAACTCAGCGTGGTGCGCCCCGCCTGATCAACACCTACCGTGCCCCGTGACCAGCCAGAAAGCAGCTCACCCTCGGTGGTCAGGCATTGAAAGAGCAGTTCGATGGTATCGGCGCCCGTCACGCGCCCGACTTGATTGCCGATGCGTATCCGGCCGCCCTGGTAAGTGCCTGAAATGGCATTGTCTTCAACACGGTAATGAAACACCGTGCCTGCACCCGACAGCCCATGGGTATTGCCTGCCACGGAAAACCGGCGATTGTGCAAACGTTCGCCAACTTCAGAAAAAGGGGTTTGCATACGAATCGCGTCCTGTGGTCGAGAGGTTCCATTTCTGCCCGGGATGATCCTAACCCATGCCCGCAAGCTCTCAACACCCGGGTCACGGGTAAATTCATCACGCGCAATGCCAAGCGTGTGATGTACGCTCCCGACGCGTGCAGTTGAAGTCGTATATTTTAAAAGCCCCAACACCGTCACGCAGGTAAATACCTGCCCAACAGCTCAGTGCACAGGCAAACGAACCTTCAGCCCATGATCAACGAAAACAGAGGCATACAGTCGGTCGAGCGCGCGATGCTGATTCTCGAATCCATCGCAGCGGCAGGCGGTGAGATCCGTCTGGTGGACCTTGCAGCGCACACTGGTTTGCATAAAAGCACCTTGCACGGCCTGCTCAATACCCTGGCCGCCATGGGCTACATCTCCCGGCGCGGGACTCACTATGCGCTGGGGTTGCGACTGCGCGAGATTGCCCAGCCGTTGAATGATGCCGATGCCCGAATCCGTGAGACCTTTGCCCCGGCGTTGCGCATGCTGGCCGAGCGCACGGGCGAAACCTGTTTTCTCGCCGTGCCCTGCGGAACACGTGAGTATCTTTATATGGATGCTCTGGAAGGCAGCGCCAGCCTGCGCGTTGCCAGCCCCCGCGGGCGTCGTGCCGGGCTGACCACTTCGGCCATCGGCAAAGTGTTCCTGGCATTCGACGAGGACTTGCGCCGCAGCCTGCGTCGGGCCCACCTGCTGCCGGCCGCGCTGGAAGTGGAGTTGGCCAGGATCGTAACCGAAGGCTATGCCCTGGACCTTGAAGAGGCCGAACCCGGCCTCAACTGCGTAGCGCTGCCGCTGCGCCTGCAAGGCCGGGTGGTCGCAGCCCTCGGCGTGGCGGCCCCCGCATCGCGCCTGCCAAAAAGCGCATTGCGTACGCTGGCGATCCGGGCCATGGGCGAAATGTTCGACATCATCAAACTTTAGAGGCCAGTGCCTGTGGCCATATTCCCTTGAACAGCAAAGGTCGGGATCATTCCGACTCTGTCGCTAGACTCAAGGGAATACTGGAATGTTTGAACAACTGTCTCTGCAGGTCATCCATCGTGCAAAAAGCCTGGCACGTGACCAGGGTTTCACCGTTTGCATCAGTGTGGTCGACGATGCCGGACTTTTACGCCATTTCGTCCGTATGGATGACGCCGTGCCCGGTGCCATCGATGTGTCGATCAAAAAAGCACGCACTGCCGCACTGTTCCGTACTGATAGCGCCGATCTGGGCAGGCAGGCGCAACCGGGCGGTGCCATCTACTCGCTGGAAGCCACCAATGGCGGGTTGATCAGTTTTGGCGGTGGCGTGGTACTGCACGATGACCTGGGCAAGGTCATCGGTGCCGTCGGGGTCGCCGGTGCCACGGTCGAGGCGGATCAAGCCATCGCTCTGCTGGCGGCCGGCCGAACATGAGCCGCAGCACGCAGCCCATACACCCCGGCGTACTCGCGTTGGCGGTGACTGCCTTCGCAATCGGCATGGCGGAATTCATTGTGGTGGGCATTCTGCCGGCCATCGCGTCTGACCTCGACATCCCTCTGGCGAGTGCGGGGAGCCTGGTCGGTCTGTATGCACTGGCGCTGGCCATCGGTACACCGCTGACCGTTCTGGCACTGGCACGGCTGCCACGCAAACCGGTCCTGCTGACGCTGATTGCGCTGTTTATGGCCGGTAACCTGCTGTCCGCCCTCTCCACGGATTACCCGGTGTTACTGGCTGGACGGGTCCTCACTGCGCTCGCCCATGGCAGTTTCTTTGCCATCGGCGCAACCGTCGCCGCCAACCTGGCGCCAAAGGGTCAGGCGAGCAAAGCCATCGCGATCATGTTCGCCGGCCTGACGCTGGCGATGGTCATCGGTGTGCCGATCGGCAGCTTCCTGGGTAATGCCATGGGCTGGCGGCTGCCGTTTTATGCGGTCGCATTGCTGGCTGCATTGGCCTTGATCGCCACCGCCCGCTGGTTGCCCCACGCACCGACCCCGCCCTCGGGCAACTCGCGCGGACAGCTGGCAGCACTCAAGCACCCGGCCATTTTGGCGATGATGGCCGTGACAGCGCTGGGTTTTGGCTCAAGCTTTGCCGCCTTCACCTTTATCACGCCGATCCTGACAGATATCAGCGGCTTTTCTACCGCGACCGCCAGCGTGCTCCTGGTCGTATTCGGCGCGGCCACCCTGGTGGGCAATCTGGTCGGGGGCCGGCTGGCATCGGCAATGGGCTGGCAACCGGCATTGCGAATGATCTTCATGCTACTGGCGCTGACCCTGGCGGGTGTCGCCCTGCTGATGCCCTATCAAGGGCCAATGGTGGTGATGCTGTTTTTCTGGGGCGCACTGGCATTCGGTCTGTCACCGGCGGCCCAAGCCGGGATGCTGGCCACCGCCGAACGATTCACCCCGCAAGCAGTGGCGTTCGCTTCAGCGCTGAACATCTCGGCATTCAACCTTGGCATTGCACTGGGAGAAACCAGCGGCAGCGCTCTGGTCGGCAGCGGGCAGATGTCATTCACCCCATGGGCAGGCGTGGCGACGGTGATCCTCGCGCAATTGCCGCTGATCTGGCTGGTCGCCCTCAACCGAAAAGACTCACGCTTTCATTCCCCCACGACGCAGGTAAAAACATGAGTGACGTCCATATCCAAATTACGATCAAACGCCCGGTTGAACAGGTCTGGGCACTGCTGGGAGGCTTTGACTGGCTGCCCCGCTGGCTGGATGTCATTGCCAGCAGCACCCTCAGTGACGCAGGACGCTTGCGTCACCTGACAACCGTCGACGGGGTGATTATTGTCGAGCGTCTGCTCACGTTTGACGAAGCCGGGAAGACCTACAGCTATGCCCTGCTGCAAGGCCCGGCGCCAGTGACTGACTATATCGGCACGATGTCCGCCCGGGACGATGGCAAGGGCGGCACCCTCGCCAGCTGGGCAAGCAGCTTTGTGGTTCAGGGTGCCGATGAAGCCGGGATCGTGGCGCACTTCGACGGGTTTTATCGCGCGGGGCTGGAGCGGCTCAAAGCAGTGGTTGAGGCTGAGGCGCACTGATCAGGAACATCCCGGGGCCGAGAACAGCTACAAAAAGCCGCGCACGGAGGCGTGGCTTTACGTTAACGTAAGGCATACATTTTTTAAGGATGATCAAGGTATGTCTCAGCTCGCCCCCTCCTTGCAAGACACTGCCGCGCCTGAAGGCGTTTGCTACGGCTGCGGCAACGACAACCCCCACGGCCTGCATATCAAGAGCTATTGGCACGAGGATGGCGTGCATGTGATAGCCGAGCACCTGCCGGATGCCAAATATTGCGGCTGGCCCGAGCTGGTGTACGGCGGTCTGATCGCAATGCTGGTCGATTGCCATTCGAACTGGACGGCCATGGCCTGGCACTACCGCATGGAAAACCGCGAAACAGCCAGCCTGCCGCGCATCAATTGCGTCACCGGCAACCTGGGGATCAAGTTCATCAAGCCGACACCGATGGGCGTGCCTCTAACCCTGCGTGCGAAGGTTGAAGGCGATGTGGGGCGCAAAACGCGTGTCATCTGTGAGGTGTATGCAGGGGATGTGCTGACGGCTGTCGGTGACTCGGTTTTTGTTCGCGTCGACACCGGGCAACTGGCTACGGCCGCCCATGGACTGCATCCGACACCTTTGGCTTGAGGCCATCGCGTTGCATCTGCAAAACCGGGGCGCCGTGGTTTTGCAGATGGCTGCGCAGCCGAACGTGGCCTCGTTCTACTCGTCAACGACTGCAGGAGCTTCGCTGACCTGACGCCATATTGAGAATTCTTCTCAAAAAAATGACGATGAGCCTATTATGTTATAAGGTAACTACAACCTTAAGCATACCCTCATCATGTGTGACCTCCTCAATGACCACTGCTGCCCCCCCTCCAAGCCAACGCCTGCTCTCCATCGATGCCCTTCGGGGCCTGGTGATTCTATTCATGCTGCTGGACCACGTGCGCGAGACGTTCTTTTTGCACCGTCAGGTGGCCGATCCGATGAACATCGAAATCACCGACCCGGCGCTGTTTTTCAGCCGCACGCTCGCTCACCTGTGCGCCCCGGTGTTTGTGTTGCTCACCGGCCTGTCGGCGTACCTGTACGGCGAAAAATATCAGGGCACGCGGGATGTCTCGGCGTTTCTGTTCAAGCGTGGCCTTTTTCTGGTGGTGCTGGAATTTACCCTGGTGAACTTCGCCTGGACTTTCCAGTTCCCGCCAACCGTGATTTACATGCAGGTGATCTGGGCCATCGGGGTCAGCATGATCGCCCTTGCCGCGCTGGTGTGGCTGCCACGCCCTCTGCTGCTGTTGCTCGGTATCGCCATCATCGCCGGGCATAACGTGCTCGATACCCTGCACTTTCCGGTCGGTTCGGCGATGCATGTACCTTGGGCCATCTTGCATGACCGTGGCTGGATCGAGTTCTCGGACAGCTTGCGTCTGCGCACCTCGTACCCGGTATTGCCGTGGATCGGCGTGATCGCGCTGGGCTATTGCATGGGCCCCTGGTTCGCCCGCTCAGCGTCTGCCGTCACGCGTCAGCGTTACCTGCTACTGGCCGGTGTGGGTGCGTTGCTCGGGTTTGTCGCGCTGCGTTTGCTCAATGGTTACGGCGAGGCGCCGTGGGTGAACTACGGCAATGCCACGCAAACCCTGATGAGTTTCTTCAACATCACCAAGTACCCGCCTTCGCTGCTGTTCATCGCCTTGACCCTGGGTCTGGGGCTTTTGCTGTTGCTGGGTTTTGAACGTGCCCGCCAAGCCACATGGATCCGCATCCTTGCGGTGTTCGGCGCGGCGCCGATGTTCTTTTACCTGCTGCACCTGTACGTGCTCAAGGTGCTGTATCTGGCGAGCGTTGGCCTGTTCGGCTTAAACCAGGGCAGCTACTTCGGTTTTGACGGCATCGGCGCTGTCTGGTTGACCGCCGTACTGTTGGCCACGGCACTGTACTTGCCGGTACGCTGGTTTGCCGCGTTGAAAGCACGTCGGCGTGATATCACCTGGCTCAAGTATTTATGAGCCTGAGATTCCCGTGCACTGCCCTTGATTGATTAACTGGATAGCCGAACATGCGAATTACATCCCTGACGCTATTGCTTGGCGTAACCCTGCTGTTCTCCACCGCGCAGGCCCAAACCCACGAAGTGAAAATGCTCACCCGCAGCGCCACCGCTGGTATGGTCTTTGACCCGGACTACCTGCAGATTGCTCCCGGCGACACGGTCAAGTTTGTCCCGACACAAAGCGGCCATAATGCTGCCACATTGCCTGGCTTGCTGCCCGACGGCGCGGTGCCTTTCAAAGGAAACATCAATCAAGAAATCGAGCAGACCTTTAGCCTGCCGGGGCTGTACGGCATCCAATGCACTCCGCATTTGGCAATGGGCATGGTGATGCTGATTCAAGTGGGCGAGCCCGCCGACCTGCCTGCGGTATTGCCAGCAGGCTTGCCCAGCCGTGCACTCGACCGCTTGAATGCCACTTTGGCGCAGCAGGCCCGACCATGACCGTGGCGGTCACCCGCTCCGCCTTCCTCTTGGCCCTTGCGAGCCCATTGGCCCTGGCCGACTCGGCCCAATCCCGGGCCAATGGCTTTATCGAAGACAGCACCTGGAGCCTGCTCAACCGCACGGTCTATGACAACCGCGAGTACCGCCACGGCGCCAGCAACAGCGGCGCGCGCAATGCCTACAAGCCGCGAGCGCAACGCAACGGCTACGCCGAAGAGTGGGCTTACGGGCTGATGGGCACCTTGCAGTCGGGCTTTACTCAGGGCCTGATCGGTGTGGGTGTCGATGCCCACGCCTACCTCGGGGTCAAGCTGGACAGCGGCGGTGGCCGTGCCGGCAAGGCGCGCCTGCTTGGGCTGGATAACGACGGCTACCCCAAGGACGATTTCAGCCGCGGGGGCGCGGCGTTGAAGCTGCGCCTGTCCAACACGGTGGTGTCCTATGGCGAACAGCGGGTCAAAACGCCGGTTTTCAGCTCATCCGACAGCCGCCTGTTGCCCGAGACCGCCAACGGCGTGTTTCTCACCAGCAACGAATTCAACGCACTGAAAATGGTGGCCGGGCATTTCACCGAGAGTACCGACCGCAACGCCAGCAGCCATGATCAGGGCTTTGTAGTGAACTACTCGAATGCCGTCAAAGGGGATGCATTTGACCTCGCCGGCATGGTTTACACCCCGAGCAAAAACCTCAGTGCCAGCCTCTACAGCTCCCGCTACCAGGACACCTGGAACCAGCAGTACCTGGGCGCCACTTTCAGCCAGGCGATTGATGAAAACCGCTCGCTGTCGCTGAACTTCAACCTGTACCGCACCACCGATGAAGGCAAGGCACTGTCGGGCAACATCGATAACACCACCTGGAGCCTGCTGAGCACCTACGCCCAAGGCCCGCACAGTTTCAGCCTGGGTTATCAGAAGGTGCATGGCGATACGCCGTTCGACTACGTGACCCGAGGTGCGATCTTTATCACCAACGCGGTGCAACTCTCAGACTTCAATGCGCCCAACGAGCAGTCGTGGCAAGCGCGCTACGATCTGGCGATGACGCCCTGGGGCATGCCCGGCCTGGTGCTGAGCGCCGCTTATGTGCGCGGCAGTCAGATTGACGGCAGCCATGTGGACCCCCGCGGCGGCTATGCCTATCTGGGTTATGGCAAAGGCGGCAAGCACTGGGAGCGGGATCTGGAAGCGCGTTATGTGGTTCAGAGTGGAACCGCCAAGGGCACCATCGTGTCATTGCGACACAACGTGCACCGAGGCAACACTGCACAAGCTGAGCTGGATACCGACCAGATCCGTCTGGCCATTGAATACCCGCTGACAGGAAGGATTTAAACCTTCAAGCCTTTGGCAAACGACCCGGCGGCGGTCGTTTGCCAATAAGGCAGCCTCAATCGGCTATCAGTGCTTCATCGCGCCATGATCATGCATCGGCATGCTGTTCAGCGCGCGAGCTTTGGCGGTGACGTCGATCGATTCTTTGACACCTTTGGCGTCCTCGACAATCAGGGTCAGCGGTACGTCATCGCCCTCTTTGATCTGGCCTACCAGATCAATCAGCATCACGTGGTAGCCCTCAGGTTCGATAGCGATGGTTTTACCGGCCGGCAAGGCCACCGAAGTCACTGGCTTCATGCTCATGACGTCGTTTTTCATCGTCGACTCATGAATCTGCACGGTTTTGGCAACCGGGGATTTGACCTCAACCAGCTTGCTGTCGCGGTCAGCAGTAATGTGCATGAACGCACCGCTGGCAGGCTGCCCAACGACAGTGGCGCGCACCCAGGCATCGTCCACCACGGTTTGCGCAGAAACGTGCAAGCTCAGGCCCAGCAGCGACAACAACAGGTAGTTAACAGGTTTCATGGCGTTGGCTCTTTCAAAGGGAACGTGGATCAGCAGACCGACATCACGGTCAGCAGGTCTTCGGTGCACTGTTTGGCCGACAGCGAAGGCGACAGGCCGAGGCGCAAAATGCCGCGGGTATCAAACACAAAGCTGGTGGCGGTGTGGGCGATGGTGTACGACGAGCCGCTTGGCTCTTTTTCGTAAAACACCTTGAACTCTTTGGCCGTGGCGGCGGTTTCTTCCAGCGTGCCGGACAGCGCAATAAAGCTCGGATCGAACGCTTTGACATAGGCATCGAGCATGGCCGGGGTGTCGCGCTCCGGGTCCAGGGTGATAAACACCACCTGCAACCGGTCGCCGTCCGGGCCCATCATTTTCTTGACCTGTGCGGCGCGCGCCAAAGCCGTTGGGCACACCGCGGGGCATTGGGTGAAACCGAAGAAAATCATCGGCATCATCCCGCGAAAGCTGCCCAGCATCATCTCATTGCCCTGGGCGTCCCTGAGCTTGAACTTTCGCCCCAGGATTTCATTGCTCAAGTCTTTACCGTACTTGTACGACAAACCACTGCCTGGATCGCAACCCGCCAGCAAGCCGAGACTGAGCAAGCCAAGGCCCGCGACAACATGGCGGCGAGTCAGTAATTGATTCATGTAGGTTTCCTTTAAGCGGTCTTGATCTGACGATAAAAACCTATGCCCTGCGCGACATCAGGCAGGGTTGTACGCTTCACGACCGATGGATTTCAGGTCAAGTGCGTACGATTGCTGTGGGATAGACGTGTTTCATGAGCGCAGAATTTACCACTCTCCCCGGCTGGTCGCACGGCGGGTATGCCCTTCAATGGTGCACTTTGCTCGTCGAGGCCAGCAAAACCGCGGCGATCCGGCAAGGCTGCGACAAATCGACTCAGGCAGGTTCCGGGGCTGGATTCGGGCCCCTCACCCCGTGGCCATCCGTTTTTTTCACATTGGCTTCACTTCGCCCCAACCTGCCCCCGATTAACGTGTCGGCCATAATTCACGTCCAACACGGGCTCGCAAATGGAAAGCATGGTTGCGGCTGCACCTTACAAATCACAGGCCCATAGCCTGGAACGCTGGGCTTTACCCAGCCTGATCCTGGCCTTTGTGCTGTTTTACCTGGTGCCATTGATGAGCCATGGGTTGTGGATCCCCGACGAAACCCGCTATGCCCAGATCAGCCAGGAAATGCTCCATAGCGGTAACTGGGTCGCGCCGCATTTCATGGGCCTGCGCTACTTCGAAAAGCCGATTGCCGGCTACTGGATGATCGCCATCGGGCAAGCGGTGTTCGGGGACAACCTGTTCGGGGTACGCATCGCCTCGGCGGTCAGCACCGGGCTGAGTGTGTGGCTGGTGTGGTTGATCGCCGGGCGGCTGTGGAATGACCCGCTCAAGCGCTTCGCCAGCACCCTGCTCTATATGAGTTTTGGACTGGTCGCCGGGCAAGCCGGCTACGCCAATCTTGACCCGCAATTCACCTTCTGGGTCAACCTGAGCCTGGTAGCGCTCTGGTTCGCCTTTGACAGCCAGACCCGCCGTGGACGCCTGTGTGCGTGGGGCGTTTTGGGTCTCGCCTGCGGCATGGGCTTCATGACCAAGGGCTTTCTGGCCTGGCTGTTACCGGTGGTGATCGCCGTGCCGTATGCCCTGTGGCAGCGCCGGATGAAGGACGTTCTGATCTACGGCCCGCTGGCGATTCTGGTGGCCGTGGCCGTGTGCTTGCCGTGGGTAGTGGCGATCCAGCATCAGGAACCCGATTTCTGGCAGTTCTTCTTCTGGAACGAGCACATCCGCCGTTTTAGCGCCACCGATGCGCAACATACCCAACCCTGGTGGTTTTACCTGCCCATCCTGCTGGCAGCCAGCCTGCCGTGGGCGGCACTGCTGCCCTCAGCCCTGATCGATGCCTGGAAGCAAAAACGCCAGCCTGCTATGGGCTTTCTGTTGCTGTGGATGCTGCTGCCCCTGGCCATCTTCAGTTTGAGCAAGGGCAAGCTGCCCACTTACATCATGCCGTGCCTGCTGCCTTTGGCGCTGTTGATGGGCCATGCACTGGCGACATGGATCACCCAGGCACGCAGCCGCACAATCCGTATCAATGGCGTGCTCAATACACTGCTGGCCATGGCCGGGCTGGTGGGGCTGCTCTACGTGCAACTCACCCGTCCGGTGTACGACAGCACCGAGGTTTTCAACCTGTCGCTGGGGTACATCGTGTTGCTGGGCTGGTTGCTGAGCAATGCCCTGCAGGCCCTGCAACCCTTGCAACTGTGGGCCGCTCCGGCCCTGGGCATGGGGTTGCTGGTAGCCTTGTTGCCCACAGCGATGCCGGGCGACATCGTGAACAGTAAAATGCCTGATCAATTCATTGCCGAGCACGTGCAGGAGCTGGGCCAGACCAGCACCTTGCTCAGCAATGATCTGGGTGCCGCGTCAGCCCTTTCCTGGCGTCTGGGCCAACCTGAAGTCAACCTGTACAACACTGTGGGCGAACTGAAATACGGTTTGAGCTATGCCGATTCAGCTGCGCGTCAGGTAGATATGGATAATATCGGCCGTTGGATGAAAGAAGCACAGCTACGCGGCTCTGTGGGCGTGGTCATGCGCGTTCATTCGGCACTGGAAACCCAGGAAGTCGAGCTGCTGCCCTTGGGTGGCAAGCGCTACGAGCGTGGCAATCTGGCGATATTCATCTTCCCCAAGGTTCAGCCTTAAATGATCGACATCAAACGCTGGAACTCCGAGCAAAAGGCCTTGCTGGTGTTGTTGGCCGCGTCTGCCGTGCTGTTGTTGCTGGGGCTGGGGTCGCGGGAACTCTGGGGCCCGGAAACCCGCTGGGCCAATATCGCCCTGCAGATGCTGCAAAGCGGTGACTACCTGGACCCTTACCTCAAGGGCTCGCCCTACTACGACAAACCCTTGCCCTCCTATTGGCTGATCACTGCCACCGCCGGGCTGATGGGCGGCCTGGGCCATTGGTCGCTGCGCCTGTCGTCGGTGCTTGCCGCCTGGCTGAGCGTCTGGCTGGTGTACGCGATCGGCGAACAGCTGTTTCGCAAAGGCACCGGGCTGATTGCCGGCTGGATGCTGGCCACCACGTTTTACTTTGTGTTTTGGGCGCGGGTGGCCACGGCCGACATTCTGACCGTGTTCGGCCTGCTGGCAGCGGTGTGGTGGTACTGGCGCGGGCCTGAAGACACGCGCCTGAGCCGTTACTGCGTGTTCTTCCTGCTGCTGGCAGTGACTTCACTGCTCAAGGGGCTGATCGGTTTTATCCTGCCCGGGCTGGTGCTGCTGCCTCATCTGTTGAGCGAGCAACGCTGGAAACGTCACCTCAACCTGCGCCTGGTGTTGGCGTTACTGATTGCCGGGGCGGTGTACATGCTGCCCTTTGTGTTGTCGCATCTGTATGGCGCGACCACCTATGGCGAAAGCGGGTTGGGCCTGGTGCTGCGTGAAAACGTGGTGCGTTTCTTCAACCCCTTCGACCATATGGGGCCGATTTACACCTATCTGATCTACTTGCCGGCGTACACCCTGCCGTGGGCACCGTTCTGGATGATAGGGCTGTGGGTCGCCGTGCGTCAGTGGCGGCATATCGAACCCAATACGCGATGGCTGGTGTGGGGGCTGGGATTGTTGTTTGTATTCTTCACCGCCAGCGGCAGCCGTCGCAGCTATTACGTGCTGCCGTTGGTGCCCTTTGCCCAGTTACTGGCCGCCTGGTGGGTCACGCGGCGGATGGCGCAAGGCAAGAGCAGCGCCCGTGGCTGGAAGATCGGCTTTGGCGTCAGTGCGACAGTGCTGCTGTTGGTACTGGGCGTGTTCTACCCCTGGTCCAACGGCGGCGGCGGGGTTGTCCAGTTCGGTCAGGACGTCAAGGCGCGGGCCAGCGAGCAAGCCCCTTGGGATCAGTGGCGCATGGTGATGATCGATGTCGATAACAAGCTGCCGATGTATGTGCAGAACCAGGGCGAGCCGTTTTTCTATGTCGAGCAGGGCCAGGACTTCCCCCGTGAAGGCGACAGCGCCGGCTTGATGGCCTGGCTGGACAAAACCAGCGGCCAGCATTTCAACCCGCAACGCACACTGATCTTCGCCCAGTACCGCAGCGGCGACCCCCTGCCCCTTGGCTACCTGAGCGTGGATCACCAGACCCTCACCAGCCAGCCCGATAACGGTGACCGGCTGCTGCATCGGCGTGAAGGCGGGAGTGTTGTGTATCTGCCCGCCGTGGTGGACGGGAGCACCAGGTAACTGGCTGCAAGCTGCAAGCGAGGCCGCTTGCAGCTTGCAACTCAGAGAATCCGGTACAACAACCGTTCGATCCGCACCCGGCTCACGCGGCGCAGGAACTTGGCCACTGCTGGCGGGTAATCCGCCAGGGTTTCCAGATCCTTGAAGTTGTTGATGCGCTGGGTGTCGGCAAAGATGGCGTCCAGCTCTTTGCGTCGTGGCTCGAGCAGTTCGCGCCGCGGGTCATCGATCAGCAGCCCGTTTTCCAGATCCAGCCGGAACGCACGCGGGTTGAGGTTATTGCCGGTCAGCAAGGTGTAGCGGTCATCCACCCACATGCCTTTGAGGTGATAGGTGTTGTCGCCTTCACGCCACAGGTGCAGGTTCAGCAAGCCGTTATCGATCATGCGCTGATGGCTTTTGGCAAACCTGCGCAGGCTCAACTCGTACAGATACGGCAACGCCGCGATGACCTTGAAGGGCTCGCTCGGCGGGATGTAGAAGTCGTTGGCCGTCTTGTCGCCGACCACGATATCAATCCGCACACCACGCTCCAGGGCCCGATTGATTTCGCGGGTCACGGGCAGCGGCAGGTTGAAGTACGGCGTGCAGATCGTCAGCTGTTGCTGGCTGGTGGCGATCAGTTCGCAAATCACCCGGCTCAGCGGGTTGTTTTTGCCAACCCCCAGCAGCGGGCTGACCGATAGACCAAAGTGGCCGACGGTGCCGGTGCTGGTGTCGTAGCTGGCTTTTTTCAGATGGCTGCGCAAATCACCAATGGCACTGCGCAGGCTGCGGGTGGTCGGCAGTGTTGGCAGGTCCAGGCGATGCACGGCCCGGGTCTCGATCAGATCTTGCTGGACAAAACGCTGCATGGTGTCGGCCAACTGCTTGTTGTGCAGCAGGTGGTAACGGTCGAAACGGTACTTGTCGAGCTTGTGCAGGTAGACGTTGTTCAGGCTCGCACCGCTGTAGATCACGCAGTCGTCGACAATAAAGCCCTTGAGATGCAACACCCCGAACAGCTCGCGGGTTTGCACCGGCACGCCATAAATCGGCACGTGGGTCGGGTGTGCTGCAGTTTGCGCCTGATACCAGGCCGCATTGCCGGGCTGTTTGCCCGCACCGATCAGGCCACGCTGGGCCCGCAGCCAGTCGACCACCACTACGATTTCAAGTTCGGGGCGCGCTGCTTTGGCGGCGTGAAGGGCATCCAGGATCTCCTGGCCGGCCTCATCCTGCTGCAAGTACAAAGCCACCAGCGTGATGCGATGGCGGGCGCCCGCGATCTGCTCCAGCAGGCAGCGACGAAATTCAGCCGCACTGGGCAAGATGCTGAACGCATCGGCGGACAACGGAAAGCTGCGCAGTTTGGGCAGCAAGGAGCGTTTGAAGAGCGACGGCATAGGGCTCGCTAAGGGTCGAATGCGAAGAACCGCAAAGCTTACACGATTCTGTGATCTGTAGCCGCTGTCGAGGAACGAGGCTGCGATAAGGGCCGAAGGACCTTCTGTGCGGATAAAAGGCATGGGTCGCTACGCAACCCGTCGCAGCCTTCGGCAGCGGCTACAAGGTCCGCAGGATCAGCAAACGCGCAATGTCCCGCGCCCGGTCTGTCAGTAATTGCGGCGCCCGGGCGCAGGCGTCCTGCAGGCTCATCGGGCCGCTGGTCAAAGCGAATGCCGCGTTGATCCCGTGCTCGTACAAGGCCTGATAACCCTCGCCAAGTGTGCCGGCCAACACCACCACCGGCACGCCCTGGGCCTGGGCAATGCGCGCAACGCCAAACGGGGTTTTGCCGCGCAAGGTCTGTGCATCAAAACGACCCTCACCGGTGATCACCAGATCGGCCCCTTTGACCGCTTCGGCCAGCCCGACCAGCTCTGCCACCACTTCAACCCCGGCGCGGAACTGCGCACCGAAAAACGCCTTGGCGGCAAAGCCCAGCCCGCCTGCGGCCCCCGAACCCGGCTCCTGACGTACATCCTTGGGCAAGACCCGGGCGCAATGATCGGCAAAGTGCCCCAACGCCTGATCCAGTAACCGGACCTGCTCGGGTGAAGCACCTTTTTGCGGGCCGAAAATTGCCGAGGCGCCCTGCTCTCCGCACAACGGGTTGTTCACGTCGGCGGCAATTTCAAAACGTACCCGGGCCAGTCGCGGGTCCAGGCCGCCCAGATCGATACGGGCCACCCTGGCCAATGCCAGACCGCCGCGCGCCAGACTATTGCCCTGCTCGTCAAACAGCCCCAGGCCCAACGCTTGCAGCGCGCCAGCCCCGGCATCATTGGTGGCACTGCCGCCGATGGCCAGGATGACGCGCCGGGCGCCCGCATCCAGCGCGGCCCTGATCAACTCGCCGGTACCGAACGTGCTGCTGACGCACGCATCGCGCTGCCCCGGCGCAACCAGCTGCAAACCGCTGGCTTCAGCCATTTCAATGATTGCCGTGTGGCTGTCCGGCAACCAGCCCCAATGGGCTTCGACGGGCGCACCCAACGGGCCCTGCACCTGATTGCGGCGTAACTGGCCATTACCCGCGGCCACAATGGCCTCAACCGTGCCCTCGCCACCGTCAGCCATCGGGCATTTGACCAGTTGCGCGTGGGGGAAAACATCGGCCAGCCCGGCGGCGATGGCATCGGCGACTTTTTCGGCACTCAGGCTGTCTTTGAACGAGTCGGGGGCAATCACGATTTTCATGGGGCGCATCTCCAGTTCTTATGCATCCATGCTGCCAGTAACCGGGCATAAACACGCCAGTCGGGCGCACAAGCAATCACAGGGTTTGTTGTTCATTCTGACAATCAGCTCTGTGCCAGCAACTGCACGCCCAGGTACAAGGCCAGCATCCCGTTGAGGCTCAAGGGGTCGACCCCGCTCAATTCGGCAATACGCTCCATGCGATAGCGCAGGCTGTTGCGATGAATGCCCAGGGCGTCTGCACAGGCCTGGCTCTGGCCGTCGTGCTCACACCAGCTGCGCAGCGTGGCAATCAGCTGCCCGTTGCTGTCCTTGGCCACGACCTTGTGCAGCGGGCCGAGCAACTCTTCAAGGGCATCGTCATTGCGATGGCGCCACAGCATCACCGGCAGCCGGTAGCGGTTGAGGGTCAGCAGCCGTGTGTGCGGCAACACATCACGGCCATAGGCCAATAAATCACCGACCCGGCGATAACAGCGGCGCAAGCCTTTGAGTGCATCGGCCTGGCCGCCCGCCGCAACGCGCAGCACCTGCCAGCCCTGGCTGTCGAGTTTCTCCAGCAGGCGCACGTCATCGAGCGCAGCCGTTGCCGGCCGACACCACAACAGCGAACCCGTCGCGGGGCTCACACACCAGCTGTCCGGATAGCGCGATTGCAGCCACGCACTCAGGGCCTCGGCACTTTGGCCCTTGCCCAGCTCGAACAGATACGGAATCCGCGACAATTGTGGCTTGAGCCCCAATTGCTGCGCTTCGTCGATCAGGCGCGGGGAATCACCGCCTTCACTCAGCAGCAAGGCCACCAGGTCATCACAGCGCTGACGCCGCCACTGTTGCTCGGCCTGCTGATAGCGCTGACCAACCAGCATTTCGGCGGTCATGCGCACCAGTTCGGCGTAGGTGCGCAGCAGTTCCGGCTCGCCCGTAAGGCCCAGCACGCCAATGAGCCGCTGATCCAGGAGCAACGGCAGGTTGATGCCCGGCTGCACGCCTTTGAGGCACTTGGCGGTTTGCGCGTCGATTTCGACCACCCGTCCATTGGCGAGCACCAGTTGCGCCCCTTCGTGCCGGGTGTTGATACGCTCGGGTTCGCCACTGCCCAGGATCAGGCCCTGGCTGTCCATAACGTTTACGTTGTACGGCAGGATGGCCATCGCGCGATCCACGATGTCCTGCGCCAAATCATGATCCAGTTCAAACATAGGGTGACAATCCTTGGAAACGTTTGTTCACGGGCACAGGTGACGCGGGAAAATGCTGTGCGGTAGCACAAAGACAGCGGCGCTGTGGTGACCGAGACTCGAGCTGCGGTCAACGTTACCCCTGGATCGTGAAAAATCATAATAAAGAGAGACATCAAATGTCACAGAGCGCCACCGCGTCGCTGATCAGCGATGACGATAAAAACGCCATCTACAAGCGCATCACCCTGCGTTTGATCCCCTTCATTTTCATCTGCTATCTGTTCAATTACCTCGACCGGGTAAACGTCGGCTTTGCCAAGTTGCAGATGCTCGACGCACTGAAGTTCAGCGAAACCGTCTACGGCCTGGGCGCCGGGATCTTCTTCATCGGCTACGTGCTGTGTGGCGTACCGAGCAACCTGGCCCTGACCCGGTTCGGCCCGCGGCGCTGGATCGCGGTGATGATGATTACCTGGGGCACCTTGTCCACCTGCCTGATGTTTGTCACCACGCCTGCCGGGTTCTACACCCTGCGCTTGCTGACCGGCGCCGCTGAGGCGGGTTTCTTTCCGGGCGTGGTGCTGTATCTCTCGCAGTGGTTCCCGAGCTTTCGCCGTGGCCGGATCATGGCACTGTTCATGTGCGCCATCCCGGTCTCGGGCCTGATTGGCGGGCCATTCTCGGGTTGGATCCTCAGCCACTTCGCTGCAGGCCAGGGCGGTCTTGCCGGCTGGCAGTGGATGTTCCTGCTGCAAGGGATTCCCACTGTGGTGCTGGGCGGCCTGGCGGTTTACCTGCTCAGCGACAGCTTTGCCAACGCCAAATGGCTGGGGGCACATGAACGGGCGGTACTGGAAGCCGACCACCGCCTGGATGCCGCCAGCAAACCGGCCTCGTCTTCGACCGACTCGCTGCTGGCCGTGTTCAAGAACCCGGCCATCTGGGCCTTTGGCCTGATTTACTTCTGCATTCAGAGTGGCGTGTACGCGATCAACTTCTGGCTGCCCTCGATCATCAAGAACCTGGGTTTCAGCGATACCCTGGTGATCGGCTGGATCAGCGCGATCCCGTACCTGCTGGCGGCGGTGTTCATGCTGCTCGTGGGCCGCTCAGCTGATTTGCACAAGGAGCGCCGCTGGCATTTGGTGGTACCGATGCTTATGGGCGCGCTGGGCCTGGTGATTGCGGTGAATTTCGCCACACAACCGGCCATTGCGATCCTGGGCCTGACCATTGCCACTATGGGCGCCCTGACCGGTTTGCCGATGTTCTGGCCGGTACCTACCGCGATGCTCAGCGCCGGTGCGGCAGCGGGCGGCCTGGCACTGATCAACTCGATGGGGCAGATGGCCGGTTTCCTCAGCCCGTATCTGGTGGGTTTCGTAAAAGACGCCACCGGCTCCACCGATGCGGCCCTGTACTTCCTGGCCGCCGTGATTGTGGGCGGCAGCCTGCTGGCACTGCGCATGACCCGGGGCATAAAACACGCGTAAAGCGCTTGCTCCCACAGTGATTGATGCCAAACCTCAAAAACTGTGGGAGCACGCTCCCACAATGGAGACCCGCTCACTTTTCGATTTGCCCTGCAGCCACCAGAGCCTCAAGCTACACACCTCTAATAATCAAAATGTTTGTTTCAACGAGGCTGTTGTGTCCAAAGGTATTGTTCTATCAGTTCTGGCATCGAGCCTGTTCGGTGTCATGTATTACTTCACATCCCTGCTCTGGCCCTTGAGCGGCGCCGAAATCTTCGGCTGGCGGATGCTCCTGACCCTGCCCTGCATGACCCTGTTCATGTGCTTCTCCGGCGATTGGCGGCTGGTGCCGGTGATCGTCTCTCGGCTTCGTCAGCAACCCCGGTTCTTTGCCGTACTGGCCGCGTCCAGTGCCCTGGTGGGGGTCCAGCTCTGGCTGTTTTTGTGGGCACCGCTCAATGGCCACAGCTTGGACGTCTCCCTGGGTTACTTCCTGTTGCCGCTAACCATGCTTCTCACCGGGCGCATGGTGTATGGCGAGCAGCTCTCGCACCTGCAAAAAATCGCCGCGGCACTGGCCACCCTGGGAGTCGCCAACGAGGTGTACCGGGTGGGCGGTTTCTCCTGGACCACGCTGCTGGTTGCCATCGGCTACCCCCTGTACTTCGTGCTGCGTAAACGCGCAGGCACCGACAACCTTGGCGGTCTGTGGGTGGACATGTTGCTGCTGATACCGATGGCATGGTGGTTTGTGCAAAGCGGAGAGCAAGGGTTTGATGTAGCAAGCCAGCGCCCGGCCCTGTATGCACTGATCCCGCTGCTGGGTGCCATCAGTGCCCTCGCGTTGATCAGCTACATCCTGGCCAGCCGCATGCTGGCCTTCAGCTTGTTCGGCCTGCTCAGCTACGTAGAGCCGGTATTGCTGGTGCTGGTGGCGTTGCTGCTGGGCGAGAGCATCAGCGCGGGGCAATGGATGACTTACCTGCCCATCTGGCTGGCCGTGGTGGTGCTGATTTTTGAAGGATTCAAACATCTGGTGCGTCAGCGCAGGTCGATGTAACGGCCTGTGGGGGCCGAAATACACGGCTCCCACGCCCGTTGACGGTATTTCTGCCTACCGTTAATCGTTTATTTCAAAAACACGAACGCTCGTTTTAAACGACTTTGGCCCAGTATTTGCTTGGGCTTTTTAAAGTTCAGCATACATAACAAGAATCAGTCCCAAGTGACTGGTTTAAAAGGCATTTGCCAACGACCCCCAACAGCCTCAAGCTACATGCCCACTCAAACGAGTAACGTTGTAGATCCATTGAGGTTGTTGTGTCTAAAGGCATTGTTTTATCGATTTTGGCTTCCTGTTTGTTCGGCGTCCTGTACTACTTCACTTCCCTTCTCTGGCCCCTTGATGGCCAGGAAATCTTCGGCTGGCGAATACTCATATCGCTGCCCTTCATGACACTCTTTATCTGCCTCTCCGGCGACTGGAAATGGGTCCCCATCATTTTCAATCGCTTACGCGATAAACCTCTACTGATTCCTTGCGTATTGCTCACCAGCTTCCTGGTCGGCCTGCAGCTGTGGATGTTTATGTGGGGGCCGCTGAACGGGCATGGTCTGGATGTGTCACTGGGTTATTTCCTGCTGCCACTGACGATGATCCTCACCGGACGCATCGTGTACGGCGAACACCTGTCGCACTTGCAGAAAATCGCAACCGCCCTTGCTGTCATCGGCGTGGCCAACGAGCTGTACCGCACCGGCGGTTTCTCCTGGACCACATTGGTTGTGGCTATCGGCTACCCGATGTACTTCGTCCTGCGCAAGAAAATCGGCATCGATAACCTTGGCGGCCTGTGGCTGGACATGCTGTTGATGGTTCCGGTTGCACTGTGGTTTGTACTGGCAGGTTCCCATGTCGATCTCGGCGCCCAGCGCCAGGCCTTGTATGCGCTGGTACCGCTGATGGGCGTCATCAGTGCGGCGGCAGGCTTCGCGTACATTCTGGCCAGCCGCCTGTTGCCGTTCAGCCTGTTCGGTCTGCTCAGCTACGTTGAGCCCGTGCTGCTGGTCGCCGTCGCCCTGTTGCTGGGTGACAGCCTGGAAGACGGTCAATGGCTGACCTACGGCCCGATCTGGCTCGCGGTCGTGGTGCTGATCATTGAAGGCTTGAAGCATGTGAGCCGACAACGTCGCTCCATCTAAGCCGCTACACCTCGCTTCAAGCCGGCAACCATAGCTTGAAGCGAGCGCCGCCCAGCGGCGATTGCTCAACGCTCAGCGTGCCGCCCTGGGCTTGCAGGGCTCGCCGACTGATCGCTAGCCCCAGACCAAACCCCCCGGTTGCCCGGTCCCGGCTGCGATCCAGACGATAGAACGGTTCAAAAATCCTTTCGCGTTCCTGCTCGGGAATCCCGATGCCATCGTCATCCACCCACAACTCACAGCCTTGCGCCGTGACGGTCACCCCCACTTGAATCCGCCGGTCGCAGTAACGCATGGCATTGCGCAGCAGGTTCTGCAGCGCTCGCGCAGTCAGGCGCGGATCAAGGGCAAAGCGTTCCTGGGTGCCGTGCAGCAGAACGTCCAGCACGATCTCGGGAGCCTCCAGCTCTTCATCGAAACTGCCGAGAATGCTGTCGATAAACTCATCCAGGGACACCTCTACCCGCTCAGGCACCAGCGAAGGGCTTTGCAGGCGGCTGAACGACAACAGCTCCAGCACCAGCTCATCCAGCTCACGTATGTGCCCCACCAGCACCTGCAAGCGCTCGCGGCTGTCCTGAGGCAGGTCATCGCACAGCACCAGCGCCAGGCCAAAGTCCAGGCGGGTCAAGGGGGTACGCAATTCATGGGACACGGCGTTAAGCAAATCACGCTGCTGATTGAGCAGGTTTTCCACGTCCTGGGCCATGGTGTCGAACACCGTGGCCAGGCCGTGGATGTTGGAGCTGCGGGATATCTGCGTACGCTCGCTCAGTTGCCCCTGACCGATGCGCTCCGCCGTGAGCTTGAGGCGCTCCAGGTCACGCCAGTGCGGACGCAGCCACAGCAGCAAGCCACCCAGCAATGCAGCGCCAATCAGGACGTTGATACTCCAATACAACACACTCATGTCGAAGGGGTCCGGAGGCATCACCCATTCAATGGCAAGTTGCTCGTCCAGCGGGGAAACCACCAGCGTGCGCCAGCCCCAATCGCCAATGCGCAACACGCCCTTCCCTTGCTGCAACTGGTGCTGTTCCTGGGCGCTGAACTTGGAATCAGTAATGGGCAGCAGATTGACCTGCATCGGTTCAAACTGAGCGTCGAGTTCGCGGGCAAGGGCTGGCCATTGCTCAGTGGGCAGATGATGGAACTGCTTGACCAGCAGGGTCTGCATACCCCGCGACATGTCGACGTTGTAGTTCATGAAACGCTCATGAAACAGCGACACGATCACCCCGGGCACCAGATAACTGGCCAGGGCAAACGTCACGATGGTCACCAGGTAGAGGCGTATCAGAATCTTTAACATGGGTTCAGCATTCCCATTCCGAGCGGCTGAACAAGTAACCCTTGCCCCACACGGTCTTGATCTTGCGCGCTTCGCCGGCGCAGTCATCGAATTTGCGCCGCAGCTTGGAAATCGCCACATCCACCGAACGGTCAGTACCGTTGAACTCGATACCCCGCAGACGCTGCAGAATCTGGTCACGGCTCAGCACTTCACCGGCATGCCGTGCCAATACCACCAGCAGGTTGTACTCGCCGCTGGACAGCTCGATAACCTGATCGCGCCAGGTGACCGTGCGTTCAGACAAGTCGATGCACAGGTTGCCGATCATGATCCGGTCACTGGCCACCTGGGGCTCGGCCAGGCTGCTGCGGCGTAAAAGCGTGCGCACACGGGCGAGCAATACACGGGGCTCGCAAGGTTTTGTCACATAATCGTCGGCACCCATCTCTAGCCCCAGAACCTGATCATGACTATCGTCGCGGGCTGTCAACATCAGGATCGGCAGGCTGGCCGACTCGGTACGCAGCAAGCGGCAGACTTGCAGGCCGTCGAGCCCCGGCAACATCAGGTCAAGAATGACCAGGTCAGGAGGGTTGCTTCTTGCTCTGTCACATACTTGATCGCCACGTGCGATCACGCTGACTTGATAGCCATTGCGCTCCAGATAGCTGGCAATCAGCTCAGAGAGCGCAACGTCGTCTTCGACCAGCAAAATAGTGGGCATAATAAATGCTTACAACCGGGGGAAAACCCGAAGGATATACAACCTCGCAGGGATAGACCCAAAACCTTCACACTTTTTCACACACCCTCTACATAGCTTCACAACGCCCCTTGCGTGCTGCGCTTAGCATGCCAAACAGAAACATCCCGCATATTTAAGAAGGCACGATCGTTGAAAAAGCTCTTCGCCCCTCTATTTCTCACGGCCATGGCTCTGGCCCTCAGTGCCTGCGACAAAAGCCCGGCCGCTGAAACCAAGGCCCCTTTGGCCAAAGTACGTACCGAAGTCATCGCCACGGCGCCACTGACTGTCAATAACGAATTGAGTGGGCGCGTGGTCGCCCCGCGCGTGGCGCAAGTCAGTGCCCGGGTTGCAGGCGTGGTACTCAAACGTGTGTACACCGAAGGCAGCGAAGTCAAACAAGGCGATGTGCTGTTCCTGATTGACCCGGCGCCCTTCAAGGCCGACCTGGACAGCGCGCAGGCCGCGTTGAGCAAGGCACGGGCCGTTGCCTTGCAGGCAAAACTGCAGGATCAGCGCTACACCGAACTGATTGATATCAACGCCATCAGCCGCCAGGACCATGACAATGCGCGGGCGGCTGCACAGCAGGCCAATGCCGACGTTGCCGCCAACCTGGCCGCTGTTCAGCGAGCCAAGCTGAACCTTGGCTACGCCACCGTGACGGCCCCGATCTCGGGCCGCATTGGCCGTGCGCTGGTGACTGAGGGTGCACTGGTCGGCCAGGGCGAAGTCACGCCGATGGCACGCATCCAGCAACTGAACCCGATCCATGTCGACCTGACGCAGTCCACCCGCGACCTCGACAACCTGCGCGAAGCCTTCCGTGCTGGCGAACTGCAACAGGTCGGCAAACAGCAGGCCAAGGCCACATTGATTCGTGAAAACGGCAGCCTTTACCCGCTGCCGGGCAAGTTGCTGTTTACCGATGTGACGGTGGACCCGAGCACCGGGCAAATCATTCTGCGCAGCGAGTTCCCGAACCCCGACTACGACTTGCTGCCGGGCAGCTTTGTGCGGGTTCGCCTGGAGCAGGCGGTCAACAAGGAAGGCATCAGCGTGCCGCAGCGCGCGATCCTGCGTGACAGCGCCGGCATTGCCCAGGTGCTGTTGCTCGATGTCGAGAACCGTGTGCAGCTGCAGCCTGTGCAACTGGGCAGCGCCCACAATGATCGCTGGACCGTTAATGCAGGCCTCAAGGCCGGTGACCGCATCGTCATTGAGGGTGTGCAGCATGCACGCCCCGGCGAGCAAGTTCAGATCGATGACCCGACACTCCCTCTCGCACACTCCACGGATCAGTGAGCATGCCGCAGTTCTTTATCGACCGCCCGGTCTTTGCCTGGGTCGTTGCGTTGTTCATTCTGCTGGCGGGGGCTTTGGCCATTCCGCAGTTGCCAGTGGCCAAGTACCCCGACGTAGCACCTCCGCAAGTCGAGGTGTACGCCATCTACCCCGGTGCCTCCGCGCAGACCCTGGACGAGAGCGTGGTCAGCCTGATCGAGCAGGAGCTCAACGGCACTGACGGCTTGCTGTACTTCGAATCCCAGAGCAGCCTGGGCAGTGCCAGCATTACCGCGACCTTCAAACCCGGTACCGACCCGGAAATGGCGCAGGTCGATGTACAAAACCGCCTTAAAGCGGTTGAGTCGCGCCTGCCGCAAGCGGTTATCCAGCAAGGCCTGCAGGTCGAGAAAATCTCCTCGGGCTTCCTGATGCTGGTAACCCTGACTGCCGACAGCAGCAGCGCGCTGGATGAGGTCGCCCTCAGTGATTACCTTGCGCGCAACGTGATGAACGAAGTCAAACGCATCGACGGGGTCGGCAAGGCCCAGCTGTATGGCGCCGAACGGGCGATGCGGATCTGGATCGACCCGCAAAAGCTGATCGGATTCAACCTCACCCCGGCGGACGTCAACCAGGCCATTGCCAGTCAAAACGCCCAGGTATCGGCGGGCAGCATCGGCGACTTGCCGGGGCGCTCCACCCAGGAAATCACCGCGACGGTACTGGTCAAAGGTCAGCTCTCAACCCCGCAAGAGTTCGGCGACATTGTTCTGCGCGCCAACCCGGACGGTTCGACGGTGCGCGTCAGCGATGTCGCCCGGGTGGAAATCGGCAGCCAGGAATACCAGTACGGCACGCGCCTTAACGGCAAACCCGCCAGCGCCTTCAGCGTAAAACTGGCCCCGGAGGCGAACGCCCTGAACACGGGCAACCTGATTCGCGCCAAGATGGACGAACTGAGCCGCTACTTCCCGGCCGGTGTTGAATACACCATCCCGTACGACACCACGCCGTTTGTAAAAGTCTCGATCACCAAGGTCATCTACACCCTGGTCGAGGCCATGGTGCTGGTGTTTGCCGTGATGTACCTGTTCTTGCAGAACATCCGCTACACCTTGATCCCTACCCTGGTGGTGCCGGTGGCGCTGATGGGCACCTTCGCCACCATGTTGGTGCTGGGGTTCTCGATCAACGTACTGACCATGTTCGGCATGGTGCTGGCCATCGGGATTCTGGTGGACGATGCCATCGTGGTGGTGGAGAACGTCGAGCGGATCATGGTCAGCGAAGGGCTTTCGCCCCGCGAGGCAACCCGCAAGGCCATGACGCAAATCAGTGGCGCGATTGTCGGCATCACTCTGGTGCTGGTGGCGGTGTTTATCCCGATGGCGTTCATGCCGGGTTCGGTCGGCGTCATTTACCAGCAGTTTTCGCTGTCGATGGCCACCTCGATCCTGTTCTCGGCGTTCCTGGCCCTGTCACTCACGCCGGCGCTGTGCGCGACCCTGCTCAAGCCCATCGCCAAGGGTGAGCACCATGCCAAGGGCGGTTTCTTTGGCTGGTTCAACAAGAAGTTCGATCGCCTGTCAGAAGGTTACGAGCACTGGGTGGTACACCTGATCAAGCGTAGCGGCCGTTACCTGCTGGTGTACGGCGCCTTGCTCGTGGTTCTGGTGGTGTGCTTTGCACGTCTGCCCTCCTCCTTTTTGCCTGTCGAAGACCAGGGCTACACCATCACCGACATCCAGCTGCCGCCGGGTGCCAGCCAGAACCGCACGATCGACGTGGTCGAGCAGATTGAGGCGCACAACGCCAGCGAGCCGGGCGTGGGTAACACCACGATGATCCTGGGCTTCAGCTTTTCGGGCAGCGGACAAAACGCCGCCCTTGCCTTTACCACCCTCAAGGACTGGTCGGAACGCGGTGCCAAGGATTCAGCATCCGCCATCGCCGACCGGGCCAACGGGGCCTTCAGCGAACTCAAGGACGCAGTCGCCTTCGCCATTTTGCCGCCTCCGGTCAGTGGCCTGGGCACCTCCAGCGGTTTTGAGTTCCGCCTGCAAGACCGTGGCGGTGTTGGCTATAACACGCTGATGCAAGCCCGCAGCGAACTGCTGGCACTGGCTGAAAAAAGCCCCGTGCTGGCCAATGTGCGCGAAGAAGCATTGGCAGAAAGCCCGCAAGTGCAACTTGAGGTCGATCGCAAGCGCGCCAATGCACTGGGCATTTCCTTTGCGGACATCGGTGCGGTGTTGTCCACGGCTGTAGGCTCGGCCTATATCAACGACTTCCCGAACCAGGGCCGCATGCAGCGGGTGGTGGTTCAGGCGGAAGGCGATCAACGCAGCCAGGTCGAAGACTTGCTGAAAATGCATGTGCGCAACGACCTGGGCAAGATGGTACCGCTCTCGGCCTTTGTCGAAGCCCGCTGGATCCAGGGCCCGTCCCAGCTGACGCGTTACAACGGCTACCCGGCGATCAGCATTTCCGGCGAATCGGCTGCAGGGCACAGCACCGGCGAAGCGATGGCTGAAATGGAACGCTTGGTCAGCCAGCTGCCGACAGGCCTGGGGCTTGAGTGGACAGGGCTGTCGCTGCAGGAGCGGGTGTCCGGTGCGCAAGCGCCGATTCTACTGGCGTTGTCGCTGCTGATCGTGTTCCTGTGCCTGGCTGCGCTGTACGAAAGCTGGTCGATACCGACCGCCGTGTTGCTGGTGGTGCCGTTGGGCGTGCTGGGTGCCGTGCTGGCAGTCACGTTGCGCGGGATGCCCAACGATGTGTTCTTCAAAGTGGGCCTGATTACCATCATTGGCCTGTCGGCGAAGAACGCCATCCTGATCATCGAGTTTGCCAAAACCCTCTACGACGAAGGCCATGACCTGGTGGATGCCACGGTGCAGGCGGCGCGTCTGCGTCTGCGCCCGATCGTGATGACCTCTCTGGCCTTTATCCTCGGCGTGGTGCCATTGGCACTCGCGACCGGTGCCAGTTCGGCCAGTCAACAGGCCATCGGCACCGGGGTGATCGGCGGGATGATCGTTGCCACCCTGGCCGTGGTGTTTGTACCGGTATTCTTTGTGGTGGTGATGAAACTGGTCAGAAGCAAGCCACGACAGAGTTAAGGCTGCTAAGGTGCTGTAACACTCAGTGACATGGATTGTTTATGCCGCACCTAGCCCGCACCCATCCTCGTTTGACCGCTGCCACCCTGCTCGGGGTGGCAGTCGGAATCTTCGCCCCCGCCTCTACCGTGACCACCAAATTCCTGCTCGGCTGGAATGCCGGTGTCTGGCTGTATCTGGCATTGACCTTATGGCTGGTGATCCGCTCCAAAGCCTGCGACGTGAAACGCACCGCTGGAGTCGAGGACGAAAATGCCAGCATGGTGCTGTTAACCGTGTGCATTGCCGCGATTGCCAGCCTGGCCGCGATTACCCTCGAACTGTCAGGCAACAGCAAGCTCAGCCATAACGATCAGCTGATGCACTACGCCTTTACCGGGCTGACGGTGGTGGGATCGTGGTTGATGATCGGGGTGATTTTCAGTCTGCATTACGCGCGACTGTTTTATAACAACGAAGGTACGGAGCCGGCATTACGCTTTCCGGAGGGGGAACTGGACCCGGATTACTGGGACTTTCTGTACTTCTCTTTCACCCTCAACGTTGCGGTGCAAACCTCGGACGTGTGCATCGCCACCCGCGAAATGCGCAAAGCCGTACTGGGGCATTCGCTGCTGGGGTTCTTGTTCAACACAGCCGTGCTGGGGTTTTCGATCAATATTGCGGCGGGGTTGTTTTAGAAGTCGGATAGCCGCCGGACAGGGTCCGGCGGCCCTTCTTTTAGTCGGTGCTCAGCACACCGCGGCGCACCTGGTCGCGCTCGATGGATTCAAACAGCGCCTTGAAGTTGCCTTCGCCAAAGCCGTCATCGCCCTTGCGCTGGATAAACTCGAAGAACACCGGACCCATCAGGGTTTCCGAGAAGATTTGCAACAGCAAACGCCTGTCGCCCGAATCTGAAGAACCGTCCAGCAAAATACCCCGCGATTGCAACTCATCGACCGGCTCGCCGTGGTTCGGCAAGCGGCCTTCAAGCATCTCGTAGTAAGTTTCTGGCGGCGCAGTCATGAAGCGCATGCCGATTTTCTTCAGTGCGTCCCACGTCTTGATCAGGTCATCACTGAGGAAGGCGACGTGCTGAATGCCTTCGCCATTGAACTGCATCAGGAACTCTTCAATCTGGCCCGCGCCTTTGGACGACTCTTCGTTCAACGGGATACGGATCATGCCATCCGGTGCGGTCATGGCCTTGGAGGTCAGGCCGGTGTATTCGCCCTTGATGTCGAAGTAACGAATTTCGCGGAAGTTGAACAGCTTCTCGTAGAAGTTGGCCCAATAAGCCATACGGCCGCGGTACACGTTGTGGGTCAGGTGATCGATGATCTTCAGGCCCGCACCCACCGGGTGGCGGTCTACGCCTTCGATAAATACAAAATCGATATCGTAGATCGAGCTGCCTTCGCCGTAACGGTCAATCAGGTACAACGGCGCACCACCAATACCTTTAATGGCAGGCAGGTTCAGTTCCATCGGGCCTGTCGGAATGTGCACCGGCTGGGCGCCCAGTTCAAGGGCGCGGGTATAAGCCTGTTGCGCATTGCGCACACGAAAGGCCATACCGCACACTGACGGGCCGTGCTCTGCCGCGAAGTAAGACGCGACACTGTGAGGCTCATTGTTGAGGATCAGGTTGATATCGCCCTGACGGTACAGGTGCACGTCTTTAGAGCGGTGGGTCGCAACCTTGGTGAAGCCCATGATTTCAAACACGGGTTCAAGGGTGTTGGGTACAGGGGACGCGAATTCGATGAACTCAAAGCCCATCAGGCCCATTGGATTTTCGTATAGATCTGCCATTTTCGGCGCCTCATCATGGTCATTTTTAGAGTTGACTGGGTCAGTTGCTAAGAATGCTGAGGCTGGCAGGTGGCGCGCAGGAGATCCCGCGCACACTGCGCGCAAGGAAATCACCGTAAATCAGTTGGAACCCGAATCGCTTCATTTCGATCCATCTCTTACGCGGTAGGGCTTCTGCTTGCAGAAGTCGTTATTCTTGTATGCGTAAGCCGATTCTACATGGCGTAATCATGTTTGTCCTACGTCATGTGAAATAGCCTTAAACCAATGCTAGCCTTACCCGGATGCACCCGCTTTGTACCGCTCTCCCCCCTTCGCTCGCAGGACTCTGAATGCCATTAGCGCTGAAATTGACCCGAAAATGGACTGATCGCTATGCGCTGATTTTGCTGAGTGGCCTGCTGCCCATTGTCCTGGGCATGTTCATCATTTTTTGGCAGGCCAACCGATCGCTGGAGTGGGAAGCCACTGAAACGGCCCGTGAGGCGGTTCGTCAGTTTGACTTGATGCTGGACAATGCCGCGATGGCGGCGGACGCGGTCTTGCCACTGGCTGGTCAGGATTGCCCACAGGTTGAACTGGCCCTGCGTGACCAGGTGACGCGCCGACCGTTCGTGCGATCCGTAAACCTGGTGTGGGAAAACCAGATTTATTGCACATCCCTGTTTGGCAGTTTTAAAGAAGCCGTTAATCCGGCGGACTATAACGACGGCGTACTGTGGCTGCTGCCCGGAAATCCGGTGACACCTGACGAACCCTTGTTGATCTATCGACGCGAAAAAGATCACGCCGGTGTCATTGTCAGCCTGTACGGCTTTCACCTGGTCAATGTATTGGGCCTGATCAACCAGTACACGCAGTTAATGATTCAAGTGGGCGACAACTCGATTGACCGTTTTGGCCAAGTGCGCAATACACCGCCCGGGCCATATCCGGTAACCCCCGTCACAGTGCCTTCCACGCACTACCCTTACAGTGTTGTCGCAGGGTTTAGTTCCGGTACCGTCTGGCGTTTTGTGAAAGGTCAATACCCTGGATTCATGGCGCTATTGATCTTCCTGGGCATGATCTCGGCGGCCACAGTTAATCAGCTGAAAAAGAGTTCATCTTCACCCACCCATGAATTGCAGCGGGGGCTGGAGGCTGAAGAGTTCATTCCTTATTTCCAGCCGGTAGTGCGCGGGGACACCAAACAATGGGCAGGCGCCGAAGTACTGATGCGCTGGAAGCACCCCACAGAAGGCCTGGTGCGCCCGGACTTGTTCATTCCATTCGCCGAGCACTCGGGGCTGATTGTGCCAATGACGCGCTCACTGATGCGCCAAACGGCTGCATTGCTTGCTCCTCATACCCACACCATGGCCCCCGGCTTTCATTTGGCGTTCAATATTGCAGCCCGTCATTGTCAGGACCTGAAACTGATTGAAGATTGCCGCGAGTTTCTGGACGCATTCCCCACAGGGCATATCAAACTGGTACTGGAGCTCACCGAGCGCGAGTTGATCGTACCCACTGAAACAACTCACGCGTTGTTTGCTGCATTGCACAGCCTGGGCGTGATGATTGCCCTGGATGACTTTGGCACCGGGCATTCCAGTTTGAGTTACTTGCGCGAGTTCAACGTCGATTACTTGAAAATCGATCAGAGTTTCGTCGCCATGATCGGCTCCGACGCCCTGTCCAGGCATATCCTCGACAGCATCATCGAGCTGAGCGTAAAGCTGGACTTGGGCATTGTTGCCGAAGGCATAGAAACAGAAGAGCAAAGCCAGTACCTGGCCGCACAAGGCGTTGAGTTTTTACAAGGCTATCTGTTTGCACGGCCTATGCCGTCGGCAGACTTTGTCACGTCTTTAGTGGCACGCTTAACGCCCACTTAATAACAAACAACCCCACTCAAAGGCGATTATAAAAATAATCGTCTTTTTTTAGATATGACGCCTGCATTGCTTGGCAGTGCGTGAATTAACAACTACAATTTTTTTTGTCAGCGTAACATTTTTAAATATTTGTTTTAAAAGGCCCGCTTGTACGGGTTAACTTTCTGGACAGTCGCCCTGCCTGTCTTGTGCATTCCAAACATCATTAATTCGATTCGGCCTCACACCGCCGAACCTACGAATGGAGTAATGACTTTGTCTAGACTTGCTGAGTTTCGCGCTGCTGAAAAGGCACTCCAGGAACAGTTGGCTCAATTGGAAGCTTTGAAGAATGATGCCGGATTGAGAAAAGAAATCGAGTTCGAGCAAAAGCTGCTGGGCTTGATGAAAACCTACGGCAAAAGCCTTCGTGACATCATCGCCATTCTTGACCCCAAACCCTCTGCTGCAAAGGGGGCGGCCGCGCCCAAACAGCGCAAGGCGCGCGTATTGAAGGTGTACCAGAACCCCCACACGGGCGAACTGATAGAAACCAAAGGCGGCAATCATCGCGGCCTTAAAGCCTGGAAAGAAGAGTACGGCGCAGCCACGGTAGATTCCTGGCTTCGCGCCTGAAGTCTGCACACAATCAAAGCCCTGTCTTCACAGGGCTTTTTCATGCCCGGCTACATGGGTTCAAGTTGTTTAAATACAACGACATAAATGTATTCAAAATGGCTTAACTGCCCGCCACTTGCGCAGCGCCGTTAGTGCCCGCGCCCACAGGCGTAACTTGGACACCCTGCAGCCTGCTCAATCATATGTATTGATTAATGCCCCCCGAACGTGAATAACCCTGCGCTAAAGCAGTAATACTTTGTAGGAATTGCCTTATTGCTCAACCCGCTCAACCGAAAGGTCATAAAGAGCCCGGCGCTTCACAATTTTTTCACATGGATGGTCACAGGATAGGGGCTGCTAAAGGACTAGCGCCCCATGCCCGCTTCGGCGGGCTTCTTTTTGCCTGCGATTTGCCCTGCCCCCCGCTTTTCGCAGTGCAGGTATACCCCCCTCCCTGAAAACGGGTTTGGCGCATGACAGCCACATTCCGTATCATTCCCCCATCACGCTCACCGTAGCGACCGACCACCTACGCATCATTTTCGGAGGGTTCATGAGCCTGCAAGACCTGAACAACATCCCTGGCGTAACCGCCGCACCAGACAGCGCTACCCAAAATTTCGTATTCAACCACACCATGCTGCGTGTGAAGAACATCGAAAAATCCCTGGACTTCTATACCCGCGTCCTGGGTTTCTCGCTGGTCGAGAAGCGTGACTTCCCTGAGGCCGAATTCAGCCTGTACTTCCTGGCACTGGTCGACAAGACGCAGATCCCCGCAGACGACGCCGCGCGCACACTGTGGATGAAGTCGATTCCCGGCATCCTTGAGCTGACCCACAACCACGGCTCGGAAACCGATGACAGCGTGGCCTACCACAACGGCAACACTGACCCGCGTGGTTTTGGCCATATCTGCATTTCAGTGCCGGACATCCGTGCCGCCTGTGAACGTTTCGAAGCCCTGGGCGTGGATTTCCAGAAGCGCCTGAACGACGGCCGCATGAAGTCACTGGCATTCGTCAAAGACCCGGACGGTTACTGGGTTGAGATCATCCAGCCGCAACCGATGTAAATATCGGACGCAAAAAAAACCCATGATCGCTCATGGGTTTTTTTATGTGCGGCTGCTTATTCCGGTGCAGAGGAGCGGATCAAGTGATCGAACGCACTCAGCGAAGCCTTGGCGCCCTCACCGACCGCAATCACAATCTGCTTGTACGGCACCGTGGTCACGTCACCGGCCGCGAAGATGCCGGGGATGGACGTTTCACCGCGAGCATCGACAACGATCTCACCGCGAGGCGACAGCTCAACAGTGCCTTTGAGCCAATCCGTGTTTGGCAGTAGGCCGATTTGCACAAAGATGCCTTCCAGCTCGACCGTGTGCACATCACCCGACTGACGATCCTTGTAGCGCAGACCGTTCACTTTCTGCCCGTCACCGATCACTTCGGTGGTTTGAGCGTTGGTGACGACCTTCACGTTGGGCAAGCTGTGCAGCTTGCGTTGCAGCACTGCATCGGCGCGCAGCTTGGTATCGAACTCAAGCAGGGTCACGTGAGCAACGATACCCGCCAGGTCGATAGCCGCTTCGACGCCGGAGTTACCGCCACCGATCACCGCAACCCGTTTGCCCTTGAACAGTGGGCCGTCGCAGTGCGGGCAGTAAGCAACACCGCGGCTGCGGTATTCCTGCTCGCCAGGTACATTCATTTCACGCCAGCGGGCACCGGTGGCCAGGATCACGGTCTTGGCTTTGAGCGAAGCACCACTTGCAAAGTTGACCTGGTGTAGCTCGCCCGACTTGCCCGGGATCAACTTGTCGGCGCGTTGCAGGTTCATGATATCCACGTCGTACTGCTTGACGTGTTCTTCAAGCGCGGTCGCAAGCTTTGGCCCTTCAGTTTCCTGAACCGAGATAAAGTTCTCGATGGCCATGGTGTCCAGCACCTGACCGCCAAAACGCTCAGCCGCCACACCGGTACGAATGCCTTTACGTGCAGCATAAATGGCCGCTGCAGCACCGGCCGGGCCGCCACCGATCACCAGCACGTCAAAGGCATCCTTGGCGCTAATTTTTTCGGCCTGGCGCTCAATGGCGCTGGTATCCAGCTTGCCCAGGATCTCTTCCAGACCCATGCGGCCCTGACCGAAGTTGACACCGTTCAGGTAAACACTGGGTACCGCCATCACTTGACGATCATTGACCTCGTCCTGGAACAAGGCGCCGTCAATCGCCACGTGGCGAATGTTCGGGTTCAGCACAGCCATCAGGTTCAGCGCCTGAACAACGTCAGGGCAGTTCTGGCAAGACAGCGAGAAATAGGTTTCGAAGTTGAACTCACCTTTAAGGGAGCGGATCTGTTCAATGACTTCGGCACTGGCTTTCGATGGGTGGCCGCCCACTTGCAGCAAGGCCAGCACCAGCGAAGTAAATTCGTGGCCCATCGGGATGCCTGCAAAACGCAGGCTGATATCGCCGCCCGGGCGGTTCAGCGAGAACGAAGGCTTGCGCGCATCGTCACCGTTGTCCAGCAGGGTAATCATGCTGGAAAGGCTGGCGACTTCTTTTAACAGGTCGTGCATTTCACGGGATTTCGCACCGTCGTCGAGAGAAGCGACAATCTCGATCGGCTGTGTAACCCGCTCCAGGTATGACTTCAACTGTGCTTTCAGATTGGCGTCCAACATACGGGCGATCTCCTTTGAATATTGATTCTGTAAAAAAAACGCCCGAGCGAATGTCGCCCGGGCGTTTTGAGGGCGATGCTGCTTACTACTCAGGTGCGGATCACCGCCCCGGCCTGATTCACAGACTTAGATCTTCCCGACCAGGTCAAGCGATGGAGCCAAGGTGGATTCACCTTCTTTCCATTTGGCCGGGCAAACTTCGCCTGGGTGGGCAGCAACGTACTGGGCAGCCTTGATTTTGCGCAGCAGCTCGGATGCGTCACGGCCAACACCGCCGTCGTTCAGTTCAACGATCTTGATCTGACCTTCCGGGTTGATCACGAACGTACCGCGGTCAGCCAGACCAGCTTCTTCGATCAGAACGTCGAAGTTGCGGGAGATGGTCAGCGTAGGGTCGCCGATCATGGTGTACTGGATTTTGCCGATGGCTGGCGAAGTGTTGTGCCAGGCAGCGTGAGCAAAGTGGGTGTCGGTCGACACGCTGTAGATCTCGACGCCGAGTTTCTTGAACTCTTCGTAGTTGTCAGCGAGGTCTTCCAGCTCAGTCGGGCAAACGAATGTGAAGTCGGCTGGGTAGAAGAACACCACAGACCACTTGCCTTTCAGGTCAGCGTCCGAGACTTCCACGAAGCTGCCGTTTTTGTAGGCAGTTGCTTTGAACGGTTTTACATGGCTGTTGATGATAGGCATCGTTGACTCTCCGTCAGGGTTGAAAAGTTGATGAGGTGAATCCTAACAACACATTACGTATCTGGCTCATTGGCAAAGCTGATGCTCGCGATTGGTTTTAGCTATCAGGTGACGTTATAGATAGAAGAAAGCTAACGCTAAAACACACCTTCCAAATATGGGCCACCGCTCAGGCTTTCAACTTGACACGGATCAGTTACCAATTTGTTTCTCGGCCATCATGCGCATCCCCGTAAACGGGGTCGCTTCAACATAGCGCATGGCTGACTTAACGTCCTTCCAGCCGACGTAATTCATCAGCGACTTCAAATCCCAACCACTTTGATGCGCCCACGTCGCAAATCCGCGACGCAGTGAGTGGCTGGTGTAGTGCTCGGCGGGGATGCCGGCGCGCTCCAGCGCCTGGCGCAACAAGGGGATCACGCTATTGGCATGCAGCCCCTCTTCACCCAGATTGCCCCAGCGGTCGATCCCGCGGAACACCGGACCGCGCACCAGCGCGGCGGTATTGAGCCACTCGATATAGGCCCGCACCGGGCACAGACGCAAGAGCGCCGGGGTCTGAAAGGTCTTGCCCAGGTTGTCGCGGTCACTTTTGCTGCGCGGCAGGTACAGCGTAATCCCTGAACCTGCGACTGCCTGTACGTGCTCGATCTGCAAGCGGCACAACTCATCGCTTCGAAACCCGCGCCAAAACCCCAGCAATATCAACGCGGCATCGCGCCTGGCGCGCAACAGCCCCGGCCGATCATCGCTGGCTAGCGCGGCCAGCGCTTCGCCTTCAAGCCAGTCGACCACCTTCTCCAGATGCTGCAACTGCAAGGGCTCGGCCTGCTTCTCTTGCATCGGATGCAAAGCGCGGATGCCCTTGAACACCTTGCGCACCACCGGCGCCTTGGTCGGGTCGGCGAAACCCTGGCTGTTATGCCACTGGGCGATGGCCGACAGGCGCAGCTTCAGCGTGTTGATCGAGAGCTGGCCGGCATGAGCCACCAGGTAGCGCGCCACGCTGTCACTGGTAGCGGGCAGAAACCCGCCCCACGTGACTTCGAAGTGCTCGATGGCAGCCCGATAGCTA
Source organism: Pseudomonas deceptionensis (assembly GCF_900106095.1). NCBI lineage: Bacteria > Pseudomonadati > Pseudomonadota > Gammaproteobacteria > Pseudomonadales > Pseudomonadaceae > Pseudomonas > Pseudomonas deceptionensis. Next base: position 3,388,685 of record NZ_FNUD01000002.1, on the reverse strand, counting down.
CGGCGGGTGTTGTCGCGGGTCGCGGCATTCAGGTAGCGATCCAGCTCGCTCATGGGCAGTTCTCTTGATTGGCGTACTGAAAACGGGCCTTAAAAGCAGTTCCAAGGCTCTAACACGGGATAATACCAGTATATCCCGCCTCTTAATTCACAAATAAAGACAAAGTTAATGTACTCATATAGTATGTAATTACATGATACATACCACAGTACATAATCGTAGGAGATCACCATGGCCCGTGGCGGCGTAAACAAAGCGGTTGTTCAAATTGCGCGCACGGCGATCCTGGCCCGCGGCGAACACCCGAGCATTGATGCGGTACGTATCGAGATGGGAAACACCGGATCGAAAACCACTATCCATCGCTATCTCAAAGAGCTGGACGAAGCGGATACGCGCCGCGGAGTTCCTCGTGAGCAGATCGATGACGAACTGACCGAACTGGTCGCCCGCCTCGCCCAACGCCTGCAGGAACAGGCGCAAGAGCCCATCGACCGGGCCCAGGCGCATTACGAACAGTTGAAGACCGGGCTGCAGGAGCAGTTGGCCGACGCGCAGCAGGCACAGGTACAACTCCAGCAGCAGCTTGAGATACAGGGCAGTGCGCTAAGCCAGGAAACGTCGAATCTGGAATCCACCCGTTCCATGCTGCAAACCGAACAGACCCGCAATGCCGCCCTGAATCAGGCCTGCAGCGATTTTGAGCTGCGCCTCCAGGACCGCGACGAGCAAATTCGCTCACTGGAAGACAAGCACCTGCACGCCCGCGATGCCCTCGAGCACTACCGCAGCGCCGTCAAGGAGCAGCGCGAACAGGATCAGCGTCGCCACGAAGGGCAATTGCAGCAAGTCCAGATGGAACTGCGCCAGGCTCAGCAAAGCGCGCTGGTACGCCAGGATGAAATCACCCAGCTGCACCGTGACAACGAGCGCGTGCTGAGCGAGAGCCGTGCACTGAGCAAAGAACTGAATCAGGCCAACGATCAGCAGCACAGGCTGAACAACCTCAACGGCCAACTGAATGGCCAACTGAGCCAGCTGCAAAGCGAGTGCACCTTGCTGCAGGAGCGCTTGCGCGTGGCCACACAAGACAGCGAAGGGTTGAAACTGGCACACAGCGAAGCCAAAGAGGCCAACGCCGAACTGGTCTTGAGAGCAATAAAGGCCGAAACGGCGCTGGAAAGCCTGCAAACACTGAAAAAGAATGAAGAAGAGAGCCAAACCTTGTAGTCGCCGACAAGGAACACTGGGCGCGATCGGCCTGGCGCGCCCTCCTGAATAAACCGCCGTCTTCGTTCAGCTACCGTTCAGCAAATGCAATCGATTCTTGTTTGGCAATACGTATCAGTATGTTACAACTTAGCACCCTAACTAATTTGTAACGCGGTGCTCTCACCATGCTGGTTCCATTTCTGATCATGCTGCGCGAAGGGATTGAGGCCGCACTTATCGTCGGCATCATTGCCAGTTACCTCAAGCAAACCGGGCGCGGGCAGTGGATGCCCGCCGTGTGGATCGGCGTGTTCCTGGCAGCCGCATTGTCGCTGCTGGTGGGCGGCGGCCTGGAGCTGATGAGCGCGGAATTCCCGCAGAAACAACAGGAACTGTTCGAAGGCATCGTCGGCCTGATCGCCGTGGGCATCCTCAGCTCAATGGTGTTCTGGATGCGCAAGGTGGCGCGCTCCATCAAACACTCCCTGCACACTTCCCTCGATCACGCCCTGACCGGCTCCCGGCATCAAGTCACCGCACTGATCGCCATGGTGTTCTTCGCCGTCGCCCGTGAGGGGCTGGAAACCGTGTTCTTTCTGCTCGCCGTCTTCCAGCAAAGCGAAGGCCCTGCCGCACCACTGGGCGCCCTGCTCGGCCTGGTACTGGCAATCTTCGTGGGCTTTGCGATTTACAGCGGCAGCCTGCGCTTGAACCTGGGCCTGTTCTTCCGCTGGACCGGGCTTTTCATTCTGGTGGTTGCCGCAGGGATTTTGGCCAACTCGGTGCAAGCCCTCCATGAAGCCGGCCTGTGGAACCACCTGCAAGACGTGGTGTTCGACATCAGCGCACACCTGCCAATGGACGGCCCGCTGGGTTCCGTTCTGGCCGGCATGTTCGGCTATCAAGACGCACCTACCGTCAGCGTCCTCGGCGCCTACGTGATCTATCTGGTGGTGACGCTGGCGATGTTCTTTCGCCCGACAGCGCCGACCACCACGGCACACACCCCCTCTGTAACACACCCATAAGGTCAAGCATGCCTACCCCTGCAAGCGGTACCCCCCCACGCGCATTGCGCTGGGCGGTGGCCGGCTCGGTGATCGTGATGATCGCGGCCGGCGGGTTGTTCTACTACGCCTCGCAACTGGCTGCGGCCAAGCGCAAAGCCCATGGCAACGAAGTCACAGTCACCATTCATCCCCATAGCTGTGAACCCAATGCACTGACCGTACCGGCCGGGTTCAACAGCTTTCGTATCGTCAACGCCTCGGAACGGGCGGTCGAGTGGGAAATTCTCGACGGCGTGCTGGTGGTCGAAGAGCGCGAGAACATCGCCCCAGGCCTGAGCCAGGTGATCAACGCAACCCTGGCACCCGGGGATTACGCCATCACCTGCGGCCTGCTCAGCAACCCCCGCGGTACGCTGCACGTGACACCGACTGCCGCGTCCGAGGCCAGCGCCAATGCACGACCGTCGATGGTGGCATTTATCGGCCCGCTGTCAGAGTTCCGGGTTTACCTGAGCAGCCAAAGCACGGCACTGATCAGGGCCGTGGATGCACTGTCGCAAGCCATTGCCGCCGGCGATCTGCAACAGGCACAGGCTTTATATACTCCCGCTCGCGAGGCGTACCAGCGGCTGGCCCCGGCCGCGCAACGACTGGCCGAACTGGACAACGCCATCAACGCTCGCGCCGACTACTTCGAAAAACGCGAACAAGACCCGGGCTTCACCGGCTTCCATCGCCTGGAGTACGGACTGTTCGATCAGCGCAGCACACAGGGCCTGGCGCCGATTGCCCGGCAACTGCAAGCCAATGCCGTACAACTCAAGCAACAGCTGCTGGCGCAATCGCTGCCACCCGAGCAACTGGTCAGCATGGTTGCCCGCACCCTGCACAACCTGGCCGATACCCGCGCCAACAGCGGCGAAGAAGAACGCTACAGCCATATCGACCTCAATGGCTTTGCCGCCAACCTGCAAGCCTCACGCAAGGTGGTTGATCTGCTGCGCCCGTTACTGGCGAAGAAAAATGCCGACCTGCTGCACACCCTCGACAGCGCCAGTGCTTCGTTGGAAGCCGAACTCAATGACATGAAAACCCCGCTGGGCTACCGCACCTACGACACGGTCAGCGCCCCGCAGCGCCAAAAAATCAGTAACCAGGCCAAGGCTGTGGCCGATGCACTCGATGGAATCGATCCCGCCCTCGGCCTTAGCGGCCTGTAATTGCAGACGAGACGCACATGAGCGATTCAGAACACACCCCGAACGAGTTCAACCTGCAACGCCGTCGCATCCTTATGGGCATGGGAGTCGCAGGTGCGGCACTGGCCGGTGGCGCCCTGAGCTGCCCGGCCATGGCGGCGAGCAGCCCGGCAAACGCACAGGTGACCCAGGCACCCAGCAGTGACAAAACCCGGGATCATCACGACTTTATCGGCCAGCACCAAAATGGCATCGTCACCCCGCGCCCTGCCGCCGGCATGCTGGTGGCCTTCGATGTGCTGGCCGCCGACCGTGCAGACCTGGAGCGCCTGTTCCGCACCCTGAACGAGCGCATTGCCTTCCTGATGAAGGGCGGCCCGGTACCCCAGGTTGACCCCAAGTTGCCACCGGTTGACTCCGGGATTCTCGGCCCCGTCGTAACCCCGGACAACCTGACCGTCACGGTGTCGGTGGGCGAGTCCCTGTTTGACGAGCGCTTCGGCCTGTCGCCCCTCAAACCCAAACGCCTTAGCCGCATGCAAGGCTTTCCCAATGACGCACTGGAACCTGCGCAATGCCACGGCGATCTGAGCCTGCAGTTTTGCGCCAATACCGCCGACACCAACATTCACGCCCTGCGTGACATCGTAAAAAACATGCCCGACTTGCTGCTGGTGCGCTGGAAGCAAGAAGGCACCGTACCGCCACAAGCCCCGGCAAAACCCGGCGAACCGGCGCAGAGCGCGCGCAACTTCCTGGGCTTTCGCGACGGTTCGGCCAACCCCGACTCCAACAACAACGCGGCCATGAACCAGATTGTCTGGGTACAACCCGGAAGCGACGAGCCTGCCTGGGCGGTCAACGGCAGCTACCAGGCGGTGCGCATCATTCGCAATTTCGTCGAGCGCTGGGACCGCACCCCGCTGCAAGAGCAACAAAGCATCTTCGGTCGCAACAAGGCCAGTGGCGCCCCTATGGACGGCACCCGCGAAACCGACGTGCCGGATTACAGCAAAGACCCCCACGGCAAAATCACCAAGCTGGACGCCCATATCCGCCTGGCCAACCCGCGCACTCACGAAACGCGTAACAGCCTGATCCTGCGCCGGCCCTTCAACTACTCCAACGGGGTCAACAAAAACGGCCAGTTGGACATGGGCCTGCTGTTCATCTGCTACCAGAGCGATCTGGACAAAGGCTTTATCGCCGTGCAAACCCGCCTCAACGGCGAACCGCTGGAGGAGTACCTCAAACCGGTGGGCGGCGGTTACTTCTTCACCCTGCCGGGCGTGCGCAGTGACCAGGATTTCATTGGCCGCGCCTTGCTCGATGCGAGTGCTTAGCAGGCGCTTGCGCCGCAAGCAGATGCACACATCACCCCCTCAACCAACCGGAAAAAGTCCCATGAAGAAGACGCCGCTCGCACTGTTCCTGGCCCTGGGTTTGCTCCACACCCCGCTCTCGGCACTGGCTGCAACCGCACCACTGGACCTGGTGCAACCTGTTTCGGACTACAAAATCTACGTCACCGAGCAACTGGATGAGCTGGCCAGCAACACGCAGAAATTCACCGATGCCGTGAAAAAAGGCGACCTGGCCACGGCCAAAAAGCTCTACGCACCGACCCGGGTGTACTACGAGTCGATCGAACCGATTGCCGAGCTGTTCAGCGACCTCGATGCCTCGATCGACTCCCGGGTCGATGACCACGAAAAAGGCGTAACCGCACCCGATTTCACCGGGTTTCACCGCATCGAATACGGCCTGTTTTCAGAGAACAGCACCGAAGGTCTTGATCAGTTGGCCGACGGCCTGAACAAAGACGTGAAAGACCTGCAAACTCGAGTCGCCGGGCTGACCTTCCCGCCCGAAAAAGTCGTCGGCGGTGCCGCAGCCCTCATGGAGGAAGTGGCCGCTACCAAGATTTCCGGCGAGGAAGACCGCTACAGCCACACTGACCTGTATGACTTCCAGGGCAACGTGGACGGCGCGAAAAAGATCTTCGACCTGTTCCGCGTACAAATCGGGCAGAGCGACAAGGCCTTTGCCGCCAAGGTGGATAAAAACTTCGCCACGGTGAGCAAGATCCTGGCCAAGTACAAAACCGCCGACGGTGGTTTTGAGACCTACGACAAGGTCAAGGACAACGATCGCAAGGCGCTGGTCGGCCCGGTCAATACCCTGGCCGAAGACTTGTCGACCCTGCGTGGCAAGCTGGGTTTGAATTAAAAAAATGCTTTTAACAGCGCCAACCGATGTGACATTCGTCACATATCCGCAGGTTGGCGCTACGGCATTTTTGCTCTAAAAAACCCTGCACTTTATATTTAAAGCCTTCAACAGCTGTTCAATTTCGTTCAATTGATGTAAGAATCTGAGCACGCCAGACGGGCGCTGTGGGCTTGGAAAGACCAGGTTGTCCCTTACAAAGGCTATTCCTGAATAGCACCTGTCTAGTGTTTAGAAAACATGGACTGTTGATCTAACTTTCATAGGTTTTTCACAAAGTTGCGTTTAACGTATAGACCTGCCTCATAGGGTGACCCCCCTGGAGTTAGCAGGAAAATCATGTAGATAACGCAATTTATTAACTTTACGTTTGTATGTAATAGTCTTTACTCGTGAAGGGCGCGAGCCTCTAAAAGTGCGCTTGAGTGGGGCCGACTTAGACATGTCGTCTTGTGCCATTGAAACTGACTGGAACGAAAAATTTGAAACCCTACCCTATCCAGTGTGTGTCGATCGTCATCCCGGTCTACAACGAAGAAGAGAGCTTGCCCGAACTCCTGCGCCGCACTGAAGCGGCCTGCGCGCAGTTGAGCCAGGCCTATGAAATCGTGCTGGTCGATGACGGCAGCCGGGACAAATCGGCGCAAATTCTTGAAGAAGCGGCCGAGCGTGAAGGCAGCCACGTTGTCGCGGTGATCCTCAACCGCAACTACGGGCAACATGCCGCGATCATGGCCGGCTTTGAGCACTCAAAAGGCGACGTGGTCATTACCCTCGATGCCGACCTGCAGAACCCGCCGGAAGAAATCCCGCGCCTGGTCGCACAAGCGGCACTGGGTTACGACGTGGTCGGCACCGTGCGCAACAACCGTCAGGACTCCGCCTGGCGCCGCTGGCCTTCGCGCCTGATCAACATGGCCGTGCAACGCTCCACCGGCGTAGCCATGAGCGACTACGGCTGCATGCTGCGCGCCTATCGCCGCTCCATCGTCGACGCCATGCTGGCCTGTCGCGAACGCAGCACCTTTATCCCGATTCTCGCCAACAGCTTTGCCCGTCATACCACTGAAGTGCTGGTAGAGCATGCTGAGCGCGAACACGGCGACTCCAAGTACAGCCCGATGCGCCTGATCAACCTGATGTTCGATCTGATCACGTGCATGACCACCACCCCGTTGCGCCTGCTGAGCATTATCGGTTTCAGCATGGCGGTACTGGGCGTGCTGTTCGCCATCGCGCTGGTCATGTTGCGCCTGATCTTCGGCGCCTCCTGGGCCGGCCACGGTACTTTCGTACTGTTTGCGGTGCTGTTTGTATTCACCGGCGGGCAATTTATCGGCATGGGGCTACTGGGTGAATACCTGGGTCGCATGTACAGCGACGTACGGGCCCGGCCACGATTTTTCATTGAGAAAATCGTTCGCGCCGAACCTGAAGCTTCTTCTGTTCCAACTAGCAACCCGACTTCTACTACTTCGACACAGGTCCAATCATGAGTTTGAAAGCCGTTGTTTTCGCCTATCACGATATTGGCTGCACAGGCATCGAAGCCTTGCTCAATGCAGGCTACGAAATTGCTGCTGTGTTTACCCATGCTGACGACCCGAAAGAAAATAACTTTTACGGCTCCGTCGCCCAGCTGTGCGCCCGCAAAGGCATCCCGGTACATGCACCGGAAGACGCCAACCACCCGCTGTGGATCGAGCGCATCCGCAAGCTGAACGCCGATTACATTTTCTCGTTCTACTACCGCAACCTGCTGGGCGAAGAGCTGCTGGCCAGCGTCAGCAAAGGTGCTTTCAACCTGCACGGCTCGTTGCTGCCACGCTACCGTGGTCGCGCACCGGCCAACTGGGTACTGGTCAACGGCGAAACCGAAACCGGCGTTACCCTGCATCGCATGGTCAAACGTGCCGACGCTGGCGACATCCTGGCCCAGCAGCGCATCAGCATTGAGCGTTCCGACACCGCACTGAGCCTGCACGCCAAACTGCGCGAAACCGCGGCCCAACTGCTGGCCGAAGCCTTGCCGCTGCTGCCTGAAGGCAAGCTCAAGGAAACCCCGCAAGACGAATCCAAGGCCACCTACGTGGGCCGCCGCACCGCGGCCGATGGCCTGTTGCAGTGGAGCCGCCCGGCCGAAGAGCTGTTCAACCTGGTTCGCGCTGTTACCCAACCGTACCCGGGCGCTTTCTGCGCCGTGGGCGAGCACAAACTGATTGTCTGGGGCGCCGAAGTGGTTGCCGGCAATCAGGGCCATGCACCTGGCCAGGTCATCAGCTGCGACCCGCTGCGCATTGCCTGCGGCCAGGACTCCCTGATCGTCACTGCCGGTCAGCGCAATGACAACGGCCTGTACTTGAGCGGCCCGCAACTGGCCCGCGAACTGGGCCTGGTTGAAGGTTCGCGCCTGCGTGGCAGCGAGTCCGGTCGCCCGGCACGTCGCACCCGCGTCCTGATCCTGGGCGTGAACGGTTTTATCGGTAACCACCTGTCCGAGCGCCTGCTGCAAGACGACCGTTATGAAGTGTACGGCCTGGACATCGGCTCCGACGCCATCGACCGTCTGCGCAGCCACCCTAACTTCCACTTTGTGGAAGGCGATATCAGCATCCACACCGAGTGGATCGAGTACCACATCAAAAAATGCGACGTGGTCCTGCCGCTGGTGGCCATCGCAACGCCAATCGAATACACCCGCAACCCGTTGCGGGTTTTCGAGCTGGACTTTGAAGAAAACCTCAAGCTGGTTCGCTACTGCGTCAAGTACAACAAGCGCGTGATCTTCCCGTCCACGTCCGAAGTGTATGGCATGTGCCAGGACAAGAACTTCGACGAAGACACCTCCAACCTGGTGGTTGGTCCGATCAACAAGCAGCGCTGGATCTACTCGGTTTCCAAGCAACTGCTGGACCGCGTGATCTGGGCCTACGGCACCAAAGGCCTGAAATTCACCCTGTTCCGTCCGTTCAACTGGATGGGCCCGCGCCTTGACCGCCTGGACTCGGCTCGTGTTGGCAGCTCGCGTGCAATCACCCAGCTGATCCTGCACCTGGTGGAAGGTACCCCGATCCGTCTGGTTGACGGCGGCGAACAAAAACGCTGCTTCACCGACGTGGCCGACGGCATCGAAGCCCTGGCACGCATCATCGACAACAAGGGTGGCAAGTGCGACGGCCAGATCATCAACATCGGCAACCCGGATAACGAAGCAAGCATTCGTCAACTGGGCGAAGAGTTGCTGCGTCAGTTCGAAGCTCACCCGCTGCGTGCCAACTTCCCTCCGTTTGCCGGTTTCCGCGACGTTGAAAGCCAGTCGTTCTACGGCACAGGCTATCAGGACGTCAGCCATCGCAAGCCCAGTGTAGAAAACGCCCGTCGCCTGATCGACTGGACGCCGACCACCGAGCTGAGTGAAACCATTGGCAAGACCCTGGATTTCTTCCTGCGTGAAGCCATGGTAGAAATCGCGGAAAAACGCTGATGCAAGCTGGACTACGTATTGATGTCGACACGTACCGTGGAACCCGTGAGGGGGTTCCGCGGCTACTCGAACTGCTCGACGAAGCCCAGATCAAAGCCACGTTTTTTTTCAGCGTGGGGCCGGACAACATGGGTCGCCATTTATGGCGGCTGATCAAGCCCCAGTTTTTCTGGAAGATGATGCGCTCCAAGGCGGCCAGCTTGTACGGCTGGGACATCTTGCTGGCCGGCACCGCCTGGCCGGGCAAACCGATCGGCAAGGATCTGGGGCACTTGATGCGCCAGACCCTGGCCGCCGGCCATGAAGTTGGCCTGCACGCCTGGGATCACCACGGCTGGCAGGCCAATACCGGCCGCTGGAGCGAGGCCCAACTGATAGAGCAGATCCGCCGTGGTGTCGAGACGTTGAGCGACATCACCGGGCAGGCCGTCGAGTGCTCGGCCGCCGCCGGTTGGCGGGCTGATGAACGCGTAGTCCAGGCCAAGGAAACCTTTGGCTTTCGTTACAACAGTGATTGCCGCGGGCACAGTCTGTTTCGGCCAAGGTTGGTCGACGGCAGTCTGGGCGCGCCGCAAATCCCTGTGGATTTACCCACCTTCGATGAAGTGGTCGGACCGCAGATCAGTGCCGCCGATTTCAACTCATACATTCTTGATCGCTTCAGCCCGCAAAAGCTGAATGCGTACACCATCCATGCTGAAGTAGAAGGGATTCTAATGGCGAACGACTTCCGTCAATTACTGGCTCAAGCCCGTGCCCGCGACATTCACTTTCAACCCTTGCGCGACTTGCTCCCCGTCGACCTCAACAGCCTGCCTGCCGGGCAGTTGAGCCGTGGTGTGCTTGAAGGCCGCGAAGGCTGGTTGGGAGTGCAGCAGCCATGACTTCACGCTGGACAATACCGCTGCTGGTTTTAGCCTTTGTTGCGTTTTACCTGTTGCCACTGGGCACCCACGGCTTGTGGATTCCTGACGAAACGCGCTATGCGCAAATCGGCCAGCAAATACTGGTCGACGGTAACTGGATCACCCCGCACTTCATGGATTTGCGTTACTTCGAGAAGCCGATTGCCGGCTACTGGATGATTGCCATTGGCCAGGCCATTTTTGGTGAAAACCTGTTTGGCGTGCGCATTGCGTCCGCCATCGCCACCGGCCTGAGTGTGTTTCTGGCCTATGCCGTGGCCCGCCGGTTGTGGAATGACCCGCGCAAAAGCTTTGCCTGCGCCCTGGTGTACATGACCTTTGGCCTGATTGCAGGCCAGGCCGGGTATTCCAACCTCGATCCGCAGTTCACCCTGTGGGTCAACCTGAGCATGGTTGCGTTGTGGTTTGCCGTTGACAGCACCCGCCCCCGCGATCGCCTGATCAGTTGGGCCGTACTGGGTTTTGCCTGCGGTATGGGTTTCATGACCAAAGGCTTTCTGGCCCTGCTGTTGCCCGTGCTGATCGCCCTGCCCTACATGATCTGGCAAAAGCGTTTTCTGGAGCTGGTCAAGTACGGCCTGGTGGCCATGCTGGTCGCCGCCGCCGTCTCGCTGCCGTGGGTACTCGCGGTTCACGCCCAGGAGCCCGATTACTGGCGCTTCTTCTTCTGGCACGAGCACATTCGCCGCTTTGCCGGTGAAGACGCCCAGCACGGTCGTCCATGGTGGTTCTATCTGCCGTTGATGGTTGTCTCCAGCTTGCCGTGGGCAGCCTTGTTGCCCGTTGCATTCAAGGACGCCTGGAAAAACAAGCGCCATGCCAGCATTGTGTTCGTACTGCTGTGGTTGCTGCTGCCGCTGGGCTTGTTCAGCCTGAGCAAGGGTAAATTACCGACCTACATCATGCCGTGCATGTTGCCGTTGGCCCTGTTGATTGGCCACGCGATGATGCAGCGGGTTGAGCAGGCCAAAACGTCAGCCTTGCGCTTCAATGGTCTGGTCAACCTGATCGGCGGCAGCGCAGCGTTGCTGGCCCTGGTCTACTTCCAGATCAAGCAGCCGTTCTATGAAAACGAACCGCAGCACCTGGCCTTGCTGGTTGTCGTGCTGCTGACGTGGATCGTGACCAGCCTGCTGACGTTGAAAAACCCGCTGAAAATGTGGGCTGCGCCTGCCCTGGCGATGGGTGTTCTGGTGCTCGCACTGCCTGCGGCCATGCCGACCAGCGTGGTGCACAACAAGATGCCCGACCAGTTCATCCTCGAGCATATGGACGAACTGTCCCAGGCCAAAACCTTTCTGAGCAACGACCTGGGCGCAGCCTCTGCCCTGGCCTGGCGCCTGCGCCGGCCGGACGTGACGCTTTACAACACCCAGGGCGAAGTCAAATACGGCCTGACCTATGACGACGCCAAAGGCAAAAGCATCGGCCTGGCCGATATTGGCCAGTGGATGATTGACGCCCGCCGCCAGGGCTCTGTGGGCGTGGTGATGCGCGTCAAGGACAGCGACGAAAGCCATGAAATGGACGCGTTGCCCAAAGACGCCAAACGCTATGACGAAGGCAACATGGTGATTCTGATTTTCCCGCAGATCGCTCCATGACCCTGACACTCCTGCTGCTGGCTTGCCTGCTGACCTGTGCCGGCCAGATCGCCCAGAAATACGCGGTCGAGAGCTGGCGCGGGATCGACACCGGGGTGGCGCAAAAACTGCGTTCGCCCTGGTTGTGGCTGGCACTGCTGTGCCTTGGCCTGGGTTTGCTGGTGTGGTTGCTGGTGTTGCAACGGCTGGAGGTCGGGATTGCTTACCCGATGCTCAGCCTCAATTTTGTACTGATCACCCTGGTGGCCCGCTACCTGTTTAAAGAAGCCATCGACCTGCGCCATTGGTTGGGCGTCGGGTTGGTGATTGCCGGGGTGGTTTTGCTGGGACAACACGCATGAACCTGCGCCGTGGATTTGCCTTTGCCTCAGGCAGCGTGCTGCTGGTCAGCGGTGCCCAACTGGGTATGCGCTGGAGCATGACGCGCTTGCCGCAGCCATCTCAATGGCTGACCGCAATCAGTCAGGGTGATGTATCGCTCATCGCGCTGGGCGTGGTGTTTGGCGCAATCGTCGCCTACGCACTGTCGATGCTGTGCTGGCTGCTGGCCCTGCGCGACTTGCCGCTGGGCCGGGCGTACTCGCTGCTGAGCATCAGCTACGCGCTGGTGTATTTGCTGGCTGCCAGCCTGCCGATTTTCCATGAAAGCTTCACGCTTTCAAAAACCCTTGGTGTGACCTTGGTCATTCTGGGGGTGCTTACGATCAACTCTCGACGTACCCCAAGTTCCAGGAACTGCGCATGAAAATCAGTGTAATTGGTAGTGGTTATGTTGGCCTGGTGCAGGCGACGGTACTGGCGGAAGTCGGCCACGATGTGATCTGCATGGACATTGACCAGAAGAAGGTCGAATTGCTGCAGCAAGGTCACGTGAGCATTTTTGAACCCGGGCTTTCCAGCCTGGTGCGTGAAAACCTTGAGAGCAACCGCCTGCGCTTTACCAGCGATGAAAAGCTCGCCATCGAGCACGGCCAGGTCCTGTTCATCGCCGTCGGCACTCCGCCCAGCGAAGACGGCTCGGCAGACCTGGGCCAGGTGTTCTCTGTAGGTGACGCGGTTGCCCGCCACCGCAAGGAACCACTGATTTTGGTCGAGAAATCCACCGTACCGGTTGGCACCGGTGACGCGCTGACCGCCCATATCAACAAGGCCCTGGACCAAACTGGGCGCACCCTGCAATTCGACGTGGTCTCGAACCCCGAATTTCTCAAGGAAGGTTCGGCGGTCAGCGATTGCCGTCGCCCGGACCGCATCATCATCGGCTGCGCCCGTGAAGAAGTGCGCGAAGTCATGCGTGACCTTTACGCGCCCTTCAACCGCAACCATGACCGCATCATTTTCATGGACCTGCGCAGCGCCGAACTGACCAAGTACGCCGCCAACTGCATGCTGGCGACCAAGATCAGCTTTATCAACCAGATCGCCGAGCTGGCCGAGCATCTGGGAGCCGACATCGAAGCCGTTCGCCTGGGCATCGGCGCCGACACCCGTATTGGCTACCACTTCATTTACCCTGGCTGCGGCTATGGCGGTTCGTGCTTCCCCAAAGACATGCGCGCGCTGATCCACAGTGCCCAGCAGGTCAATTGCTCAAGCGACCTGCTGCAAGCTGTCGAAGCCATCAACGAACGTCAGAAACACAAGTTGTTTGACCGTATCAATGCGTTCTTCAAGGGCGATCTTAAAGGCAAGACCTTTGCCCTGTGGGGCCTGGCGTTCAAGCCCAATACCGATGACATGCGCGATGCGCCAAGCCGTGTATTGATGCAAGCCTTGTGGGCCGCGGGCGCCGACGTACGCGCCTTTGACCCCGAAGCCATGCAGGAAACCCAGCGCCTGTACGGTGACGAACCGCGCCTGAGCCTGATGGGCACGCCGGAATCGACGCTCAACGGTGCGGACGCCTTGATCGTGTGTACCGAGTGGCAGCAATTCAAGGCCCCTGACTTTGACCTGATCAAGCAGCGCCTCAAGACCCCGGTAATTTTCGATGGCCGCAACCTGTATGAAGGTGAGCGCCTGGCGCGCATCGGCTTGCAGTACTTCCCGATGGGCCGGGGGGAATCGTGCAACCTGCCGGTGTCCCAGGGCGCAACGGCCGTTTGATTGGGTAATCACGCCGCCATTGGCAACAATGGCGGCGTTTTTTTTGTTCGTAGATTGAGTCAAGGAGACTCGACATGCCTGCCGACTTCAACCGCATAGCCTTGCTGACACAGCGCAGGCATTCCCTGATTCTGGGGGCACTGGCATTAGTGCTGTTTATCCTGGGCAATCATCAAGAGGCAGCGATCGGCTTTGATTCGCGCTTTGTCATGTTTGCCAACGAGATGATGCGCCACGGCCCCGGTTTCTTTCCGACCACCTATGGCCAGCCCTACGCTGACTACAGCGCAACCTCGACCGTGCTGACCTGGTTACTGTCGCTGCCCCTCGGCAAGGTCACCAGCCTGACCGCATGGCTGCCCACTGCATTTGCCAGCGCCACACTGGTCACCTTGATGTATCGCCTGATCGCACCGCAATCGAGCACCTGGGCCCTGGTCAGCGTGGCCTTGCTGTTGCTGAGCATGACCTTTGTAACTGAAACCCGAGCTGTTTCGCTGGACCAAATGCTCGCAGCCGTGAGCTTCAGCGCATTCTATCTGGCCTACTCCCACGAGCACTTCGGAGCGCCTCGCCGGTACTTCTTGCTCCTGGCCCTGCTGGTACTGGGGTTTGCCATTCGCGGCCCGATCGGCCTGGTGATCCCTACCGGTATTGTCTGCAGTTTCTACCTGCTTAACGGCCAGTGGCGCCGACTGATCACCTTCGGGCTCCAGGCTCTGGTTCTGCTGGTGCTGTGCATCGGCACGTTGCTGATGCTGGCCTGGATCAGTGGTGGCGAAGACTTTGTCCATGAAGTGATCCGCATGCAGGTGACCGGGCGCATGGACGGCACCGAAGGCGCAAGCAGCGTGCTGTATTACTTCACCAGCTCCATGGGCAACTATGCGCTGGCTTACCCGCTGGCGATCGCCGTGCTGGTGGCGATCCTGGTTGCCGGGCGCAAACAGTCCGGGCCGGCCCTGCAACTGGTCAAATACTGCGTTGCAGCCGCTCTGGTGGTGATGATCGGTCTGTCGATTCCTCAAGCCAAGAAAGCCCGATACCTGCTGCCCATGATGCCAATGGTCGCGATCATTGCAGCGTATCCGTTTCAAGTGATGCAGGGCCGGGTGTTTGGCGTTTTACGCGGCTTCATTCAAGGCATCTTTCTGCTGTTGCCGGGCTTGTTGATTGCCGGGTTACTGGTTGCCCGCTCGCGTTTTGGCGAGCAACTGCCTGCATTGAACGGCACTTTCATGGTGCTGGCGGTTCTGCAGCTGCTGGCTGTGGGCTTGCTCTTCAAAGCCCAATGGCGCATGGCCGGGTTGGCGGCGTGTGCGGTTCTGGCGCTGTGGAGCAGCTACATCATGGTGTATGAACCGGCCGAACGCAGCCTGTACGACACCCGCGCATTCACTCAAAAAACCATGCAGTTGATCGACCAGGCACCGGCACCGCTGGTACTGCACGGCATGGGCAAAGACGCCAAGGCCATCAAGTTCATGGTCAACGTGAACCGCGACCTGCTACCGCTGTTCACGCAATCGCCAGCAGAGCTGAGCGCATTGCCAGCCCCGGTCTGGATCGTCATGGACCGCAAGGATTACGAGGCCCTGCAAGGCAGTGAACTGGGCAACATCGCACCGGCACTCAGTGGCCGCTTCGATAAAAACGATTACGTGTTGCTGCATATGCGTTGATCACTGGGGTGGGTAACGGCTGTCGAGACAAAACGCAAAATCTCGTCGCGCAGAGTACCCACCTGCTTGAGAGTTGGACCAGTACTGCAAGTGCCCAATCTAGACACATCTTGCGTACCTTTCAGATGCCTCCTACGACCCGGCAGTCTTCTGCACTTTAGACTACCGGGCTGGCAATCAGGAGTTGCATACATGGCTACCCACGGATACATGACTATTGCAGGCAACGCTCAAGGTTTGATTTCAGCTGGCTGCTCAAGCCAAGACTCTATTGGCAACAAGTGTCAGTCAGGGCATACCGACGAAATAATGGTGCTGTCTTACACTCACAACATGGTCAATATCGGCAATATTAACAAGCCAACACATCGTCCAATTTTTATTACCAAAAACGTTGATAAAGCCTCTCCGCTCCTCGCTCAAGCACTCTCATCCAGAGAAGAGATAAAGTGCACAATCAACTTCTATCGTGTCTCTTCTTTTGGCCTACAGGAAAAGTTCTATTCAGTTTCGATCAATGGCGGGGTTATTGCTGATCTAACACTTGAAATGCCTCACGCGATTTTGCAGAACGACGCCGAACCACAAGAACACATAGCCATCCGTTATCGAGATATCACGTGGACCCACCACATAGCTGGCACCAGCGGCTACAGCACGTGGGGAAATGACGAATGAAATCAGCTAACGAACCTTGCATACCTAGTAGCTGTGATTACTGGATGGTCAGTGCGGCCGCTGCAAAACTTGGCAGCCAAGCCAGCACATTAGGTGTTAGACACATCAAAGACGGCACGCTGCGTTTGCAATTCAACCGCGAAGTCGCTTATTACGCCAAAAGCATTGTTAATGATGTGTCGCAGGGGAAAAAGACCCCTGAAGAGGGATTGAAAGCACTTAAGGATGAGCAAAACAGTTTGCTTATCCAGGCTAGAGAGGTTGCCTTAAGAGGAGCAAGCGTTATTTCGGGAGCACTTCAGTTTGCTGCGGGGGCAGGTATTTGCTACGCCTCGATGGGTACGCTGTGTCTATTTGCGGGCGTGCCCATGATGCTCAACGGCGCTAACAACAGCTATGAAAGCGTTCATAACCTTGTCAAAAACCGTTCCGATACCGTGGGGCCACTTAGAACCGGTTATCGCGCCGCTTCTGGAATGCTGGGCAAAGGTAATTGTGAAGCCGATGTTGCTTATGGGGTGGTTGACTTGAGTTCGTCAGCCTACGGCATTGGCAAAATGGTATTAAAGCCCGATGCCTGGCGTTTGTTCAGGTATGTGAAGACGGACTATGTGAGAGGGTATAAGGTCGCTACGCGCAGAGGGTTCTTCTTCGATAGATTTGCGGACGTTATAACTGCAAGCACTGTGTATGGCGCGTGTGACACGCCTTAATGAGTAACTTTATTTTTTATCCCGTCTTTATACTTATAACGGTGCTTTTATACTGGCCTTCCTTTTGGGCGTACTACGCGTGGTCAGGTCGTCGTTATTCCGCTTTTAAGTTCTGGGGGGTTGGGAGCTACAACGTACTGTGTGCGACCATTCACAATTTTTTTGTGCGAGACAGCACTTTACCATTTATGGGGCATGTCGATAATGCCGTAATGGGTTGGTTATCCCTTGTTATGATATTTGTCCATATCTCTACATTTCCGGCTGAATGGGAACGAAAACGCTGGTTTTCACGACAGTAAACGCTAGGAGTGGAACGAACCTGCGTTCGAGTTGGTGAGCCACTGCGACGCAGCGGTCGCAAAACCGGAATACACAATATGTCTGTTTAACCATGGAAGCAGACTTTACGACTGCTGCGCAGCCGGACGCAGCCTCACACTGCGGCCTATCAAACCCACAACCATCCCCGCTGCAGGTACAATCCCCGCCCTTCACTCTCATCCAAGGAATCCCAATGTCAGGGCTCGAACTGTTTGCCGCCGCACTCGGCGTGATAGCCGTCTGGTTGACGGTCAAGCAGAACCCTTGGTGCTGGCCCATTGGTCTGGTGATGGTGCTGCTTTATAGCTGGATTTTTTTCGGCCTCAAGCTGTACTCCGGCATGTTGCTGCAAGTGTTTTTTGCCCTGCTGCAAGTCTATGGCTGGTGGCAGTGGACCCGCGCAGGCGAGCAACATGAAGGCCGCGTCGTAACCCGGTTAAGATCCCTGCACGTGGGGTTGGGTCTGGTTATCGGCGCCGTGGGCAGCCTGGCATTGGGCGCCTCGATGGCGCACTGGACCGACTCCCAGTTCCCTTGGCAGGATGCAGCGCTGACCGCTTTCAGCCTGGTCGCCCAAGTGTGGATGGCCCAAAAACGCCTGCAGTGCTGGGCACTGTGGTGTGTGATCGACGTGCTCTATATCGGTTTCTTTGCTTACCAGGATCTGTACGGGACGGCGGGCCTGTACGCCCTGTTCGCGATCATCGCCATTCAAGGCTGGCGTGACTGGCACCGCGACCCGGCGCTGCGCACATGAAGGTGCTGGTACTGGCAGGGCCGGAGTCGAGTGGTAAAAGCTGGCTGGCTGCGCAATTGCAGCAGCACTTCGGCGCCATTCTGGTGGGCGAATACGTCCGTTACTTCATCGAACAAAACCCTCGGGACACCTGCCTGGCAGACATTCCGGCGATCGCCCGTGGTCAGCTTGACTGGGAAGATCAGGCACGGAGCCAACAGCCCGAGCTGCTGATTCTGGACACCCATTTGCTCAGCAACATGCTGTGGAGCCAGACCCTGTTTGACGACTGCCCTGACTGGTTGGAAGCCGAACTGCTAAGCCGCCATTACGACCTGCACCTGCTGCTGTCGCCCGAGGGCGTGGAGTGGACACCCGACGGTCAACGCTGCCAACCCTCGCTGGCTGAACGTCAGGCGTTTTTCAACGCCAGTGCACAATGGCTCGATCGCCACCAACAACCCGTACAGGTGGTTAATGGCGATTGGCAGGCTCGACAGCAACAGGCTTTTGCAGCGGTTAAACAATTAATTGCCCCCGCAAGAAACTTATAAACAAAGTATTAGTCTTTTAGTAATGGCACTTGAAACCTTGAACTTTTCGCCCTGCAAGTTAAAGGTTTCAGCACCCTGAAGTTGTCCATTACTGAAACAGTCACTCGGCGCCAAAGCCGCTAAAACACTGAGGTCACGCCTTTTCCGGTTTAGTGTAAAGCCCGTGAAACACGCCCCGATAAAGCATTAAAACAGTGTGCCCGCCTGACCGTAGGCTTATTCAAGCGGGTGTGTGTGCGTCTCACGTTTGAGACACACTTGTCGGTGCACACAACGACACTGTTGCAACAGCTGTTGTTTTTAAAGGTTAAACAAGAAGTGGCACAGCTTCTGCTCTCTCCTTAATACGCTGACTAGGGCCAGCGTCGAATAAAGGGAGCACGAACATGCGTCACCTCTATCGCGGTAACCATTATTTGCTGACAGTTTGTAGCTTGAGCGCCTTGATGGGTTTGTGCAGCGTCGTCCAGGCCGCTCCTAATGGCGAGATCGTGGTGACACGTACGGTTCAACCCTATGCGGTGGGCAACCCGCCCATGCATCCCGACCCTGATCCGCGCACCGTCAATGCCAACCCTTCCGCACAAGTGATAGGTGTAACCGGTGAGCTCACTGATGGTGACTTTGCCGGTGTGAGCACCGGTGCTTCGATCAACCGCATCATCATCCCCCACGCCAATTCATTGCCCGGGCTCAACAACAGCAACGGCCTGCCAGGCATGACCAACGGCCATGGCGGCGGCAGTGGCGGCACTATATCCAACACGATAGGCAACAGCATCGAACAGGGCATGCGCCCACTCTCAGTGTTGAGCCAGGGGAAATAACATGACTGCCCGCCGACTGCCCGTACTGATTGCCGCATTGCTTGCCAGTGTCAACGTAATGGCTGCCTCCGATAACAACGCCGAGATCAACAATTCCGGTGCTGATTTTCATGGCAACGTCACGATCAACCAGGCGGCCGGCGATCAGCAGCAGCAAGTCAACGTCCGGGCGGTTGCCCTCGGCACCTCGGCACACGCCTCAACCTCCGTCACCCAAAAAATCAATACCCCTGCCGATCCTTCGCTCAATGCCAAGGCAGCAATTCTCGGCAACTCATTCAGTAATGGCACCGGCGTGATCGGGATCAACCAGTCGGCCGGTGCCAACAACCAAATGGTCAATGCAGTGCGGATAGGCATCAGTGCCCAGCCTCAAGGCATAGACGACAGCGTCCTGTCACAGCAGAACGTGGCGCTGATACCAGACTCGGGCACTGCACCCCCCACCAGCGGCAGCCGCCAGGTCGTGACAGGCGACCAGGCCTTCACCGGCAGCCGCGGGGTGGTGCAGTTGAACCAGAGTGCAGGGGTGGGGAACCGCATGGCTAACACCCTCAACATACGGGTTGCTGACTGACCCGAGAGCAACGTAGTGCAATTAGAAAGTGCCAACACTTAACTCACTATTGAAGCACGGAGAAACATCATGAAACCGTCAAGCGCTCTGAAACCTCTGGCTTTTGCTATGGCCGCACTTCTGTCCGTAGCCGCATATGCTCACAACGATGGCCCACCACCTCCACCGTCTTACACAATGGACCCTAATGCGGGGGCTGCAGCTGTTGTGATTGACGTGCAAAACAGTCACAACAACAAAGTGACCAACAAAGCGATCAAAAACACCGCTACCGTAAAAGACTCCGTCAAAGGGGCTGAAGGTAACATGGGTGTCAACGCCGCAGCCGGCTCGGGCAACCAACAAGACAACGCCGTTGCAATCGCAACCGCTGACGAAACGTTCGTCTTTGGTACCGCCGCATCACTGACCAGCGCAACCCAGACCAACAGTCATAACAACGACCACAACTACGGCACACAAAATAACGCCAAGCTGGAAAGTTCAGGCAATGGCAGCTCAGGCAATGTGGGCATAAACGTGGCTGCTGGTGACTTCAACCAACAGAAAAACAACCTGGCCATCGCCGTATCCAATGGCCGTATTGCAGGCGCGGGCGCAACCGCCAACCAAACCTCGAACAACCTGTCGGTGATCAACGAAGCCGGTGCGTCGTATCTGAGCAACGTCAATACCTGGGGCCAAAGCTCGCACCACAACAATACCCCTGTTGTGAACAACGCCACCATGGACCATTCGTTCAATGGCATGTCGGGTAATGGTGGTGCCAACATCGCAGCGGGTGTGGGCAACCAACAAAGCAACTCTCTGTCCATCGCTGCTGGCTGCAAAGTCTGCATGTAATCGCGACAGCTAAAGGAGGGTCTCGTTTACGAGACCCTTTCTCTACCCCAAGGCGTATTCATCATGCGTATTGCTGCCCTCTCCTTAATGCTCTGCCTGGCCGGTATGTCCCAGGCGGCACAGATGCCAATCGCTGCCATGCCTGGCGGCAATCTGGTGTTCAAGCAGGTGCAGAGCATCCGTGAGCGCCGTTTCACAGACATCGTTGAACAAAAAACCGATTTCAGTTGTGGTGCCGCGGCGCTTGCCACCGTACTGCGCCAGGCCTACTGGCTGGATGTCGACGAAGACCAGATTATCAAGGGGATGCTGCAAAACGCAGATCAGGACCTGGTACGCACCCAAGGCTTTTCCATGCTCGACATGAAGCGTTACGTCGAAAGCATCGGCATGCGCGCACGGGGCTACAGGATCCCGGCCCAGAGCCTTGAAAGTGTAAACATTCCTGTTGTGGTGCTGCTGGACATACGTGGCTACAAGCACTTTGTCGTCCTGCAACGCACCCAGAAAGACTGGGTCTACATCGGCGATCCGGTGCTGGGCCACAAGCGTTATTCCCATGAAGATTTCCTCAAGGGCTGGAATGGCATCGTGTTTGCTGTCATCGGCCCCGGCTACGACAAAACCAACGCGCTACTGACGCCCCCTGCTCCGCTAACGGCAAAAAACCAGCTGGACAGCTTCAGCCCGGTCAAAGATGCAGAGCTGATGGACTTCGGGTTTATCCAAAGCGACTTTTTTTAGGTGTGCCAATCATGGCGACGGGGCCAGACGCTCCTGGAGCAACACATGAAAACTCACTATTGGCTGATTGCCGCATGCCTTGCGGGCAGCCTCCCCGCCCACGCGGCCTCGACCTTTAAACCGGTCGAATTGAAAGACTCGGAAATGTCTCAGTTACGCGGACGCTTTGTCATGCCGGGCCGGATCATCAGTTTTGGCATTGTGATGAACAGTACATGGACCAGCAGTAACGGCGGGATTGTGGGCGCTTCGACGACCATGACCATGCAAAATACCGTCGAACCCCGGTTCTATGTCTCTACTTACAGCTCCGCCGGCAGTGGCGCACCGGTCTCTGCAGGCACCGGCTCGGTGACAGGTGGCACAGGGCTGACCACCGGCCAGGGCGTAACCCAGAGCGTGCGGGCTGCTGGCGACAACAACACGGCCTACAACAACGTCGACATCAATGTCAGCGAGGCCAACCAGGCCCCAGTGGTGAACCAGCAAGGCGTCTTGCTGAGCGCCAATACCCCCATCACACAAACAAGCGCAGCAGGCAATCTGACCGTTTCCGCTACGGGCGGTGGTGTCCAGGTGGCAATCCAGGCCAATAACAATCAGGGCAGTTCATTGCAACAAATCGCTCAAGGTGGCGTGTTACAGAGCACAACACTGTTGGGTGGAGGCAACTCGGTGAATAACCTCACCCAGCTTAATGTCGTGTTGCGCAACAACATGCCAAGTTCAGGGGCGCTCGATTGCAACCTTAGTCCGTTAAAAGGTCTTCGCAACATGGGATATTGAACTAGGCTAACGTCTTACAACTCGATCTATTCTGGGCGGCCTATTTCATGCATCGAACGTTAACTTTTCGCGCAGTCGTATGTATGAGCACTCTTCTACCGTCAGCCCTGCTTTATGCAGCGCCTGATGGTGATGTAGAGCTACTGAAAAAAGAACTACTGGAGCTTCGCCAACGTTACGACCAACAACAAAAAGCCTTGGCTGTGCTTGAACAACGGGTTCGTCAAGTTGAAGACCAACCGGCAGCACCAGCCCCCAGGCGTCTGGCCAAATCTCCGGCCGACATGAAAGGCAACCAGGGAGTCATCGCAGCCAGCGGTGGCGCAGCAGGTGGCGCTGCAAGCGCTGCAGGCGGCAGCTCTTACGGGCAGTCCTTGAAGGATGACTCAGCACCCGCCCAGAGCGTGGTCAACCTTTACGATGAGGCCAGCGGATTTTTCGGCGGTGGCAAGTTCAGCCTCGAAACCGGCATCACGTATTCGCGCTATGACACACGTCAGCTGATACTCAATGGCTTCCTGGCCCTTGACTCGATTTTCCTGGGCAACCTCAACCTTGATCGCATCAAGGCAGACAACTGGACTCTGGACCTGACCGGCCGCTACAACCTGGATAACCGCTGGCAGTTCGACGTGAACGTACCCGTGATCTATCGCGAGTCGACTTACCAGTCCGGTGGTGCCAACGGCGGTGATGCTCAAGCCACTTCAGAACAAACCGTCACCCGCGACCCGACCATTGGCGACGTCAACTTTGGCGTGGCTTACAAGTTCCTCGACGAATCGGTAAATACACCTGATGCGGTCTTCAGCGTACGGGTCAAGGCCCCTACCGGCAAAGACCCGTTCGGGATCAAACTGGTTCAATCGGTTGATAACACCAACGTCTTCACCCCTGAAGACCTGCCGACCGGTAATGGCGTGTGGTCGATCAGCCCCGCCGTCTCCGTGGTTAAAACCTTCGACCCGGCCGTACTGTTCGGAACCCTGTCGTACACCCACAACCTCGAAGAGTCGTTTAGCGATATCAGCTCAACCAACAACCTGAAACAGCCGGGCAAGGTCAAACTGGGTGACAGCTTCCAGATTGGCGCAGGTGTGGCGTTTGCGCTCAACGAGAAAATGAGTATGTCGTTCTCGGTGTCTGACCTGATTCAGAAAAAGAGCAAGCTCAAGCAGGACGGCGGGGACTGGCAAACAGTTACTACCAGTGATGCCAACGCGGGTTACTTCAACGTCGGCATGACAGTTGCTGCCACCGACAACCTGACCATTGTGCCAAACCTGTCGATTGGCCTGACGGAAGATGCGCCGGACTTTACCTTCAGCCTGAAATTCCCGTACTACTTCTAAAAAAACCGATAAAAGTAAAAGGCCCGCAGCGCTCAAGCACTGCGGGCCTTTTGTTTTTCTGGATGGGGCTAGCGGATGTGATGCTTGTGCAGCAACCGGTAAAACGTCGGGCGCGAAACCCCCAGCACCTTGGCGGCCAGGCTCAGATTATCGCCGTGCCTGTCCAGCACCTCGCTCAACGCCTGACGCTCCGCCCGGTCCTTGTACTCTTCCAGGGTACCCATGGTGCCCGCAAAGGCCGGGCGCGACTCCAGCCCCAGGTCATGGGCCTCGATCTGGCGCCCTTCCGCCAGAACCAGCCCCCGGCGCACACGGTTGGCCAGCTCGCGTACATTGCCGGGCCAGGCGTGATTAACCATGGCAATCAGGGCGTCATTACTGAAAGTGCGGGGGCGGCGACCGGTTTCCAGACTGTAGTAATTGGCAAAATGGTTGGCCAGCATGGCCAGATCACCATGACGCTCACGCAAGGGGTCCGTGATCACTTGCAGAACGTTGAGCCGGTAGTACAGGTCTTCGCGAAAACGCCCGCTCACAATCGCGGCCTCGAGGTCCACATGGGTGGCCGCCAGCACCCGCACATCGACAGGAATGGGCTGGCTGCCGCCGACCCTTTCTATGTGTTTTTCCTGCAAAAAGCGCAGCAGATTGGCTTGCAGTTCCAGCGGCAGGTCGCCGATTTCATCCAGGAACAGCGTGCCACCATGGGCCGCCTCGATACGTCCGATCTTGCGCTGATGGGCGCCCGTGAAGGCGCCTTTCTCATGACCAAACAGTTCTGACTGGATCAGGTTCTCCGGGATGGCGCCGCAATTGATCGCGACAAAGGGCATGGTGCTGCGCAAGGACTGGCGATGCAGGGTACGGGCGACCAGCTCTTTGCCGGTACCGCTTTCACCCCGGATCAGGATAGGTGACTGGGTGGGCGCGAACTTGCCGAGGATTTTGCGCATGTTGCGCATGCTCGTGCTTTCACCCAGCAGCTCATCTACCCGCCTGTCGGCGTGGGTGACCACCCGGCCACGCAGTCGCGCCATGCCGAAGGCCCTGCCGAGCGTGACTTGTACCCGGGAAACATCGAAGGGCAAGGTATGAAAATCAAAAAACCACTCGCAGACAAAATCCCCCACATTCCTCAGTTTCAGGACATCCGGGGTCAGCACCGCAATCCACTCGGTACCGCTGCGGCTGATCATGTCTTTCACTGCTTCGGGGCGCTCAAGATGAGCAGGCTGCAACCTGAACAGCCCTACGTCGCAAGCTCGATCAACAACAGTTGCCAGGCTGCAACTGTCTACGGCCCAGCCCAGCGTTCGCAGCCCGGGGAGCAACTCATGGCAATCTTCACAGGGTTCCACGACCAGCAGACGTCGCGCAGATGACATCGTGAGCATGACTGTTCCTTGGCGCCAAATAAATAAAAAAGCAATAGAAACAGTCCCTTGTTCGACTCAAGCGTAACCTTAGCAAGACTGTGGGCGCGTTCAGGATCGTTTCTTTATAACGTTAATAGCCAATTAAACTGTGCGCACCCAAATGAATGGGGGCAAAGTTTGCAGGCACGTCAAAAATTGATCTGGATCAGTCGGGTGAAAATACTTTTAAAAAAGTGACGAAAGTGTGTGACCTGATGCCGGTCAGAAGTCATCAGTACAAGTAACCAACCGAACGGTAAGCCCAGCCGACGGTTAATCACTTGATGGGCACACCAGAGAGACGACCCTATGAACGCCCCGCTCCGTTTCAACGAAGCTCTTTTGATTGCCGGCCACGCCTTTGAACCTTTTCAATGCGTTGCCTGGGCTGCACAGGACGGCCACGGCGAATTGAGCCTGACCGTTATCGACCGCACCAGTACCCGTATCGGCCGCAAACAGATCCCGCGCAGCGCCTGCGCAGATGCCGCCCAACTCGAAAGCCTGCTGGCACAAGCCCGGGCCGAGCTGAGCAGCGAAGGCTACGCGCTGCAGCCTTGGGTAATGCCGGCTTAATCAGCTTTACAGCTGACGTGGGGGATCGGGCCTCGCTCCCCCATTTTGCTTTCAGCCTCTACACCAGATTCAACCCGTCGATATGCAGGTATTCTGCATTGAGCTCCAGCGCCATCTGACGGGATCGGCCCAGACGAATCGGGCCTCTCTCGATATCGATCAGCAGCCCCGGGCAGTCAATCGCGGGCAAGGCCGGCCACTCCTTCAAACGACCATCGGTCAGCAACAAAAAGCGCTGCTGTTCCTGTGGAAATTGCTTGCGCCGACCATCGAGCCACCTCGCCACCTCGCGCAACGCTTCCAGCAACGGCGTACCGCCTCCTGCACCCAAACCCTGTAACCATTCATCCAGGGCTTTCGACGCCTTCGAGCCACTGACCTGCCACTGCGGCGCATGCCCGCTGGCCGTCATCACGGCCACCCGGGCACGCTGGCGATAAGCATCCTCAAACAGCTGGGCCAACACGCCCTTGGCATCGCTCAGCGCCTGATGGCGACGGGTCGAGGCGGACGCATCCACCACCACAAGCCACAGTTCCTGTGCGCTGCTTTGCCGGGTTTTAAATGCCAGATCGGCACGCTGACGCGGGCGCCCGCCGAGCAAGGTCTTCACCCAATCAACCGCCCCGTTGTCGGCACTGCGACAGGTGCCCTGCTTGCCCGTACTGAGCTGGCCTGCCTGGGGTCTGGCATCCGCCCCCTCTGCCGGTCGAGGGCGAATGCCTAAGGCTTTTTTGGCCAGCTCGGCACTTCACGGCGAGCGCCGGATGCCTGGGGCTGGGCCGGTAACTCGCCCCACTGGCCCTGGCCGGACCGGGGTGATGCGCTGCTCGATTGCGGCGGTGATTGCGGCGGCTCGGGCGTAGGTGCCTGGCCGGTGGATTCGCGGCGACGATGGCGCAAGGCGAACTCGGCCACCGCATCGATATCGTCCAGACTGATCGCCGTTGCCCCGCGCCATGCCGCATGGGCCCGCGCCGCCCGCAACCACACCAGATCGGCGCGCATGCCGTCCACTGCCGCGGCAAAGCAGCGCTCGGTGATCACGGTCAGGGCCTGATCATCAAGGGCGATGCCGTGCAACAATTCACGTGCCTGCTGGCAGCGTTCGCGCAAGGCGTCCTGCTGCGGGGCCCAGTGCGCACAGAAACCTTGAGGGTCGGCATCGAAGTCCAGCCGACGGCGAATGATTTCTCCACGCTCGGCCGGTGGCGGCTGACCGCTCATGGCGACGTTCAGGCCAAAACGGTCGAGCAACTGCGGGCGCAATTCACCTTCTTCGGGGTTCATGGTGCCAATCAGCACGAAGCGCGCGGCGTGACGATGGGAGATACCATCGCGCTCGACCACGTTGGTGCCGCTCGCTGCCACATCCAGCAGTACATCCACCAGATGGTCGGCCAGCAAATTCACTTCATCGACATACAGCACGCCGCCGTCGGCCTTGGCCAGCACACCGGGCGAAAACTGCGCCTTGCCCTGCCCCAGCGCCGCATCCAGATCGAGGGTACCCACCAGCCGCTCTTCAGTGGCGCCCAGGGGCAAGGTGACAAATTGACCGCTGGCCAGCAGGTCCGCGAGGCCCCGGGCCAGGGTCGACTTGGCCATGCCGCGCGGGCCTTCGATCAGCACGCCGCCGATTTTCGGGTCGATGGCCGTCAGGCACAGCGCCAGTTTCAAGGCCTGCGCGCCGACCACCGCCGATAACGGGAAATGCGGGGTGTCAGTCATGTTTTCGGGTTCCAATTCGTAGAATGTTGATCGACTTCAATAAAGCCCTCACCCCAGCCCTCTCCCAGAGGGAGCCGATGTGTGGTGATGCGAAAATCCTTAACATCCCCCAATCAGTCCCCTCTCCCACTGGGAGAGGGCTAGGGTGAGGGTCGCTTTTTACTCTTCTTCTATATCCAGCAACAGGTTTTCCAGTGCCTCGCGGTACTCGCCAGGCTCACCCCAAAGCCCGCGCTGCTGGGCTTCCAGCAGGCGTTCGGTCATGTCGCGCAGGGCATGGGGGTTGTGCTGCTGCACAAACTCACGGGTGTCAGGGTCCAGCAGGTAGGCATCCGCCAGCAACGCGTACTGGTGGTCGTCAATCAAATGCGTGGTGGCGTCAAACGCGAACAGGTTATCCAGGGTCGCAGCCATTTCGAACGCGCCCTTGTAGCCATGACGCTTGACCCCGTCGATCCACTTCGGATTCGCGGCACGGGAACGAATCACCCGGTTCAGCTCTTCCTTGAGACTGCGGATTTTTGGCAGGTCTGGCTGGCTGTGGTCGCCGTGATAACTGGCCGCGGCCTGCCCGCTCAAGCTCTCAACCGCAGCCAGCATGCCGCCTTGGAACTGATAGTAGTCATTGGAATCGAGCAGGTCGTGCTCGCGATTGTCCTGGTTTTGCACCACCGCCTGCACCTGGCTCAACCGCCGGGCAAACTGGCCGCGTGCGGCGGTGCCTTCATCGGCGCCGCCATAGGCATAGCCGCCCCAGTTCAGATACACCTCGGCCAGGTCATCGCGGCTTTGCCACAGGCGGCCATCAATCGCGTTCTGCACGCCGGCGCCATAAGCCCCGGGCTTGGCGCCGAACACCCGCCAACCTGCCTGGCGTGCCGCCAGTTCCGGTGCCAGCCCGTCACGCTCCAGCTGTTCACGTTCACTGCGCACCCTGGCTGCCAGCGGGTTGAGGTCGTCCGGTTCGTCCAGCGCCGCCACCGCCTGCACAGCAGCATCGAACAGACGGATCAGGTTGGCAAACGCATCGCGGAAGAACCCCGACACGCGCAAGGTCACGTCCACCCGCGGGCGGTCCAGCAGGCTGACCGGCAGGATTTCAAAGTCATCGACCCGCTGACTGCCAGTGGCCCACACCGGGCGCACGCCCATCAAGGCCATGGCCTGGGCGATATCATCACCGCCCGTGCGCATGGTGGCCGTGCCCCACACCGACAACCCCAGCTGCCGCAAATGGTCGCCGTGGTCCTGCAAATGACGCTCGAGGATCAGGTTGGCCGACTGAAAACCAATCCGCCAGGCCGTGGTGGTCGGCAGGTTGCGCACATCCACGGAAAAAAAGTTGCGCCCGGTCGGCAGCACGTCCAGACGGCCGCGACTCGGCGCACCACTGGGCCCAGCCGGCACAAAGCGCCCGCCGAGGGCATCGAGCAGGCCTTGCATCTCGGCCGGGCCGCAGGCATCCAGACGCGGTGCCACCGTATCCAGCAGCGCGTCGAAAATGGCCCGCACCTCAGCCCATTGCGCGGTATCCGGCAACTGCAGGCGGCCCTCCAGGGCCTGTTCGATCAGTTGCGCGGCGTACAGTTCCAGACGTTCGCGGGCATCCCCCGCCGTGCGCCAGCGCTCATCACTGACCGCTCGCAATTCGGCAGGCTGGCGCGCCGTCCAGGGTTCGGCCAGCGCGCAGTCCAGCGGGTCGAAGCCCAGCTCAAAGGCTTTGGACAGCGCCCGCAGCACGCTCGATTGCGCGCCACGACCATCGCCACGGGGGATGCGCAACAACGCCAGCAAGGTATCGATACGCAGACGCCCGGCTGGCGACTCACCGAAGATATGCAGCCCGTCGCGGATTTGCGACTCCTTGAGGTCGCATAAATAGGTGTCCAGCCGGGGCAGCCAAATCGCTGCATCGGCATCGCTGTCGAGGTTTTCGTCCAGTTGCAGCTCGCGGTCGATATGGGCGTCACGCACCAGTTTGAGAATACTGCGCTGCAACTCGCGGGCACGACGCGGATCAAGCAATTGGGCGTCGTAATACTCGTCGGCCAGCAGCTCCAGATCACGCAACGGACCGTAGGTTTCGGCCCGGGTCAGCGGCGGCATCAAATGGTCGATGATCACCGCCTGGGTCCGCCGTTTGGCCTGCGCGCCTTCGCCCGGATCGTTGACGATAAAGGGATAGACGTTGGGCATGGGCCCCAGGATCGCGTCCGGCCAGCAATGCTCGGACAGCCCGACGCCCTTGCCCGGCAGCCATTCCAAGTTGCCGTGTTTGCCCACGTGCACCACCGCGTGGGCGCCATAGGTGTGGCGCAACCAGAAGTAGAACGCCAGATAGCCGTGGGGCGGAACCAGATCGGGGTCGTGGTACACGGCGCTGGCATCGACCTGATAGCCCCGCGCCGGTTGAATTCCGACAAAGGTCAGGCCAAAGCGCAGCCCCGCAATCATCAACCGCCCGCTGCGGAACATCGGGTCGTTGTGTGGCTCACCCCAGCGCTCGGTCACCGCCTGGCGATTGGCCTCGGGCAACGCATTGAACATTGCCAGGTACTCGTCCAGCACCAGGCTTTGCATGCATGGGCGCAGGTCAAGGCTGTCCAGATCATTGCTGACCCCGCCCAACAGGGCCTGGATCAGCGCCGTGCCGCTCTCGGGCAACGCGCAGTCCACCGGATACCCTTGAGCCTGCAAGGCCCGCAGGATATTCAGCGCCGCCGCCGGGGTGTCGAGCCCCACACCGTTGCCGATGCGGCCATCGCGGGTCGGGTAGTTGGCCAGGATCAGCGCAACTCGCTTTTGCGGGTTCGCCACGCGGGCCAGCTCAACCCAGCGCCGGGCCAGTTGCGCGACAAAATCCATCCGTTCGGGTTGAGCGCGATAACACACTACATCCGATTGGCTGCGCTCACTGCGCCATGCCAGGTCCTTGAAGCTGATCGGGCGGCTGATAATCCGCCCGTCCAGCTCCGGCAATGCTATGTGCATCGCCAGATCGCGGGGCCCCAGGCCTTGTTCACTGGCCCGCCACCCCGGCTCGTTGTCCTGGGCGCAAATGGCCTGAATCACCGGGATATTGCGCCGAAACGGGCGCAGGTGCGGCGCTTCGGGGCTGGACTGGGCAAAGCCGGTGGTATTGAGAATGACCCCGGCCTGCACTTCATCCAGCAGCGCTTCAACCACTGCCATGCAACCCGGCTCTTTAAGGCTGGCCACGGCAATCGGCAAGGGGTTGAGCCCGGCAGCCAGCAAGCGCTGGCAAAACACATCGACAAACGCAGTGTTGGCTGCCTGCAAATGCGAGCGATAGAACAACAGCGCAGCAACCGGTTGCCCGGGGACCCAGTCGGCCTGCCAGTCCTTGAGTTCGGCATTGGCGTGGGCCGGATGATAAATCGCGGTACGCGGCAGGGTTTGTGGTTCGTCCCATGGGTAATCACGGCCCAGCCATTCGCTGGCCAGGCAACGATAAAGCTGTAGTGCGTTATGCCGCCCGCCCTGACGCAAAAAGTGCCACAGCCGCTCGCCCTGTTCAGCGGGTACGGTGCTCAGTGCAGCGAGTTCCGGGTCGGGACGGTCGTCACCTGGCACCAGGATCAGCGTCACGCCGCGCTCGGCCAGTTGCACCAGGCGCTCAATGCCGTAGCGCCAATAGCCGATGCCGCCGTGCAACGACAGCAATATCACCTTGGCGTGTTGCAGCACTTGATCGACATAAAGGTCGACCGAGCCATGGTTTTGTACCTGCATCGGGTTGGCCAGACGCAAGGCTGGATAATCTTCAGGCAACTGCTGCGCCGCTTCGGCCAGCAGTGCCAGGCTTGAATCACCGCTGCACAGGATCACCAGCTCGGCGGGGGTCTGGCCTAAATCGGCAATATTGTCGTCCGATACAAAGCCACCGGGCTGGGTCCTGAGCAGATGCATGGCTTACTCGCTCAACGCTTTACGCAAAGTGGACTCGAGCAGTTCGGCGTCCAGGTCCTGGCCGATCAGCACCAGTTTGGTAACGCGCGACTCATCCGCAGCCCAGGCGCGGTCGAAGTGCTTGTCAAAGCGGGTACCCACGCCCTGGATCAGCAAACGCATCGGCTTGCCCGGGATCGCCGCGAAGCCTTTGACCCGCAGAATGCCGTGTTTGACCACCAACTGGGTCAGGGCCTCCATCAATACGCGCTCTTCACCCTGTGGCAGCTCGATGGAGATCGAGTCAAAGGCATCATGGTCGTGATCGTCGTGACCCTCATCGCCATCGTGGTGATGGTCGTGGTGGCTGTGGCGGCCATCGATATGGTCTTCAGAACCGGCGCCCAGGCCCAGCAGCACGTCCAACGGCAAGCGGCCACTGCTGGCTTCGATGATTTTGACCGCTGGCGGCAGCTCTTCAGCCACTTCGGCGCGCACTTTTGCCAGGTCTTCAGGGCTGATCAGGTCGGCCTTGTTGAGGATCACCAGGTCGGCACTGGCCAGTTGGTCAGCGAACAGCTCGTGCAGCGGCGATTCGTGATCCAGGTTTGGGTCGAGCTTGCGCTGGGCGTCAACCTGGTCCGGGAAGGCGGCAAAAGTGCCGGCGGCCACGGCCGGGCTGTCGACCACGGTAATCACCGCGTCCACGGTGCAGGCGCTGCGGATTTCCGGCCACTGGAAAGCTTGAACCAGCGGCTTTGGCAGGGCCAGACCCGAGGTTTCGATCAGGATATGGTCGATGTCGCCACGGCGCGCAACCAGCTCACGCATTACCGGGAAGAACTCTTCCTGCACGGTGCAGCACAAGCAGCCGTTGGCCAGCTCATAGATGCGGCCGTTGGCTTCTTCTTCGGTGCAGCCGATGGTGCATTGCTTGAGGATTTCGCCGTCGATGCCCAGCTCGCCGAATTCATTGACGATCACCGCAATGCGACGGCCCTGGGCGTTATCCAGCATATGGCGCAACAGCGTGGTTTTACCCGAACCGAGAAAGCCGGTAACGATGGTGACGGGAGTTTTGGCCAGTGTTTTCATCGGATGCCCTTTGGCAAAGCGGCGGGCATACGGGACGACGACCGCAGGCAGTGTGCGGTCAACATTCGCCACCGGATCACCCCGCCCGGTTGAAGTAAGAATCTGTCACGAGGCAGGTCTCCTGGCTTACGGCTGGGTATCAGCAGGGCTGATTCCGACCTTGCGCCTTCCCGCGTGTTGCGCAGTGGCATGGCAAGATCATTGACCGTTTACAGTTGCGGGGGCAGCCGCGGCATACCGCGTTCCCTTCTTAGCTTCGCATAGCGAAGAACCTCGAACGCGCAAGGCTACGCAGTGCTTTGTAACAGGTCAACAGACTACTGTGGGGGCCAGACTGCTGGTGATGGCATCGCTGGCAGGCCAGCTCCCACAGGGATCGCGCAAAACCTGACTGCAGGGATCGGTGCTGCATGCAGTTGTGTTCTAATTGCCGCCTTTTTTCAGCCTCAGCGCTTCAAGGATCTGTCCATGCCGTCCACCCCTCCAACCCGCGTCCTGATTATTGGCTACGTGTGGCCCGAACCGCGTTCTTCGGCGGCCGGTGGGCACATGATGCAAATCATTGAGAGCTTTTTGCAGCAAGGCTGGCACATCACCTTCAGCAGCCCCGCCGGCATTGGCGAGCACAAGGCGGACCTGGCCGCGCTGGGCATTGATGAAGTCGCCATTGAACTGAACAACAGCAGCTTTGATGCCTTTATCACTGAGCTGGCCCCGGACATCGTGCTGTTCGACCGTTTCATGATGGAAGAACAGTTCGGCTGGAGGGTTGAAAAGCACTGCCCCGACGCTCTGCGCGTGCTGGAAACCTCCGACCTGCAAAGCCTGCGCGACGCCCGTCAGCAACAGCTCAAGGCACGGCTCAAGCACGATACCGACCTCAACGATTTCAGCAGTCTGTTCGCCCCGGCCCAGCGCGAAACCTTCGAACAGATGGCCGGCACAGACCTCGCGCAGCGGGAAATAGCCGCGATTTACCGCTGCGACCTCAACCTGATGATTTCCGAATACGAAATCGACTTGTTGGTGGAGCAGTTCCACGTGCCCAAGGCCCTGCTGCACTGGTGCCCGCTGATGGTCGACAGTGTGCCCGCAACGTTCGTGCCCTATGAACAGCGCCAGCACTTCCTGAGCATCGGCAACTTCCGTCACGCGCCTAACTGGGACGCCGTGCTCTGGATGAAAACCAGCATCTGGCCGTTGATCCGACAACAGCTGCCCGCCGCGCAGCTGCATGTCTACGGCGCTTACACCCCGCCCAAAGCCACTGCGCTGCATAACCCCGCGCAAGGTTTTCACGTACTCAACTGGGCTGAAGACGCCCTTGAGGTGATGAGCAACGCGCGGATCTGTATGGCGCCGCTTCGTTTTGGCGCAGGCATCAAGGGCAAAATCGCCGACGCCATGCTCTGCGGCACACCCAACCTGACCACCCCCGTGGGCGCCGAAGGCATGCACGGCGATCTGCCGTGGGCCGGTGCCATCGAGCAAAGCGCCAGCGCAATCGCGGCGGCGGCGGTCGAGCTGTACCAGAACCCCGAGGCCTGGCATCAGGCCCAGCAACACGGGCAGGCACTGCTGGCGGCGCGTTACCTGCAGGGCACCCACGGCCCGGCGCTGGTAGAGCGAATCGAAGCGTGCCGCGCCGGGCTTGAGCAGCACCGGCGCAACAACTTCACCGGGGCAATGTTGCGCCATCACCAGCACAAAAGTACCCAATACATGTCGCAGTGGATCGAGGCAAAAAACCGGGTCTGACTAGCTGTTACGCCAGATGTTCAGCAGCACTTCGGTGAAAGACGGCTCCAGCACCCGATTGCCATGGCCGCTGAGATGGTTTGAGTCGAAAAACAGCGGCTGGCCGTTGGTGTCATAGGCCGAGCACACAGGGCCCGGACACAGCAGCGGGAACGGGTCCCAGACGGTCAGGCTGGAGTGCTCACGCTGCAACAGGTCCAGCAACTGCATTTGTGAAGCGCGCAGCCGTTCCAGCTGCCTGCTTTCTACCGTCAGGCCCTCGGCGCAAATCGGGTTCATCCGATTGAACCAGTCCGAACAGCGAGCCGCCGGTGCCTTGAACAGTGGTTTGGGGGCATCGATCAAAACCCGGACGCTTGCGGCCGCCAGCCGCGCCAGCGTGAGCTCGGCCGAGGCTAGGGCTGCGGCGTAACTCTCTGGCGTCAGCAGGGACAGGGCCTGATCGAATGCAACATCTTGCAGCTCCGGCATGCGCAATGAGGCCAGAAACACAATGTCGCCCGGCCTGGCCCGGCTTTCGATATCACGCAGATCTGCTTCCTGACGCTGCGCACAATCGGGCGGATCGGCGGCCATCAGACTTACCACTGCGCACCCGCCCTGCTCGTACTCCACCACCTTGATCCCGAGTGTCAGCGACACACTGTTAAGCAGCGTACGGTAGGCCGCCGCATGCGAATCCCCGATCACAAACAGCTGCCGTCCGTTAACCCGCGGGTCCTCGATCTTTACGACGTCTTCCCTTGGGTAATGCCTGTAGGCATACCAGGTATAGGTGTCACGGGTTTGGCTCAGGGATAACTGCTCAGTGTTGTCCGTCACCCAAAACGCCGACCACCAGAGCAGGCCGACAGCGATGAAACTGACGGCGAACGTACTCCAGGCATGGCGCTGCCACGCTGATTTACCGGTGCGCACGGGGATTTCAATCCAGTGGTAAGAGGCTGCCGCCAGCGCCAGCACCACCACCGGATACAGCAACTGAACGACCAGCAGCTCTGTCCCCGTGGTCCAGCGTAAAAATACTGCAACTGGCCAGTGCCACAAATACAGGGAAAACGACAGACGACCAATATAGG
Organism: Pseudomonas deceptionensis; assembly: GCF_900106095.1. Lineage (NCBI taxonomy): Bacteria > Pseudomonadati > Pseudomonadota > Gammaproteobacteria > Pseudomonadales > Pseudomonadaceae > Pseudomonas > Pseudomonas deceptionensis. Next base: position 3,353,536 of record NZ_FNUD01000002.1, on the reverse strand, counting down.
TCACCCAGGACGCTTGCAGCAGGCGCTGCAACGGCGAGCCATAACCGTCTGCCGGGAGTGCCAGCGCAGCGATCATCAGCACAGCGCCCAGCACCGTCACCATCGCCCACGGGAACGGGAAGTCCTGGCCTTCGGCGTACACAAACCCCGCCAGTACCAGCGCCAGACCGCTTGCCAGCAGCAGGCTGGCAGTGGCCCTGGAGCGCAGTGAAGCGCGCCGTGTATCAATCATCTGGAACAACATGGCCCCTGCGGCCATCTCCCAGAAACGGCCGGGCAGCAAGTAAAAGGCCGAGAGCTGATCGGCTTTTGTCTCCATGGCACTGACCACCAGCGAGGCGATGGCCAATACCGGCAGGACGGCCCACACCAGAGCGCTGTGTTTTTTATAACGAAGCCACAGGAAATACAGCACCGGGAAGACCACGTAAAACTGCTCTTCAACCCCCAGCGACCAGGTATGCAAAAAAGGGTTGAGCTCGGCGCCCGGCGTAAAGTAGGTATCGGGGTTCCAGGCCAGCACGATATTACTGACCCCAAAAAAGGCAGCCAGCCCGGTACGATTGCTCTGTTCACTGAGCCATGACTGAGGCACAAACAGGGCCGACACCAGGAAAGTGGCCACCAGCACAACCAGCAGCGCCGGCAAAATACGCAACAGCCGGCGCCGATAGAACGCTTTCAGATAGTCGACAAACCCCGAGTGCCCCCGGTCGCACAGGGACTGGCTGATTACATAGCCCGAGATCACGAAAAACAGATCGACCCCGGTGAAGCCACCGGGGAGCACGTTAAGAAAGTCGGCATGAAAGAGGATTACAGCGATTACGGCGATGGCTCGTAGCCCATCTATTGCCGGGAGGTAAGCCGGGGAAGCTTTACGCATCGTATTTCCTGCTTTTTGTTATTCGTCTGGAACGCGAAAGCTACCTCCCACCCAGAATTGATACCGTAATTACGATCGGACTTTCATGTAGGAATCAGGTCGATCTACAGGTCGTCTTCTTAGTAGATACGTGTCCATCACCCAGCCCTTGCGCTCTCTGGCCGCGCTGCGGGCCTGTTTGATCTGCTCGCAGACGTCAGCCAGCTTGCCGGCGATCAGGATTTCGTCTGCCGTACCGATGTAGGCGCCCCAGTAAATGTCGATGTCTTCATCGACAAAGGCCTCGAAGGCACAGTGGGCATCAAGCATGACCACCACGTTGTCCAGGTCTGCCGCCACCAGCCGTCGGCCGGTGGTGATACGGATCGGCTGGCCGATCTCATTCAGGGGAATGCGATGCCGGGCTGCCAGCGCCTGCACGCTGCTGATGCCGGGGATCACCTCATAGTCAAAACCGCTGCAACCGTTGGCCCGCACCCGGTCCAGGATGCGCAGGGTGCTGTCATACAGCCCCGGCTCACCCCACAGCAGGAACGCTGCGCACTCACCGTCGGCCAATTCGTCCTCGATCAGTTGTGTAAAGACCTCGGCCCGACGCTCATGCCAGTCTTCAACGCCCTGGGTGTAGGACGGCGTTGCGCTGTCGCGCTTGGGGTCGCTGACCTGAACCACCCGATAACTCGGCTCGCGAATGTAGCGCCGGCAGATTTCAAGGCGCAGGCGCACCAGGTCGTCAGTGGTCTGGCCCTTGTCGAGCACAAACAACACCCGGGCACGGTTCAGCGCATTGATTGCCTGCACGGTGATGTGCTCCGGGTCGCCGGCGCCGATGCCGATCAATAACAGTGTTTTCATCGTGTCTTACCCCTCGGACAAGCCGCAAGATTAACCGTCGCTGGCAGGAATAAGGCGAAGACGGCATGATCAGTGACATAAGAAGACTGAATTCGGCCCGACCATGACTCGACTCGCCAGAGCTACAGACCCGTCCTACGAACTGATGGACGACCACAACGGCCTGTCAATCATCTATCGCCAGCATGGTTTCCCCTGCCCCCTGGTGCGCTGGCATTTCCACAAGGAATACGAGCTGCACCTGATCGTGGCCAGCAGCGGCAAGGTGTTTGTCGGCGACTATATCGGCAATTTCCATCCCAGGTCGTTGTTCCTTACCGGCCCCAACCTGCCCCACAACTGGATCAGCCAGGTGGCCGAGGATGAAGTGGTGCCCACCCGCGACATGCTGGTGAACTTCACCGATGAACTGTTTGAAGGCGCCGCCTCGGTATTTACCGAACTCAAAACCCTGACCCCGATGCTGGAACGGGCGCACTACGGCATCGAGTTTCGCTGCCCCCACACGATCCGCAAGGCCATGGGCCTGATGCAGACCATTGCCGACTCCACGGGCGTGACCCGCCTGGGGCATTTTTTGATCTTGCTGGAGCTGCTGGCCGAGTGTGATGACTATCAGTTGCTGTCGGGCGTGACGTGCGGGCAATTGGCCGACGAGCAGACCATCGACCGTACCAACCGGGCCGTGGATTATATTTTTAGCCACTACGCCCGCGAGCTTCCGCTCGAAGAAGTGGCTCACTACATGGGCATGAAACCCACCTACTTTTCCAGGGTGTTCAAGCAGGCCACAGGGCGCTGCTTCATCGAGTTCGTCAATCGCCTGCGCATCAGCAAGTCCTGCGAACTGCTCGCCGACGGCCAAAAGCCCGTAACAGACGTGTGCTTTGAGTCAGGTTTCAACAATATTTCCAACTTCAACCGCCGCTTTCAGCAGCTAAAAGGCATGACGCCGTCACACTATCGGCGCCTGGCGGTGCAGCGTTTGACCGAGCAAAACCAGCCGCCACTGAGCGAACGCCTGCGAAGTGCAAAATAGTATCGGTTCGAGTGCTGCCAGTGATTTGTCACGACGGTGATTGAAGGCTGTAATCCGCCCAAGCGCTTGCTCCGGGCGAGCCGCCATAAAAACAATAACCGTCCTTCAAAAGCCGTCTGGCCAATGAAGTGGAGTGCTCAATGAATATTCCTGTCAAAGCGTTATGTGTCGCTACGTGCATGACCCTCAGCGGCTTGAGCCTGGGCGCGCAAACCCTGACCATTGCCACGGTCAACAACAGCGACATGATCCGTATGCAAAAGCTGGCCAAGACCTTCGAGAGCGAACACCCCGAGATCAAACTCAACTGGGTGGTGCTGGAAGAAAACGTCTTGCGCCAACGCCTGACCACGGATATTGCCACCCAGGGCGGCCAGTTCGATGTGCTGACCATCGGCATGTACGAAGCCGCACTCTGGGGCGACAAGGGTTGGCTCGAACCCATGACCGACCTGCCGGCCACCTACGCCATTGATGATGTGTTCCCCTCGGTACGCGATGGCTTGTCGGTCAAGGGCACGCTCTACGCCCTGCCGTTCTATGCCGAAAGCTCCATGACCTATTACCGCACCGACCTGTTCAAGGACGCCGGCCTGACCATGCCCGAGCACCCGACCTGGGAGCAGATCGCAGCATTCGCCAAAACCCTGAACAAGCCCGAGAAAGAGCAATACGGCATTTGCCTGCGCGGCAAAGCCGGCTGGGGCGAAAACATGGCGCTGATCACCACCATCGCCAATGCCTACGGCGCGCGCTGGTTCAATGAACAGTGGCAGCCCGAGTTCACCGGGCCCGAGTGGAAAAACGCACTGAACTTCTATGTCGGCACCCTGAAAGCTTCTGGCCCGCCGGGTGCGACCAGCAACGGTTTCAACGAAAACCTGGCGCTGTTCAACAGCGGCAAGTGCGCGATCTGGGTCGATGCCAGTGTCGCGGGCTCGTTCGTCACCGACCACACCCAGAGCAAAGTGGCCGATCACGTCGGTTTCACCTTCGCCCCCCAGGCGGTCACCGACAAGGGCAGTGCCTGGCTCTACTCCTGGGCGCTGGCGATCCCCACCAGCTCCAAAGCCAAGGACGCAGCCAAAACCTTCAGCACCTGGGCCACGTCCAAGGAATACGGCGCGCTGGTTGCCGAGAAAGACGGCATCGCCAACGTGCCGCCCGGCACCCGTAACTCGACCTACACCGATGCCTATCTGAAGGCGGCGCCGTTTGCCAAAGTGACCCTCGAATCCTTGAAAGTCGCCAACCCCAAGGACCCGACGATCAAACCCGTGCCTTACGTGGGCATTCAGCTGGTGACCATCCCCGAGTTCCAGGCGGTGGGCACCCAGGTCGGCAAGCTGTTCAGCGCTGCGCTGATTGGCCAGACCACGGTGGATCAAGCGCTCACGGCGGCCCAGCAAAGTACCGAGCGCGAGATGAAGCGAGCGGGCTATCCCAAATAGCAGTACCTGCAAGGCTCAAATTCTGTGGGCGCTGAAGTTCCTGTGGGAGCGAGCCTGCTCGCGAATGGCCTTCGCGAGCAGGCTCGCTCCCACATAAAGCAATTCAGGTGAATTCAAAATGACGACTTCAACTGTCACCGCCGCGCTCGGCGCTCCGCCTGCGGCGCGCCGATCGAGGCTGTTCAACCCTGGCTGGTTTCTGGTCACGCCCTCAGTGGCGCTTTTGCTGCTGTGGATGATCGTGCCACTGGGCATGACCCTCTACTTTTCGCTGATCCGCTACAACCTGCTGTACCCCGGCGAAAACCAGTTTGTAGGCCTGGAAAACTTCACCTACTTCCTCACCGACTCCGGCTTTTTGCCCGGCGCGACCAACACTCTGCTGCTGGTGGGCAGTGTGTTGCTGATCAGCGTGGTGCTCGGCGTGTTGATCAGCGCCTTGCTGGAGGCCAGCGAATTCATGGGCCGCGGCATCGTGCGGGTGCTGTTGATCTCGCCGTTTTTCATCATGCCCACCGTGGGTGCCCTGATCTGGAAAAACCTGATTTTCCACCCCGTGTCCGGGGTCCTGGCAGCCGTGTGGAAGCTGTTCGGCGCCCAGCCCGTTGACTGGCTGGCGCACTACCCGCTGCTGTCGATCATCATCATTGTGTCGTGGCAATGGCTACCCTTCGCCATTTTGATTCTGATGACCGCCATGCAGTCGCTGGACCAGGAACAAAAAGAAGCCGCCCGCCTGGACGGTGCAGGGCCCATCGCGATTTTCTGGCACCTGACCCTGCCCCATCTGGCGCGCCCCATTGCCGTGGTGGTGATGATTGAAACCATCTTCCTGCTGTCGGTTTTCGCCGAGATATTCACCACAACCAACGGTGGCCCCGGCTATGCGTCGACCAACCTGGCATACCTGATCTACAACCAGGCGCTGGTGCAGTTCGATGTGGGCATGGCTTCGGCCGGTGGTTTGATCGCCGTGGTCATCGCCAATATCGCGGCCATCATCCTGGTGCGCATGCTCGGCAAAAACCTGACAGACAAAGCCTGAGGCCAGCCATGACTCTTCAACAATCCCGCCGCCTGCAAAGCCTGCTGCTCGGCACCCTGGCCTGGGCCATCGCGATCCTGATTTTCTTCCCGATCTTCTGGATGGTGCTGACCAGCTTTAAAACCGAGCTCGATGCGTTTGCCACACCGCCGCAATTCATCTTCACCCCGACGCTGGAGAACTACCTGCACATCGAAGAGCGCAGCGGCTATTTTCGCTTTGCCTGGAACTCGGTGGTGATCTCGTTCACCGCCACCGCCTTGTGCATGTTGATCGCGATACCGGCGGCCTACTCGATGGCGTTCTACGAAACCAAACGCACCAAGGGCACGCTGCTGTGGATGCTCTCCACCAAGATGCTGCCGCCGGTGGGCGTGCTGATGCCGATCTACCTGCTGGCCAAGACATTTGGCCTGCTCGACACCCGCACAGCGCTGATCATCATCTACACCCTGATCAACCTGCCGATTGTGGTCTGGATGATTTACACCTACTTCAAGGACATCCCCAAGGACATCCTCGAAGCCGCCCGCCTGGACGGTGCCACCCTGTGGCAGGAGGTCGTCCGGGTGCTGCTGCCCATCAGCAAGGGCGGGCTGGCCTCGACCCTGCTGCTGTCGTTGATCCTGTGCTGGAACGAGGCGTTCTGGTCGTTGAACCTGACGTCCTCCAGTGCCGCACCACTGACCGCTTTGATCGCGTCCTACTCCAGCCCCGAAGGCCTGTTCTGGGCCAAGTTGTCGGCGGTGTCGACGCTGGCCTGTGCACCGATCCTGATTTTCGGCTGGATCAGCCAGAAGCAACTGGTACGCGGCTTGTCTTTCGGTGCGGTTAAATAAAAACAACGAGTGGAGGCCCATCATGGCCAACCTGAAAATCAAGAATCTGCAAAAGGGTTTCGAAGGCTTTTCCATCATCAAGGGCATCGACCTTGAAGTGCATGACCGCGAATTCGTTGTATTTGTCGGCCCCTCGGGGTGCGGCAAGTCCACCCTGCTACGCCTGATTGCCGGTCTCGAAGAAGTCAGCGATGGCACCATCGAGCTGGATGGCCGCGACATTACCCAAGTCAGCCCGGCCAAACGCGACCTGGCGATGGTGTTCCAGACCTACGCCCTGTACCCGCACATGAGCGTGCGCAAGAACATGTCGTTTGCCCTCGACCTGGCGGGCGTGCCCAAGGCCGAGGTCGAGAAGAAGGTCAACGAAGCGGCGCGAATCCTGGAGCTCGCGCCCTTGCTTGAACGCAAGCCCAAACACCTGTCCGGCGGGCAGCGTCAGCGCGTGGCCATTGGCCGGGCGATTGTGCGCAACCCCAAAATCTTCCTGTTCGATGAACCGCTGTCCAACCTCGATGCGGCGCTGCGGGTGCAAATGCGCCTCGAACTGGCGCGCCTGCACCAGGAGCTGCAAGCGACGATGATTTACGTGACCCACGATCAGGTCGAAGCCATGACCCTGGCCGACAAGGTGGTGGTGCTCAATGCGGGCAAAATCGAACAGGTTGGCACGCCGCTGGACCTCTATCACCAACCGGCCAACCTGTTTGTCGCCGGGTTCCTCGGCACGCCGAAAATGGGCTTTATGAAAGGTAAGGTCAGCCGTCTCGATGGCCTGGGTTGCGAAGTCGAACTGGATGCGGGCACCCGCATCCAGCTGCCGTTGAGCGGTGCTTCGCTGAGCCTGGGCAGCCACGTGACCCTGGGCATCCGCCCCGAACACCTGAACCTGGCCAAACCTGGCGACTGCACCCTGACCGTCACCGCCGATGTCGGCGAACGCCTGGGCAGCGACACCTACTGCCATGTGATTACCGCTTGCGGCGAGCCCCTGACCATGCGTATCCGTGGTGATATGGCGAGCCAGTACGGTGAGCAATTGCACTTGCACCTGGACAGTGAACATTGCCACTTATTCGATGCAAACGGGCTGGCCCTCACCCGTCCATTGCGCGCTGCTGCCTAATCGAGATTGCACCCATGAAACTCAATCGCCGAAACCTCGACAATCTCACCCACCAAGTGGCTAAACCTGCCTACCTTGCCAGCGATACCCGCCAGGGCATCGCCCACATCGGGGTGGGCGGTTTTCATCGCGCCCATCAGGCGTATTACACAGACACTTTGATGAACCAGGGCCGCGATCTGGACTGGAGCATCTGCGGTATCGGCCTGCGGGCAGAGGACCGCAAAGTGCGTGACGATCTGGCCAGCCAGGACTACCTCTACACCCTGTTCGAACTGGGCGATGGCGACGATACCCAAAGCCGGATCATCGCCTCGATCAGCGGCATGCTGCTGGCTGAAGACGGCATACAGGCGGTGATCGACAAACTGGCCAGCCCGGCTATCCGCATCGTTTCGCTGACCATCACCGAAGGCGGCTATTGCATCGACGACAGCAGCGGCGAGTTCATGGTTGCGCTGCCACAAATCCAGCACGACCTGGCCCACCCCAAGGCGCCGACAACGGTGTTTGGCGTGCTCTGCGCTGCCCTCGCCCAGCGCCGGGCGCAGGGCACGCGGGCCTTTACCCTGATGTCCTGCGATAACTTGCCGCACAACGGCAACGTGGCGCGCAAGGCTTTGCTGAGCTACGCCGCCTTGAGCGATGCCGACCTGCATGACTGGATCGCGGCCAACGTCAGCTTCCCCAATGCTATGGTCGACCGGATTACCCCCATGACCAGCAACGCCCATCGCCTGCAACTGCACGATCAACTGGGGATCGACGATGCCTGGCCAGTGGTGTGCGAGCCGTTTATCCAGTGGGTGCTGGAAGACAAGTTCGCCGATGGCCGCCCGGCCTGGGAGACCGTCGGCGTACAGCTCACCGACGACGTGACACCCTATGAAGAGATGAAAATAAAACTGCTGAACGGCAGTCATCTGGCGCTGACTTACCTGGGGTTTCTCAAGGGGTATCGCTTTGTCCACGAGACCATGAACGATCCGTTGTTTGTGGCTTATATGCGCGCTTACATGGACCAGGACGTAACCCCGCAACTGGCGCCGGTACCCGGCATTGACCTTGGCGCCTACAAGGACACCCTGGTGGAGCGTTTCTCCAACCAGGCCATTGCCGACCAGCTGGAGCGCGTGTGCTCCGACGGCTCGTCCAAATTCCCCAAGTTCACCGTCCCCACGATCAACCGCCTGATCAGCGATGGCCGCGAATTGAAACGCGCTGCGCTGGTGGTTGCGGCCTGGGCGCTGTACCTCAAGGGCGTGGATGAGACCGGCCAAATCTACGCCATCCCCGACCCGCGGGCCCATTTTTGCCAGGCGCTGGTGGCCGACGATGCACTGGTCGTGCAGCGGTTTTTGGCTGTGGAAGAGATCTTTGGCAGTGCGATTGCTCAATCGCCCGAGTTTGTGGCAGCGTTTGAGTGGTGCCTGAACAGCTTGCGTGAAGCGGGTGTGAGCGGGACGCTGGAGAAACTGCTGCGGCTTTGAACAACCCTCACCCCAACCCTCTCCCATAAGGAGAGGGGCTTTTGATCTGGCTAAAAACAGGTTCTGCATGAACACTCGCAACTTATTCCTAGGCATCGACTGCGGCACCCAGGGCACCAAGGTGCTGGTACTCGACAGCCATACCGGCCAGGTCCTGGGGCTGGGCGCAGCGCCGCATGTGCTGATCCAGGCCGAAAACGGCCGCCGCGAGCAAGACACCGAGCAATGGCTGCACGCGTTGCAGGACGCCACCCGCCAGGCACTGGCACAGGCCGGGGTCAGCGGCCAGCAGATTCAAGGCATCGGCGTCTCTGGCCAGCAACACGGCCTCGTGCTGCTGGATAAGCACGGCGAGGTATTGCGCCCGGCCAAGCTCTGGTGCGACACCGAGTCAACCCCCGAAAACCGCCAGTTGCTGCACTGGCTGGGCGGCGAAGCCGGTTCTCTGGAGCGCCTCGGGCTGGTGATTGCGCCGGGCTATACCGTGTCCAAGCTGCTATGGACGAAAATCCATCACCCGCAGGTCTTTGGGCAGATCGCCCATATCCTGCTGCCCCACGACTACCTCAATTACTGGCTCACCGGCCGCTGCTGCACTGAGTTCGGTGATGCCTCGGGCACGGGCTATTTCAATGTCCGCACCCGCCAGTGGGACCTCGATCTTTTGCGCCATATCGACGCCGAGGGCCGGCTTGAGCGGGCACTGCCTGAATTGATCGGCTCCGAACAGCCGGTCGGCACCCTGCGCCCCGAGGTGGCCAGAATGTTGGGGCTCAACCCCGGGGCCGTGGTCTCCAGCGGTGGCGGCGACAATATGCTGGGCGCCATCGGCACCGGCAATATCGAACCTGGAATCATCACCATGAGCCTGGGCTCATCGGGCACGGTGTATGCCTTTGATCCACAGCCGCAGGTCAGCCCGGATGCCGCGGTGGCCAGCTTTTGCTCCTCCAGCGGCGGCTGGCTGCCCTTGATCTGCACCCTGAACCTGACCAATGTCACCGGCGCCGTGCGCGACTTGTTCGAGCTGGGGCTGGACGCCTTCAATCAACTGGCCGGCCAGGCACCGATCGGCGCTGAAGGTGTCAGCCTGCTGCCGTTTCTCAATGGCGAACGGGTGCCCGCCCTGCCCGATGCCCGTGGCAGTATCCAGGGGCTGACACTGACCAACATGACCCGGGCCAACCTCTGCCGGGCAGCCATGGAGGGCACCACGTTCGGCCTGCGCTACGGCCTGGACCTGCTGCGCCGCAACGGCGTGCAAAGCCACACCATACGGCTGGTGGGCGGCGGTTCGAAAAGCCCGCTGTGGCGCCAGATGGTTGCCGACATCATGGACACCCCGGTGGTGTGTACCGAACAAAGCGAAGCCGCTGCGCTGGGCGCGGCGATTCAGGCAGCCTGGTGTGTTGCAGGCGGCGAGCAGACCCTGGCCGAACTGTGCCAGCGTTGCGTGCGCCTTGCCCCCGCCACTCAAACTTCGCCCGACGTCAGAAACGTCGCGGCATATGAACAGGCCTACAACCGCTACCGACAACAGGTCGCGGCCTTAACCGAGTAAACGTTATGTATCTGATTTGTGGGGAAGCGCTGTTTGATTTTTTCGCCCAGGCGGACAGCGGCGAACAGGCAAACAAAGTGGAGTTCAAGGCCATTGCCGGAGGCTCTCCGTTCAACGTCGCCGTGGGTTTGCGACGTCTGGGGATCGAGAGCGCACTGTTTGCGGGGCTGTCCACTGACTATCTGGGCCGACGCCTGAAGCAGGTCCTGCTGGACGAAGGCGTGAGTGACCGCTATTTGCTGGACCTGGACGCACCAACCACACTGGCCATGGTTGCCCTCGACGCCAACGGCTCGCCCGCCTACAGCTTTCGGGGCGAAGGCTGCGCCGACCGCCAGGTTCACAGCCATCATCTGCCTGAGCTGGGGCCTGAAGTACGGGGGCTGCACGTGGGGTCTTTTTCGTTGGTGGTGCAACCGATTGCCGACACCTTGCTGGCCCTGGTCAAGCGTGAAAGCGGACGCCGTCTGATCAGCCTCGACCCCAATGTGCGGCTTAACCCCGAGCCGGACATTGAAGTGTGGCGCCAGCGGATCAATGAGCTGATCCCCTATGCCGATGTAATCAAGGTCAGTGATGAAGACCTTGAGTTGCTGTATCCGGGGCAAGACCCGCAGCTGATCGCCCGGTCATGGCTGAGCCAGCGTTGCCAGCTGGTGTTTTTGACCCGTGGCAGCCAGGGCGCCAGTGTCTTCAGCCGCGAACACGGCCAGCGCTCAATCCCCGCCAGTGCGGTGACCGTCGCAGACACCGTGGGTGCCGGGGATACCTTTCAGGCCGCCGTGATTGCCTGGCTGACCGAGCATGAGCTGGACTCAGTAGAAGGGTTGCAACAGTTGACTGCGTCCCGGCTCGACACCCTGCTCGACTTCGCCAGCCGGGCAGCCGCCCTTACCTGCAGCAAGACCGGCCCCGACTTGCCGTATCGCGCTCAGCTGATGTAACCGCCGCCCTGTAGCCGCCGCAAGACCTTCAGGGTCGCTGCGGCTACAGATACTTCAACTGTGGGAGCGAGCCTGCTCGCGAAAATCATTCGCGAGCAGGCTCGCTCCCACAAGGGCCTTGACCGGCAACGGAGTATCTACTGACTTGTGCGTGTTGCTTACCAGATCGACAGGTTATAGCTGACGATCAGGCGAGTCTCATCCACGTCACGGGCGAACTGGGCGTAGTTGGTGCGGTAGGTGGCATTGCGCAAGCGCAGGCTGACGTCCTTGAACGTGCCGCTCTGCACGATGTATTTGAGCTCGCTGTCGCGCTCCCACTCCTTGCCTTCTTCGGTGCTGCCCACCACCTTGATGTGGTCGCCATTCACGTAGCGGGTCAGGAACGACAGACCGTCAATGCCGATAGCCTTGAAGTCATAGTCGTAACGCAGTTGCCAGGAACGCTCCTGGGCATTGGCAAAGTCGTTGACCTGCAAGTAGTTGACCAGGTACGGGTTGCTGCCATCCAGGTACGGCATCGAGGTGTCGCCGTTCATGCGCTGCCAGCCCGCGCTGACTTTATGCCCGCTCACCGAGTAACCCAGCATCGCCCCCAGGGCACGGTTGTCGATGGTCGAAGCCTTGGCCGAGCCCGCGTCATCACTTTTAAGCAGGCGCACATCGGCCGACAGCACACCCGGCCCCACCGGCTGGCTTGCCAGCAAACCGACAAACTGCTGACGGTAGATGTCTTGCAACTCGGCATAGTGGTACTGCGCAGTCAGGCGCTCGTTGACCTTGTAGTCCAGACCGTACATGTTGAAATGGTCGGCGGTGATGTTGCAGGCATAACGCTTGTTTTTGCAGTTCAGGCGCAGGTCCTGAGCGTCGGTGGAATCCCGCGCGGTGTAGCGGTCAAGGCGCGAAGCCATGAACTTCAGGTTCTTGATGTCCTGGGACACCAGCATGGCGCCGTTGAACATGGTCGGCAGCAAGCGACCATCGTTGTACTTGAGCAACGGCAGGTCCGGCAGCAGCGCGCCGTACTTGAGCACGGTCTGTGACACACGCATTTTGGCGGTCAGGCCCATCTTGGCGTATTGATCCTTGGAACGACGCGGATCGTTGCCGGTCGAAGGCAGCAGGCCGCTGTTGCTGTCGGCCGGGCTGGAGTCCAGTTTCAGGCCCAGCATGCCCAGTGCATCGAGACCAAAACCGACAGTGCCTTCGGTGTAACCCGATTGCAGATTGAGGATAAAACCTTGCGCCGTTTCATCACGCTTGGAGGCGCCCTGAGGGTTTGAGGTGTTGCCATCGCGAAAGTCGCGGTTGAAGTACACCGTGCGCGCTTCCAGTTTTGCGCTGCTGTCTTCAAAAAAACCACCGGCCTGTGCCGGCGCGGCAAAACCGGCACACACTGCAAGCGCGCCCAGGCGAGTAACCCGGCTCTGCGCCAGCAATGAAAAAGGGACAACCATGAACAAGCTCCAACAGCGAATATTGGCGAGATATGACCCACCAAAAAAATGGCCGCAATTGTACGAAAGGCTAGGGTCTGTTGACGTTTGGTTGTGGCCGCGCCGATAGCCCATGTGGTGCAGGGCAAGACGCGAGCAGCGTGGTTTGTGTTCCAAATAAGCTGCGAGCAACGCCGCCCTGCGCCACATGGGCTATCGGCCCTTCGGGTCGCGTGTCAAATTTCGCCAGGCTGCGTTGCAGGGCTTGAGAAGGGAACAACCATTCCCTTCGCCCTGCGCCTTGCCTGGCAAAATTTGACCCAGCGACGCGGCTCACAACCAAACGTTAACAGACCCTAGGCCTTGGCCTCATTCGACCTTAGTCGCACTGGCAAAACCGGGGCTTGCAACATGGTTGATAGCTTTGAGCCGGTATCCGGCATTAAATAGACTTACTTTGAGATTCATCCTGGGAACCACCATGGCAGTCAAGAGTTCAAGGCGGCGCCAGCGCTTGCAGGCCAGCGCCACCGAACAAGCCTTGCTTGAACTTAACGAAACCCTCGAGGCGCGCGTGCTCGAGCGCACCCGGGCGCTGGCCGAGGCCAACCTGCAACTGCAACGCGAAATACTCGAACGCGCACGCGCCGAAGAGGCTTTGCGCCATGGGCAAAAAATGGAAGCCGTGGGTCAGTTGACCGGAGGCATCGCCCACGATTTCAACAACATGCTCACCGGCATCATCGCCAGCCTGGATTTGATGAAGCGCTTTATCGCGGCGGGCCGTATTGGCGAGGTGGAGCGCTTTGCCGATGCGGCCGTGGCGTCCGCACACCGGGCCGCCGCGCTGACCAACCGCCTGTTGACGTTCTCCCGCCGGCAGTCACTGGACCGCAAGCCGCTGGACCCCAATCAGCTGGTGAATTCGCTGCAGACACTGTTCAGCAGTTCCAAAGGCGCGCACATCGACTTGAGTCTCGAACTGGGCCACAACATCTGGCCGGTAAACACCGACACCGGGCAGCTGGAAAGCGCCCTGCTCAACCTGATGATCAACGCCCGCGATGCGATGCCTGAAGGTGGGACCCTGGTGATCAAAACCGCCAACCAGTACCTCGATGCCCGTGAACTGAGCACCCTGGAAGCGATTGATTCAGGGGACTATGTGATGCTGCAAGTCAGTGACACTGGCACGGGAATGACCCCGCAAGTCCTGGCCAAGGCCTTCGACCCGTTCTTCACCACCAAGCCTGTCGGCCAGGGCACGGGGCTCGGGCTGTCCATGATCTACGGGTTTGCCCAGCAATCAGGCGGGCATGTCAGCATCAGCAGCCAAAGCGGCAGCGGTACCTGCGTGCGCTTGTACCTGCCGCGCTACCACAGCCCTGAAGGCAAAACTCAGGCATAATCCGCGCCCTCGCAATAAGCCCCACAGTTCCAAGGTAAAGTCCCATGAAAGCTCAAGCCCGTCATATCCTGGTGAAAACCGCCGAAGAAGCCGAGTCGCTCAAGCAACGCATCGCCAAGGGCGAAGCCTTCGATGTGCTGGCCAAAAAATTCTCCACGTGCCCGTCAGGCAAGCGCGGGGGGGATCTGGGGGAGGTGCGGCCGGGGCAGATGGTTGGCGTTATCGACCAGATCATCTTCAAAAAGCCGTTGCGGGTGGTGCACGGGCCGATCAAAAGCAAGTTCGGCTATCACCTGGTGCAGGTGTTTTACCGCGATTGAGAACGGCCCTCACCCTCGGGAAGAGAGTGAGGGCTTTTTGGCCTCAGAACTCTATGGCAAGGCTCTCAACCACATTCGACTGCTCGTCCACCAGGCAGCCAGTACGCCACTTGTCAAACGTCAGGCAAGGGTGCGAGGTGCCAAAGCTGATGATGTCGCCGATGTGCAGCTCAGTGCCCGGCGCAACGGTCATAAAGGCATGCTGGTCCATCACCGCCGTGACCTTGCACCCGCTGACGTCATCCCCCACTGCCGGCAGTACCCCTTCGCGATACCGCTTTAACGGTATCGGCAAACCCGCGTCGTAGGCCACGTCACGCTTGCCCAGCGCAATCACTGCAAAGCCGGGCTCGGGCAACGATTGCACATGGGCCCAGACTTCCAGCGCCGGGCGCAAGCCTTCCTGCAAGTCGCTGCGACGGTCAAGCACGCAGCATTGCGCCTCCTTGTAGATACCGTGGTCGTGGACCACGTAACTGCCGGGGCGCAGCACGCTGAGAAAACGCCCGCTGGCAGCCTCGGCTTCGAAGCCTTCGGCAATCAGGTCGTACCAGGCCGAGCCCGATGCGGTGATGATCGGCTTGTCCAGCGCAAACGCGCCGTCACGTTGCAACTGCAGCGCCAGACGCACCAGCGAAGCTGCAAACGCACGAATCCCGCTGACCGCGTGTTCGCCGTGGATCACGCCTTCGTAACCCTCGATCCCGGTCAAAGCCAGGGCCGGTTGTGCCTTGATGGCCTCCGCCAGCGCCATGACTTCTTGCTCGGAACGGCAGCCACAACGCCCGCCCACCACGCCGTACTCGATCATGACATTCAGGCGCTGGCCGCGTTCGGCGAAAAACGCCCCCAATGCCGCCACGTTGTCGGGGTGATCGACCATGCAGTGAAACTCGAACCCGGGGTCTGTCAGCAACCGGGCAATCAGCGCCATATTGGCCCGACCCACCAGCTGGTTGGCCATGAGCACGCGACGCACACCGCCGGCATAGGCCGTGCAGGTCTGCACCGCGCTGGCCAGGGTCAGGCCCCAGGCGCCCTGCTCCAGCTGACGGCGAAACAGTGCCGGCGTCATGCTGGTTTTGCCATGGGGCGCGAGCACTGCACCACTGCGGGTCACAAAGTCCTGCATCCAGCGAATATTGTGCTCCAGCGCGTCACGGTGAATCACCAGCGCGGGCAAGCTCACATCACGTACCAGGCTGTCGCCGGGGCTGGCAGCGCCTTTAAGCACCGGGGCTTGGTTCAGCGTCTTCGACACACTCGACTCCTCACGTATTGTTTTTATGCGCGATAACGGTGTTAGCGCTTGGCTTTGTAGGCAATGCAGTCGATCTCGACCCGGCAATCGACCATCATCATCGCCTGCACACAGGCACGTGCCGGGGCGTGTTCGCTTTTGAAGTACGAGGCAAATACCTTGTTGAAGCTCCAGAAATCGCGGGGGTCTTGCAGCCAGACACCGGCGCGGACCACGTCTTCAAGGCCATAACCGGCTTCTTCGAGGATCGCGATCAGGTTTTGCATGGTTTTGTGGGTTTGCTCGACGATCCCGCCATTGATGATTTCGCCGTTTTCCATGGCCACCTGACCGGACACATGCAGCCAGCCGTCAGCCTCAACCGCACGGGCGAAAGGCAAAGGCTGACCACCTGCACCCACTGCGCCGGTACCAAAACGTTTGATGCTCATAGGGGGAACTCCACTGTAGGAAAGGCGCCTCATGCGCCGCTGGTCGAACAGTGTGCCACAACGTCGCACCCTCAACCCAATCGCCACCAGCTCGGCAGCAACTGCTGCACTTTGCGTTCGGCAAAGCGGTCGTCAATCAAAAACAGCGTGCCCTGGTCGCTCTGGGTGCGGATCACCCGCCCGGCGGCCTGCACTACTTTTTGCACACCCGGATACAGGTAGGTGTAGTCATACCCGGCGCCAAACAGTGCGGCCATGCGCTGTTTGATCTGCTCGTTGACCGGGTTGAACTGGGCCAGCCCCAGGGTCGCCACAAAGGCGCCGATCAACCGCGCACCGGGCAGGTCAATGCCTTCACCGAAGGCGCCGCCCAGCACTGCAAAGCCGACACCCTGGCTCGACATCGTGAACTGATCGAGAAACCCCTGGCGCGCCGCTTCATCCATGCGCCGCGCCTGCAACCACCGGGGGATGTGCGGATGGCGCTCGGCGAGCAGTTCGGCGACCTGCTGCAAGTAATCGAAACTGCTGAAAAACGCCAGGTAGTTACCCGGCCGCTGTTCAAACTGGCGGGCGATCAACTCGACAATCGGCGCCAGTGAAGCCTGGCGATGCACAAAGCGGGTAGAAATCTGGCTGATCACCTGCACGTGCAGCTGCTCGGCCTGGAACGGTGACTCGACATCCATCCACACGGTGTCCGCCGGCAAACCCAGCAGGTTGGCGTAGTAGGTTTGCGGGCTCAGGGTGGCCGAGAACAGCACATTGCACCGGGCGCTGGCCAGACGCGGGCCGATGAAGGCGGCAGGCACGATATTGCGCAGGTTGAGCTGCGACAAACGCCGTTTGCCGTCTTCGCGCAGGCTGACATCAAACAGAAAGTGCGCGTCAAACAGCTCCGCCACCCGGTTGAACTGCAAGGCTTCAAAGTAGAACCCTTGCAGGTTGCCGCTCAGCCCCTGAGGGTGATCGTTGAGGTAGTCACCGATGGCGGTGATGCACGCACTCAAGGCACTCAGCCATTTGGCCGGCAGTTGCGAGTGAACCTGATACGGCCCGACTTGCTCCTTGTGCAGGGCGTTCCATTCACGGTTCAGGCGCTTGAACGGTTTGTCGAGCGCTGCCGGGGCGGTGTGGCGCACGTTATTTAGGGTCTGCTGGTCAAGGCTTGCGCTGTACATCTGGCGAGCGCGTTCCACCAGGTTGTGAGCCTCGTCCACCAGGGTCGCAACCCGCCACTGGCTGGCCTGGGCCAGGCCATAGAGCAGCGCCGTAAAGTCGAAGTAATAGTTGTAGTCGGCGATCACCACATCCGCCCAGCGCGCCATCTCCTGGCTCAGGTAGTACGGGCATACCCCGTGTGCCAGGGCTACGCCGCGCAGGGTCTGTTGATCGAGGGGCGAGCGGGCAACCGCCTCCAGCCGCGCGGCCGGCAAGCGATCATAAAAGCCCTTGGCCAGCGGGCAGGAGTCGCCATTGCAGGCGTTCTGCGGGTATTCGCAGGCCTTGTCCCGCGCTACCAGCTCCAATACCCGCAGCGGCGCGTTCAGGGCCTTTGGGTAGAGCACCTGCGCCGCATCCAGGGCCAGCTTGCGCCCCGGGGTCTTGGCCGTGAGGAACAGCACCTTGTCGAGCTGCTGGCCGGGCATGGCCTTGAGCAGCGGGAACAGGGTACCGATGGTTTTACCGATCCCGGTGGGCGCCTGGGCCATGAGACAGCGACCGGTGCTGGCCGTCTTGTAGACCGCCTCGGCCAGGGCCCGTTGCCCGGTGCGGAACCCGGCATGGGGGAAGGTCAGTGTACGGGCGGCCTCATCCCGAGCAATGCGATGGGCCATTTCCTGCTCGGCCCAGCTCAGGAACAACGCACATTGCTGATTGAAAAACTGCTCCAGGTCCGCGGCCGACCAGCGCTCCTGAAGCCGGGTTTCCTTTTCGCTGACGATATCGAAGTACACCAGCGCCAGGTTGACGTGCTCCAGTTGCAGGCTCTGGCACAACAGCCAACCGTAGACCCGGGCCTGCGCCCAGTGCAACTGGCGATGATTGGCCGGGATGGCGGCAAAATCGCCGCGAAAGGTTTTCACTTCTTCCAGCACATTGCCTGCCGGGTCGTAGCCGTCTGCCCTGCCCCGCACGGTCAAGGCACCGTACTCGCCTTCCAGGCTCAGTTCTGCCTGATACTGTCCACCGCGCCGCGCCGCCACCGTACGGTGCCCGGCAATCCCCTGCTGGGCCGTGGGCGAAGGCGTGAAGCGCAAATCCAGATCTCCCGCCTTGGCCGTGAATTCGCACAGGGCGCGCACCGCAACGCGATAACTCAAACCTGGGGCTCCTGCCATTGCACGTAGCACACGGTGACCGGCATCTGATGCGCTTCGCAAAAGGCCAGCCAGCGCAGCTGGTTGTCTTGCAAACGATCGCCCGGGCCCTTGACCTCCAGCATGCGGTAGGTTTTTTGTGCCGGGTAAAACTGGATCAGGTCAGGCATGCCGGTGCGGTTGGCCTTTATATCCAGCAACAGGCGCCGGAACCAAAGCTTCAGGTGCGCAGGCGGCAAGCACTCCAGCGCCTGTTCGAGCAGGGTCGGGTTCAGGTAATTCCAGGCCACAAAGGACGACTGCACACCGTATTTGGCAGCATACGCAGCGCGGATGGTGTGCAGGTAACGCCCGTCGTCCAGCTGTGCCAGGCAGGCGTCGAACAGCTCGGCACGGCGCAGGCCGAAGTCCTCCTCCAGCAGGTCGGCCGGGCCACTCTGAAACGGGTGGAAAAACGCCCCCGGCAACGGCGCAAAGATGGCCGGCCAGCACAGCAAGCCAAACAGCCCGTTGATCAGGGTATTTTCCACATAATGCACCGGGGCCTGGGGCGCATGCAGGTGCGCGACCATCATGAGTTCAACGCAGGTGGCGTCGTCCCGTGGCAGGCTGAGGTCCAGCCGGTCGGGTGGGCCGGGCCTGGAAACCGCAAGCGCCGATAGCCCGAGCTTGCGCCTCAACCGCGGGATGATCCGCAGCAGATGCTGCTGTTCGGCATCAGTGCGCGGCGCCTGTTGCGCAGTGTCTGCCAGGCTCAGTGCCTGCGCGTACTCACCCTGACGCTCAAGCACCCGGATGCTGCGCTGGCGTGCATCAGGGTGCTGGCTCTGCTGGTAGACCTGCAACGCCATTGGCAAATCGTCGATGCGTTCCAGGTGCTGGCCGAGTTGAAACAGCAAGCGAGCGCGACGTCGTTGCAGCCATCGGTTATCCGCCTGATAGTCGAGCACCCGTTGCAACACTTCAGCCACACAGCCCCCCGCCTCGAACTGCTCACGGCAGGCATACAGATGCAAATAACCATCAATGTCGGCCCGATTGCGCAGCGCCCGCGACTCATGGCTGAAGTCGACTTGTTCGTAAGTGAACAGGCCCAGATCCGCCAGCACCAGGTCTGACCAGCTCTGACTGAGGTTGCCAAAAAACATCAGCCGCAGGCGATCGCACAGGGGCCGGTGGTTGAGGGTGTAAAGCGGTTCTGTCAGGTCGGGATGCCACTGGGCCAGGCTTTGATGCTGGGTAAAATCCACCGCCAGCGCCGCCAGCCACTCTGATTTTTTAGCCTTGGGCTGCACGATATGCCCACTGAAACGGGCCAGGATTTCAGGCTTTTGCAGGACTTCGAACACCTCGGCCAATGCCAGGGGCGCCTGATCACTGAGCCAGCCTGAGGCCAGCAAGGGGGCTGCGGCCTGAGACGCATCGCCGATTTCCGGATAGCTCAGCTTGCTGGCCCGAAAATGCTGACCCTTGCGCATCACCATGCGTACCCACAACGCTTGCGACGTGCCGGGCAGCTCGGAAAACCCGGCAATAAAGCGGTGCTCGTCATCACTTAACACGTCGTCATAACGGGCAGCGATCCAGCCGAGTACATGCTGGAAATTCTTCAGGTAGTAAAACGGGTCTTCAAGGGGATTGGAAATCACGGGCAGAACGGACCACTGGCTTTTGATACTGGATATGCGTACAGATATCAGTTTGCCCAGTGTTCTGGCAAATCCTATTGGATGAGCGGCGCGCCATAACACGCAGGGGCCGAGTGCCAGGGCTGCCTGTTCGGGTCGTGGGCCCAAAGGGCGGCAATCAGGGAGCGGCCTTGCCTGAAGTCGATATTTTGCATGTGGTACAGCGCTTGAAGTGAGTCCAGAGGCAAGCCGCTCACCGACACCAGCCAGGTCGCATCCTCTTGTAATGATAGGGGTTGCCCCATCAGCACCTGCCGGAACCCGTTGAGCAACGCCAGCTTTTCGGGGTAGCACGCTTGCAAGAACGCTTGCAGACCACGGCCCTGGTCAACAAAAGGTGAGCACATAAAACACCCCAACTGCTCGTCACTGACACCGTGCAGCTCTCTCAGGTATTGGGTAGCGGCACCGTGCAATTTTTCTATTCTTTTGGCCGTATTAAAAGCCGCCCCCAATTGCTTGACCAGTTGCCCTTTAAATCGCTCATTGCACTCGTTCTCCATCGAAGCACGGCGCAAGTAGGCATCTACCCCGACGCTGTATTCAACGCCGTATTTATAGACCCCACGCAATCCGTGCTCGTGGGCGGCCAATAACACGACAGCAGCCTGAGGCTCTTCTATATCCAGCACTTTTATATTCCAGGGGCCCTCTACAAACATCAGTACCTGAGAGCGCGAAATATCCACTTCCTGGGACAGGCAATCAAACACATTAATGACGTTGATCTCATTGGCGGCTGCGCCACCCCCGACATCACCCTCCGATGCCGTTGACAGGCGCAACAACTGTTTATAGTCGTCATCCAGCTTGCAGCACAACTTGATCACACTTTCGAGCCCCTCCCGCTGCCCGCCCTGCAACACATGCCCCTGCTGGTGAGCAACCCGCCGGATCCACGCCATGTATTGCCCAAGGCGGGCAGGCGGGCGACGGTCAATCAAGGCGTCTACCTCACCGCCCCACTCGCACGCACGGTGATACAGCCTGGCCCGTGACAACAGGTCGGAGTAAAAGAACGTGGCCCGCGCATCCCCCTGGGTCAGGTGCCCCGACATCAGTACCTGCGTGCGATTAATGACCGATGTCAGGCGTTCAAAGGCTGCCGGCGCCTGCAATCGGGTCACCTCGTGCTCATCCACCAACAGCAACTCCACTCGGTTGTCGTCATAGACAAACAACCCACTGCATTGAGCCTGAATACGGCCCATTACATTGGCAGTCAATCGCGGCTGGCGCAGTATGGCAACGCGCAACATGAATGTATCGGGCGAACGCCCCGCAATACTGAGCTGGGCTGCCCGTAAAAAAGCCAATGCATAAGCGCACTCCTTGCCCCCCTCGTGAACCACTATGACCCGATAGCGCCCGATATTGTCCACGCCCCCCGCCGCCACCAATAAACGCTGAATCAACAGTTGCAAAGCAATACGTTCGGGACGGCTGAAACAACCCAATAGTCGCTGAAGCACTTGTTGATACACAAAACACATTGCTTGTTCATGGAAGTTGTTCATGGATGACTCCTCCAGTTCGAGCACTGCATTATCAGCAGCCCAACTGGACGCGCCCACATTTACCTCTACCCTCCGCCCCGGAACAGACGCAGCGCACATACGCACAGGAATAGCCCTACATAAAATCCGCTAAAAAAATACAATATGTAGCATGTGACATATTTGTGAATAATTTTTTTCCCCTGCACGGGCCTGAAACGGTAAAGGGCCGTGACGCCCCCTTAAACAACCTGTTTGCCCGGGCACACAAAAAAGCCCCTGAACGCAATGTTCAGGGGCTTTTTTCAGCCGTTGACTTGAGTGCTGCCCGGCAGCGCGGGTTCAGGCCGGGGTCAGTTGCAGCGCGACTCGCCCGCGGCATGGGCAATCGTCCATATAGCGATGCGCCTCAACGTACTGCTCAAACGGGAACACCCGTATTTCCAGTGGCGTCAGCACCCGGTCAGCGGTCAGCTGGTTGATGTCGCGCAGAGCGCGCTTCATGGCTTCCTCATCCTGAGCAATGCCCAGTTCCGGCTTGCCGGTGAAGTTGCCGATGCAGTGGACAAAAAACTTGATGTTCTTCTGGAAGCAGGCACAGCCCGGGAAGCGGGTTTGATTGCCGCCTTGCAGGCCATACAGCACCAGACTGCCACGAGGTGCCAGCACGTCACCCAACACCGACATTTGCGGGCCGCCCAGGCCATCGAGCACCACGTCCACGCCTTTGTTGTCGGTGATCTTGTTGATCTGCATCAGCAGGTCTTGCTCTTCGGTGACGATCACTTTGTCGGCACCCAGGCTCAGCAGGCATTCGCGCTCGGCGGCGTCTTTGGTCGCGGCAATCACCTTCAGGCCCAGCGCCTTGCCCAACTGCACAAACGAAGGTCCGGCGCAGTGGCTGGCATCGGTGATCAACACCGTTTGCCCGGGCTTGACCTGCGCCAGATCGACATAGGCGAAGTAGGCGATCAACAACGGCGTGTAATGCACGCTGGCTTCAACCGCAGACAATACGTCCGGGTAGCGGGTCAGCGTGGAGCGCGGCATCAAGATCAGCTCGCCATATGTGGGGTAGTCGTTGGCGCTTTGGCCGGGAAAGCTGGCGACCTTGTCTCCGATGGCCAGATCATCCACGCCCGCGCCGACGGCGGTGACAACACCTGCCATTTCATGGCCGATACCGGCAGGCAGCCGGGCCTGGCTTGGGGCCAGATTCTGGCGCCACAGCACGTCGTACCAGCTGATGCCAATGGCTTCGACACGGACCTGCACTTCGCCAGGCGCAGGCGCGGCGACTTCGTGCTCTTCGCACTTGAGCACTTCGGCCGGACCAAACTTGTGAAAACGGATCGTGCGCGACATTACAAACCTCGCCTAATTAATCGCTAATACCACGGGACTTTATCCGGGCTTTGTGCGCAAGACTAACAGACAGCATTAATAGTCGACATGCCTGACATTGATCCGCAGACAGATTGCTAGCCGGTGCGCCCCCTAAAAACCAAGGAAAACCGCCGTAAATAGATGAGAAACCTTCGCCATGTAAGATCAAAACAAAATCTACCGAGTGACGAAAAAACGATTTTGCCAGTAAGATCCGTTACCTCACTACCTGTTGACTCCCCTGTGAAGCCTGCCCGATGAACCGTAACGACTTGCGTCGCGTCGATCTGAACCTGCTGATCGTCTTTGAAACCCTGATGCATGAACGCAGTGTGACCCGCGCAGCCGAGAAACTTTTCCTGGGGCAGCCGGCCATCAGTGCAGCATTGTCACGCCTGCGCAATTTGTTCGATGACCCGCTTTTTGTGCGCACAGGGCGCAGCATGGAACCCACCGCACGGGCGATCGAGATTTTTGCCCTGCTGTCACCGGCCCTGGACTCGATTTCCACGGCGGTGAGCCGCGCGTCAGAGTTCAACCCGGCCACCAGCACCTCGGTGTTCCGGATCGGCCTCTCGGACGATGTCGAGTTCGCGCTGCTGCCCCTGCTGCTCAAGCGCTTGCGTGCTGAAGCGCCGGGTATCGTCCTGGTGGTGCGGCGGGTCAACTACATTCTGATGCCGCCCCTGCTGGCTTCGGGCGAAATCTCGGTGGGCGTCAGCTACACCAGCGACCTGCCTGCCAATGCCAAGCGCAAGGTATTGCGGCGCAGCCGGCCCAAGCTGTTGCGGGCCGACACCATGCCCGGCGCAATGAGCCTGGATGACTTCTGCGAGCGGCCCCACGCCCTGGTCTCATTTGCCGGCGACCTGAGTGGCTTTATAGACACCGAGCTGGAAAAAATGGGCCGCAAGCGCCACGTGGTACTGGCCGTACCGCAGTTCAATGGCCTGAGCACCCTGCTGGCGGGCACCGACATCATCGCCACCGTCCCCGACTACACCGCCGAAGCCCTCACTGCGGCCGGCGGAGTACGCGCCGAAGATCCTCCGCTGGAGGTGCAAAGCTTTGAACTGCACATGGCCTGGCGCGGCGCCCAGGACAACGACCCCGGCGAGCGCTGGTTGCGCTCGCGGATTCAGATGTTTTTTGGGGACCCGGACAGTCTTTGATCGGCTACAAAAATGGCCAAAACGGGCTGTGGTGTACGAACGCTACCGCGACCCTGCGCGAAGGCAGCGCCACAGAACGAAAGCCGTAATCTCGTACCCACAAAATGGCGACAGCGGCTCAAAAAATCTTGAGCCGCTTTTCAGTTACCGTATCAACTGCGGCTTACATAGCTTAACTAGCATCGCTGCTCGGTATGAATCCCTTGTCCGAAAGCCATTTCAAGGCATCAACCATGATCTCTTCGTTGTTCACAACCTCAGTGAACCCGGCACGACGGATCTTGTTCATATCGGAAATCATGTCGAACTCGGTGTTGAAAATGAAATCACCAAACGGCCAGCCAACCAGCTTTTCATAGGGCAAAGTGTCGAGGTTATGTTCACTCGCCAATCGCTCCCAGTCCTGCGCCTTACCCGGCATATGCTTGGCGAGGGAAAACGGCTGAGGCGTGGCAACATCCATCTTCAGCGCATCGGCGATCTTGATCCAGATGCGCTCCCAGCGCACAGGTTCACCCACCAGGTTGAAAGCTTCGTTACGTGCATTCGGTGCCAGCGCTGCCCAAAGGCTTGCACGTGCCAGCCAGTGCGCATCAGTGAATTGAGCAACTACCTCACGGTATGTGCGCATGGAGCCTGGGAACCGCAGAGGTACGCCTGCCTGCTTGCTCAGCGCAGCGAAGACGCCGATCACCATCGCGATGTTCATCGGGTTGCCGGCGATATCGCCTACCACTACATCGGGCCTGAGTATGCTCCAATCCAGGCCGTCACTGACCTGCCTTGCCCTGAGCAGATCCTCTTGGGCGTAGTAGAAGTTGGCCGCCACGTGCCGAGGGTCATCTTCATAAAAAGGTGCGACACACGCCCCCAGATGTACGCCGTAAACCTTCGCGCCCTGGTAGTGCACAACCCGCTTCAGTGGTGCACCGTTTGCCTTTAATCCGTCGAGTACGTTACGCAGCATCTCGGTGTTGATTTCAGACTCGCGCGCCAACTCCGCATGGGTCTGCAACGCCGCATAAAAGACGTGGGTAGTATCAGAGGCGGCTTCAAGTGCTCGCCGCGTTGCCTGGGCATCACTCAAATCACAATCGATAGCCTCAACCCCGGCAACGCTGGTTTTACGCAAGGCACGAACGGTCCAGTCGTTTGCGCCGAGCAGCGTTTCCACCAGTGCACTGCCAATGATGCCGCTGGAACCCACGACCAGTGCTACGTGTTTATCGCTCATTGGAAAACCCTCGTTGTGAAGTAAAAAGCGTAGGCATCAAGCAATGCGGCCACCCCCATCGACATGGAGAACAGTACCGTTGATAAAACCATTCCCCATCAACGACAACGCGGCGTCTGCGAGATCATCAGCCTGACCAACACGCCCGACCGGAAGGCTGCCCGCTACGCTGTCGAACAAGCCTTGACGGTCTTCGGCACCCAGGAAGTCCCACGTTGGCGTATCGACAACGCCTGGCGACACTACATTGACCCGCACGGGTTTGATTTCCAGCGCCAACGTCATGGCAAAACCTTCGAGCGCTGCGTTTAACGCTGCGACAATCGAAGCCCCCGGGGCTGGACGATAGGCCGCCAGCCCCGAAAAGAACGTAATCGAGCCGTTTTTCGCGATGTGGGGTGCAGCGTATTTCGAGGCATAAAACGGCCCCCAAAACTTTGACACGAGCATTGATTCGACTTGCTCGGTCGTGAGATCAGACACTGCAGCGAACGTCAGCTCAGCGGCAGTCGTCACCAAATGATCGAACGCGCCTATTTTCTCGAACGCGGCTTTGACCGCTGCCTCGTCCCCCAGATCAAACGCGATATAGCTCGCCCGATCACCCAGCATAGCTGCCGCATTGTCGAGCTTGGCGGCATTACGACCACCGATGACCACCGTTCCACCGGAGGAAATCACCTTTTTGGCCAATGCTAGGCCCATACCGGAACCCCCACCGAGAATGACTACTTTTTTGCCTTGATATGACATACAGGTTCTCCCAATCTTCAGGGCTCACAGGGGCGCGAGATGCGTTCGCCGCAAGCGCATACGTAAAGTAGCCGTTAGCGTATGCTTACGAATAATGACTAGGTAGATCCAAAAAAGAGAAGCAGCTTTGCACTATGGGAAAGCCAAACATACTCGATGGAATACCGGAGCTTGTTGCCACTGTTGAGGGAGGAAGCTTCAGCGCAGCAGCGAAGATCCTTGACTCGTCAGTTGCAAACCTCAGCCGCAAGGTGGGCGCGCTGGAAAGCAGGTTGGGGCAACAGTTGTTGCAACGCACGGCGCGCGGCTGCATACCGACAGAAGCGGGACAGGCCTTCTATAAGCAATGCCGCGGGCTGATGGACGGAATTGAAGAGGCCCACGATGAGGTTCGCTTGGGTCGCTCACAACTGAGAGGGAATATTAAAATCAGTTTGGCGGGGCACTTCGCAGAAACCACGCTTCCGCCATTATTGGCAGAGTTCGCGTTGGCGTATCCAGGCATTCACCTGTTTATCAATGTCACTGCGCGCAACGTCGACCTGGTCAGCGAAGGCGTCGATATAAGCGTCAGGCTCGGCCCACTTGCCGACTCGAACCTGATCGCCAAGCGCCTCATCACGTTTCCTCTTCGCACACTGATTGCCCCTTCCCTGCTGACGTCGGTATCCGGTTGCAAGCATCCTGGAGAGTTGCCGCCAGCGCTGTGCCTATCATTACTGGGTCGACGCTGGAGCTATCGAAAAGGCAAAAGCGTGCATCACCTTCAACCAATGGGTCGGGTCGGCAGCGACAGTGGCCTGGCGCTCGTCGCCGCAGCGCGCAGTGGCCTGGGGATCATCCAGGTACCCAGCTATTACGGTAATGGTGAAGTCAAACGGGGGAAACTGATTCCGATGTTTGGCGACTGGCAATCCGAGGACGAATTCGAATTTTTCCTGGTCTTTCCTCCCACTCGCTACATTCCCGAGCGGGTACGCACATTGGCCAACTTCTTACAGAATCGCTTGGGATTTACGGATCAGCCTGACTCTTGAGTATCACAGAGTCGGTCATGGTGACACTCGCGTCACGGCGTTAGCCAAACCGCTCTGTGTATAATGGAATAGATGGGATCTCAGGATCTATCGCGTCAGTCGAGAATTAATTAATAGAAAAACCAGCTCAACCCCCCGTCCCGCGCCTATCACTGGTTGAATCCACTATCGAAGCATTCGTTCGCTGATCGATCAGCGCGTCTGGAAGGTCGGTGAGTGCATTCCCAAGGAAGCGGAGCTCGCCGAACAATTCGCGGTTGGGCGCAACACCGTCAGGGAAGCAATACGCGTGCTTTCACACGCGGGCATGCTGGAGGTTCGCCAAGGCGATGGTACCTATGTGCGTCGTGAGCTGGACCCTGCCCAAACGGTCAGCAAGCTGAACCGTGCCGGTCTGCGCGATCATATCGAATTGCAGTGCCTGCTAGAGTCCGAGGCGGCTCGTTTTGCTGCCCGGCGTCGTACGCCTGAAGATATAGCTCGCCTGAAGGGCGCCCTCGCCGTCCGCGGTGAATACACCAGCGAAAGCATTCTCGACGAGTTCCTGGACCGTGACCGCGACTTCCATGTCGCGATCGCAACCGCTTCACACAATGATGCTTTGCAGGCGCTATATGCCTATTTCACCGCCTCTATTAACAGCCATACGAAAAGCATCTTTTCAGATGCTGATCTCCCAGAGCCAAGCCTCGCTGATCACCACGCGATCCTCGATGCGATCGTTGCAAGTGACGAAGAGGCTGCAGCCTCTGCAGCACGCAACATGCTTGTGCCCTTAATCGATAAACTTGACGCGTTGCTGGGCACACGCCCGGGCAATGCCAAGTGGATTAATCGAATCGGCGCTACGTTCTGGAAGTAACCGTTACAAAAACCATTTGAATATGATGTTTGGGGAGACTCTTTCGTAGCGGTCTCCGCCAATGTCATAGTGATGGGTCTCGACCCTTACGCCCAACTGAAAGGCGCCGGCTTTGTCGACGTGCCACAGCACCTCGGGGCGAGTGAAATACTCGGTGCCGTTGTGATCGGTGCCGTTGATCAACGAGAGCAGCGTGAAGTTAAACTGCTGACCGGCAATCTCCCAGGGTTTGGAGATCAGGTAGGAGCGCCACAGCCAGGTCGGGTCGTTGTAGTTAGTGGTGCGCTGCAACAGCCCCGACTCAAAATAAGCGAATCCAGGTACGTCGAAGTTGAGCGAAAGTCCGTAGTTTCTTGAACGGAAATCGCCATAGCTGGCGTCTTCCCAACGGGCGATCAGCGACACATCGGTAATTGGCCCAAATGCAAATGACCGGCCTGTCATCTTGCCCAGACTTAGCCTTGGGTTGGCGACCAGTAAGCTCTGCGAGTCTTTGCCTGACCCACCAGAAGCGGCCCCCTCCCCTCCAACGTCGTGACCTTTATACAGTTCAGCATCCAGGTAAATATCGCCGTACTTGAAGGTGCTGAAGTGCTCGAACTGGTAAGTCGTCAGGTTCTTGTCTGACGTACCCGTGCCCAGAATAGGATCCGCCTTGGAGTTTCCCGTTGCCATGGCACTCAGCACGTTGATATTGAATTCAGGGTAGTCAGCCGCATAGCAAAAACCCGGAAAACCACACAGTACTGCAGCGGGGATTATTATTTTTTTCATGGTCTATCTCGATTGTTGTTTTTATGGAGACACACAGCTACGCCGCACGCAGACGGGATCGGCGAGCTTCAGGCAAAGAGCATTCAAGACCCTGATCCTGCGATCAGTGCCGGGTTATCGGACGAATTGAATCAAGGCGCCGTGAGGCGCCCTGGATCAGGAGTGGGCAGTTACCCTGGCGGTTTTATGGGCTGGCATATGGTGGATGACAGCGCCCGGAGGCTGGATCTGAAAAGAGCTTTTGTGGATCACACCGTCTTTCATGACCAGCGCGATTTTTTCAGGGTCTTGCAGCACCTTGATATCTGCCAGCGGGTTGCCGGTGACCAACATCAAGTCAGCCAGGAAGCCCTCCTTGACCTGGCCCAGCTCACTGCCTTGCATCATGATCTGGCCACCGTAACGGGTCGCCGAAATCAGCGCTTCCATGTTGCTCATGCCCAGGTAGGTGGTGAAGTATTCGAGGTCCATGGCGTTGGTGCCGTGTGGCATCCAGGCAAACCCATAGTCACCTCCGGGAAGAACCCGAATGCCCCGTTTATGCATTTTTTGCAGGGTTTCACACGCGGCTTCCAGCTCGCGTTTGTAGCCCATTTTTTCTGCAATCGCCGGGGTAACACCCCATTCGGAGGCGTTGTAGGTGGTGCGAATCAACCAGGCCAGGCCAGGCGCGACGAAGTGTTTTTCCTTGTTCGCTTCGAGCATGTCCAGTGCTTCTTCGTCTGCGAAGCTGGCGTGGTAAATCATGTCGATGCCGTAACGCACACACTGTTTGACCGACTCCGCCGAGCGCGCATGCGCTGCGACGCGCTTTCCGAAGCGCTTGGCTTCGGAAACCAGCATAGCGATTTCTTCTTCAGCAAACGGCGAGGTTTCTGCCGCAATACCGGCAATGTATTCGCCGGAAAGATTGATCTTCAGGTGATCGACGCCGTACTTGATGAAAGTTCGGACGGTCTTGCGAATCTCTTCCGGGCCGCAGCACAGGGCGCCGAAGTTCAATTCGGGAAAAGGCAGGTGCGGCAGGGTATTGTCGCCCAGCGCGCCGATGGTCGACACTTCCTGACTGCCGGCAAGATAGCGCGGGCCTGGAAATTGACCCGAGTTGATCGCGTTACGCAGCACAACGTCCAGCCGCGCTTTCGCCGCAGCTGCACCGATGCAGGATGTCCAGCCCATATCGAGGTAGCGCTTGGCGACGCCGACGCACCAGAGGATGTGTTCTTCAGGCGGCATCATTTGAATGGCGGCCAGGGAAGGTTGGTCATTCCACGAGAAGTGGGTGTGGGCTTCGGTCATGCCGGGCATCAGAAACGCGCCCTTACCATCGATGGTTTGCGCATCGAGGTCGTGCAGCTTCGCGGTGCCGCGAACAATGCGTTTGATGCGATTGTCCTCAACCAGCACGCTGCCTTTGTAAGGCTTGTCACCGCTTGCGTCGAAAATGGTGACATTCGTGAATGCAATCTTATTGTTATGCATCTGAATTCTCCGAAATCTTTTATCAGGGATACACAGCGCCTGAACGCGTTGGCGGCTGTAGAAACACTCCTGCTTAAATCATGGCGGCCGGCTTCAGGCGAAGGCCGACTGCCATGAAGCTCACGCAATAGACTGGTAGAACTGCTTGAGCTCGGCGATGCACTGCACGGGCTTTTCGAAGGTCGTCCAATGCCCGCATTCGTCAAACGTCACCATGCGCCCCTTGGCCAGGCGCTCGGTAAAGGCTTTGACAGCCGGCCCGGGAGCCACGCCATCCTGATCGCCGGTCACCAGCAGCACCGGCGCAATGATGTTTTCCACTGTGGCGGGTTGGGCTTTCGACAGCGCCTCACAACTCTGACTGTAGCCCTCGGCAGGCTGACGCATGATGCATTCACGCACCAAAGCGACAACGGCAGGCTGGCTGTCTTTGGTTTGCTGGGCGGTGGCACCTTTTACGATCGCATCGGCAATGTCCTGCATCGCCTCTACTCCACCACTACGGGCCAGATCGGCACGGGCCTGAATACCTGGGCGGCCCGCATCCGGTGGAGCCAGCAGCGGACCGAACAGCGCCATGCTGTTCACCCGGGCGGGGTGCCGTGCAGCGAAGTGGGCGGCTACGATGGTGCCCATCGAGTGGGCGACGACGTGAACTTTGTCGACGCCCAACGCTTCAAGCACGTGTTCAACCGTCTGCACATACAGCTCAATCGAGAGCGGCTTACTGGCCAGCGCGGAGCGCCCGCTGCCTGGCAGGTCGAAGCGAATAACCTTGAAGCCGTCAAAGGCTGGCAGAACTGGGGTCCAGGTATTCGAAGAACCGCCCAAGCCGTGAATGCACAGCAGTGGATCGCCTTCCCCTGAAACCTCGACGGCAATGCCGTTCAGGATCTGGGTAGTCACTCTGCCACCTCATTCTCCAGAGCGCCGATGCCGACGATTTCGATGCGAACGACATCGCCCGACTGCAAGAAGCGCGGCGGCGTAAAGCCGATGCCCACGCCCACTGGGGTGCCGGTCACGATCACGTCACCTGGTTTGAGCTCGATGCCGGCGGAAATGGTTTCAATCAGGTGTGGAATGTCGAAAATCAGCTGGCCGATGTTGGAGTTCTGGCGTAGCTCACCATTGACCCAGCACTGAATGGAGGCATCCGCGACATTGACTTCGTCGGGCGTGGAAATCCATGGGCCCATCGGCGCAAAGCCGTCGAGTGATTTGCCCAAGAACCATTGGCGGTGGTTCTTCTGCAGGTCACGGGCGGTCATGTCGTTGACAATGGTGTAGCCAAATACGTGAGCGTAGGCGTCCGCCTTGCTGATGCCAAGGCCGCCTTTACCGATGATCACGGCGAATTCAGCTTCGTAGTCGAGTTGATCCGTTACATCGGCGTGACGTGGAATTTTGTCGCCTGTGGCAATGACGGTGTCGGGAGTTTTGGTGAAGACCACCGGAAATTCTGGTGCAATTTCACCGTCTTTTGCGCTGTGGTCGAAACCGGACTTGCTGAATTCGGCTGCGTGCTCGTGATAATTCTTACCCACGCAAAACAGGTTGCGACGCGGCAGCAGGGGCGCCTTGAGTGTCACGCCTTCCAGCGACTGACCCTCACCGCTCGGCACCAGATCAGACTTCAGCTGATCCCACTGTAGTACCAATTGGTTCATGTCACCCGAGAAGCCGGAAATCAGCTCGGAAACAGGCCAAAATCTTTCAGATTCGCTATTCACGAGTACAACAGACAGTTCGCCGGCGGCGTTTTCAATGGTTGCAAGCTTCATTGTTATTGGTCCTATTTTGGTCTATTTTTGGTTCAACTTGAACCGAATATAGGACCACAAAAGAACCATTGCAACCATTTTTTTGCAGCCTTAGACCAATTGGTATACCTTTCACTCCTACACACCCTTAATCCTCCTTAATAAAAGGCTTTCAGCGTGAGTGAAGCAGTGGCTCAAAAGTCCGTACGTGCAGATGGCGCACGGAGCTTGGCCAAATACCTCGTCGAAGAGATCGAGAGCGGCCGACTTGCCGCGGGGCAAAAGCTGCCCGCAGAACGAGAACTGAGTGAGTCCTTCCAGGCTTCCAGAGGTTCTGTCAGACGTGTACTTTCCAACCTAAAAGAAATGGGGCTGATTACTCAATCCGTGGGCAGCGGCACCTTCGTTGCAGACAATGTGCGCTTGGTAGCCCCCGCTGTTGAACACCGCGCCTCAGCTGTTCAAACAAGCCCTGCCGAGTTGATGGAGGCACGTCTTCTGATCGAAACCCAGATGCCCAACCTGATTGTCCGGTATGCCACGGCAACGGACTTCGAGAAGATGGACGAGTGCATTATCCGATCAGAAGCCGCCACGACCATTGAGGAATTCGAGCATTGGGATGGCGCTCTCCACCAGGCCTTTGCTGAAGCCACTCACAATAGCCTCTTTTTGAAAATCCTTGAGCTCACCACGCAAATCCGTGAGGAAGGTGAATGGGGTCGCCTGAAGAAAAACTCGTTGACCCCGGAGCGGCGCAGTCAGTACGAAGTGCAACATCGTGCAATTGTCGATGCCCTGCGCGACCGCGACGAGAAGCTCTCACGCGATCTGATTGAAGCTCACCTGTTACAGGTCCAGCGCAACCTCTTCGGTCGCAACTAGAACCCTTCTGCACTATTCGCAGCCGCATCAGTCCTACATGCTGAATTGAACCAGGATTCCCGTTCACTATCGCTCGTGTACTTGACTCGCGCAGGGGCTCAATGGGGGGCATGTCTTCGGATTGTAGTCATTAAAAATTCGTACCAGAGCCCTAGCGAGGTGCTTTTTGGGGATCCGGACAGCCTCTGCCCCCCTGATCAGCTGCGCCCCAACAGCAACCCCGCCACCTCCAGCACCTCATCCAGCGCCGCGCCAGCCGCTTCGCCAGAAGGCTGCAACAGCAGATCGTCGGCATACCCCATCGCCTGGGCGAAGATTTGTCGTGCGGCCCGTGTCGGGCTCGCGCACGCAAAAACCTGCGCCGTAACCCCACGCTCAATGATCTCGCCCAGCATGGCATTCCACTGGGCGTTGACGCTCAGGTACGCCGTCGCCAGATCAGCGTCATGCATCGCTTCATCCCAGGCATCCAGCCAGAGCGCCCAACCATCGTCGGCAGAGGCCGGCAGGCAGGCTGTCAGGAAACCCACCAGCGCCTCTTGAGGCGGCAAGTGCTGTAACGGCGTGTAGATGTCTGCCAGCTGCTCATCGGCAAAACGCACAAAGGCTTCGCGGCGCAGTTCCTTCCAGTCAGCGAAGTAATGGTAGATGTGGCTGCGGGACAACCCTGCGTGTTCCGCCAGATCGCGGGTAGAGACATCGGCAAAACCCTTGGTGCGAAACAGCTCCAGGGCGGCGGTGAGGATCTGGTCTTTACGGTCGATACGCGACATGTGGAAACAACCCCGTGGCGCAAGGCTGATAAACGGCGCTTGCTTATTGAGCGGTCGCTCAAAGATAATTGAGCAGTCGCTCAATAATAGCGCTTATCTTCCATTCGGTGTACCCATGCCAGTCGTCACGCCACACATCCTGATCGAACCCGGTAAAACGTCCGAACCACAATCGGCCAGCCAAACCCTCAAAGGCATTGCCAGAACCTACCCCGGCAAACTGTTTTTCACCCTGTCGCTGGTGGGGCTGGAGAATGCGCTGCTGTTGGCCTACCCCCTGTTTGCCGGCTTTGCGGTGGACT
This sequence comes from Pseudomonas deceptionensis, assembly GCF_900106095.1. NCBI lineage: Bacteria > Pseudomonadati > Pseudomonadota > Gammaproteobacteria > Pseudomonadales > Pseudomonadaceae > Pseudomonas > Pseudomonas deceptionensis. The sequence goes on along the minus strand of NZ_FNUD01000002.1, from coordinate 3,319,513 downwards.
CGATCATTCGCGGCGATGTGAGCAGTGCACTGCTTTACGCCGTGGTGGTGCTGGCATTCTGGATTGTGGGGGCTGCGCGCCGGGCGCTGGATACCCGAACCTTCACGCGCATTTATGCGGATCTGGCGGTGCCGGTGATCCTCAATCAGCGCCTGCAAAACCAGACTGACGCCGTGGCTGCGGCACGGGTGGTCCTTGCGCGCGACTTCGTGGATTTCTTCGAGAAGCACATCCCGACCATCGCCACCGCGCTGCTGTCCGTGATTGGTGCTGCCGTGATGTTGCTGGTGATCCAGCTGTGGGTCGGCCTGGCGTGCCTGGCGGTGTTGCTGGTGTGCGCAGCACTGCTGCCGCGTTTTTCCCGGCGCAATCAGGAACTGTACGAACGGCTCAACGACCGGCTGGAACAAGAGATCGGCCTGGTACAGAGCGTCGGTGCGAAAACGCTGCAACGCCATTACCAACTGCTTTCGAAGCTGCGGATCTGGCTCTCGGACCGCGAGGCATCGGCCTATCTGTTTGTGGGCGTGATTTCGGCCATCCTGTTCGTGATCGCCATCAGTCAACTGGCCCTGTCACCGGCTGTAAAAGCCGGGCACGTGTATGCGGTCATGACTTACCTGTGGATGTTCGTCAGCAGCCTGGATGAAACACCTGCCATTGTGGATCACTGGGCCCGCCTGCGGGATATCGGCAAGCGGGTAGATCCGGGGTTTGGTGAGAAAGCCCAGGGTCGAGATGGCAATCAGCATTCTTGCGAGGTGCCATCGACGCCATCATCCACCTGTGCAATACCACTCACGCCCGATTCAATGGCGGTTTCAGTTTGCATGACTATCCGCACTACCAAGGGCGACCTTAACTGTGCTGGTCGGCGTTCCGATGTTTAACGCCGTCGCGACATGATCTACCTCCGAACAGCGGGACATCACCATTGGAGACTGCATTCACTGATCGCTTATTTTCTGATTGCCCTGAAGCCTGCCCATCAGTCACGCTCCCGCACTTTTGAATGAAAGGAGCAAACGTGGAGCGTCTATTCGTTTATGGAACCCTGGGCCCGGGCGGGCCAAATGAGCATGTAATGACCAACATCGGTGGCACATGGGAGCCCGCCTCGCTAAAAGGCCGCCTGGTTCAGGCCGGCTGGGGCGCAGAGATGGGGTTCCCGGGGTTGGTGATTGCTGAAGATGGCGATGAAATTCACGGCCACGTGTTCTGCTCCGGGAACTTCCCCATGCACTGGCAGGCCCTTGACGATTTTGAAGGGGCTGAATATCAACGTGTCCTGACCCAGGTAACCTTGGGGAATGGCTCGCTGATTGATGCCCACGTCTACGCACTGCGCTAGGAATCCCATGACCGAGATCACATTCAGGCAGCCAACGCTCAAGGATGCCGAGCGTTGTTACCAGATAGAAACCAGCGCCTATGAAGGCGACGAAGCCGCTACGCTTGAGAAAATCCGCACCCGGATTGCCGGTTACCCGCAAGGCTTCCTCATCCTCGAGCAGGGTGGCGAGATAGCGGGCTTCATCAATAGCGGTTGCGCCCACAACGTCGTCATGTCGGACGAAGAATTCAAAGAGCTGATGGGCCACGATCCATCGGCGCCCAATGTGGTGATCATGTCCGTCGTTGTATCGCCTGAGCATCAGGGCAAGGGCTTTTCAACGCTGCTGATGCGCAGGTTTGTCGAGCAGATGCAGCGTCTGGGCAAAAAAACCATCCACCTGATGTGCAAAGAACAGCATGTCGCGCTGTATGCAAAGCTGGGTTACCAGTACGTTCAGCCCTCGCCGTCTGACCATGGCGGCATGGCTTGGCACGAAATGGTCATGGACATTTGATTGCCTCACCGAGCGCTTAAACCTGCGCCGGGCTCTGAGCCAGACCCGGCAGGTCATCCAGTCCAGCCAGAAGCGAAATGGCGGGCAGGACTTCACGCTTGAGCCCCCATAGCATCCGGGATGCTCAAGGGCTTCAACGTCAGTTCAAAATCATACCGGTGAAAACCAAACTGCGGGCACTTGTGCCTGCACCGTAATGGTCTTGACCTGGGTATAAGCATTCAGCGTTTCCCGGCAGAACTCCCTGCCGATGCCGCTATTTTTATACCCGCCAAATGCGGTGCCATCGGTGATATTCGAGTAGCGATTGATCCAGACCGACCCTGCCTCCAGCCGCGAAGCCGTCTGCATGGCATGCTTGAGGTTGCCGGTATAAATACCCGCAGCCAGCCCATATTCGCTGTCATTGGCCTGAGCAATCATGGACTCATAATCGTCCCACACGATCATCGATAAAACCGGCCCGAAAATTTCCTCCTGGCAAATCCGCATCTCATTGCGAGCCAACAGTAGTGTGGGCTGGATAAAGTAGCCTTGCTCGCATCCCTGAATGGCAACCCGCTCACCACCTGCGAGCAACTCGGCACCCTCTTTCACACCCTGCCCTATGTATTCCAGAACGCGCTGACCTTGACGGGCGCTGACCAGGCAGCTCACCCGAGAATCCTCTGCCAGCGGGGAGCCCACTTTCACGCGATTGAACGAAGCAATCAGCTTTTCCCGGAAAACGGTGGCAATGTCCGCATGCACGAACAATCGGGTACCAGCCAGGCAGGATTGCCCGTTGTTATGAATGGCGGCAAACGTAGCATTATCGACCACCGCATCAATGTCCTCAATATCAGGGAACACGATATTGGCGCTCTTGCCTCCCAGCTCAAGGGTCGAGGGCACAAGGCGCCTGGCAGCCACCCCGGCAACGATCCTGCCCACTTCGGTACTGCCGGTGAACGACAGCTTTCTGATCAGAGGATGTTCGCTCAGCGCTGAACCCACTGTTTCACCCCGCCCGGTAACCATATTCACAACGCCGCCGGGGAAAATCCTGTTGATCAACTTGCCCAATTCAAGGGTCGACAAGGAGGCGTTTTCATCCGGTTTCAACACCACCGTATTGCCCGCCACCAACGCTGGTGCGAGCTTGAACGCAGCCATGATCGCCGGCGCATTCCATGGGATGATCTGCCCGCAAACCCCTAGCGGCTCTCGTTTTGCGATGCTGTAACCACCTTCGATCTCACGTCCGCTGTCTTCATGAGCCATGATCACCGATGCGAAATACCGGTAGTGGCGAACCGCAGTCAGATAGTCCTTGCGCACTTCGCTGATACACCGGCCCACGTCATGGGCATCAATCATTGCGAGGCGTTCGCTATGCGCCTCGATTTCGTCCGCCAACAGGTTAACCAGACGAGCGCGTTTCTGTTGACCAAGCGCACGCCAGGCTGGAAACGCTATGTGGGCAGCCTTCACCGCCCGATCGACATCCGCTTCATCGCAATAACGGATATGCGCCAGATGATGACCGGTCGCGGGGTCGACAGCAGCAAAGGACCGCTCTTGGGCATCCGCTTCAAAAACACCATTGATCAGCGGCCCATAATGTTTATCGAACTCAACTCGCATGCAAAAACCTCATCTTTAAACCTGAAAACTGGATTAACTCTGCTATAAAGCGCTAATTACTTTGTCAAACGTCCTGAAAGGTGAAGCATGGATCCTCTGTCCGACGTCCTGGCTTTATTGAGAATTCGTAATTACCACTGCGCCACGCTCACACTGGGAGGCGACTGGGCGTTCAACTTTCCCCAAAGAGATGGCATCAAATTCACCGCCGTGATTAAGGGCCAGTGCTGGCTGCATGTGCAGGGTGAACAGCAGCCCCTGCAACTTGCTCAAGGCGACTGCTTCCTCATGACCCAAGGCATGCCATTCACGCTCTACAGCGATATGTCACAGCCGGTCATGGCTTCAGAAGGTCACTTTCAAACGCTCGCGGCAGATGAACTGGTGTTCAGTCATGGTGGCGATGACGTTCTGCTGGTCGGTGGCCGCTTTGACTTCACCGGCACTCCTGCCCGGTTACTGCTCAGCTCTCTGCCCTCGCTGGTTTATGTGCAAGGCAACGAACCACAGGCGTCGATCCTGCGCTGGGCCCTTGAACGGTTCACCTCGGAATTGCACCAGCAACGCCCTGGCCGATCGCTGATGACTGAGCATCTGGCGCATATCATGTTGCTGGAAGTCCTGCGCACCCATCTTGCAATCCTGGGCAGCAGCGGCAGCGGCTGGTTTCATGGTCTGGCCGATCGCAATCTCAGCCGCGCCCTGAGCGCGATGCATGGCGACCCGGCCTGCCGCTGGACCGTCCAGCAGCTGGCGCAACAGGCAACCCTGTCACGCTCGGCCTTTGCCTTGCGTTTCAAGCAGGTAGTCGGTGTGGCACCCATGGAATACCTGACCTGCTGGCGCATGTTGCTGGCCAGTGATCGCCTGCAAAACACCGGTGACTCAGTAGCAACCATCGCGTTTTCGTTGGGCTATGAGTCAGAGAGCGCTTTCAGCACCGCATTCAAGCGCGTCATGCTGCAATCGCCCCGCAATTATGTCCGTGAGCAATCAGCCCGCAATCAGTGCAGCCCACCGCCGATCACGAGTATCTCACCGGTGATCCAGCCCGCATCTCCCGACGCCAGAAAGGCCACAGCCGGGGCGATATCCTCAGGCTGACCGATGCGGCCCAAGGGCGTAATGGCCTCGATTTTCTGGCGAAAGGCGTCTTCAAAAAATCCGCTCGCGTGCACGCCCTCAGTCTCCACCAACCCCGGGTTGACCGAGTTGACCCGGATTTTTTTGGGCCCCAATTCATTGGCCAGGGTACGGGTGATGGCGTCAACCGCCCCCTTGGAGGCGGTGTAGACCGCAGAATTGGCAGGTGTAAAGGAGGTGACGCTGGAGCTGATATTGATAATGCTGCCGCCCGCAGGATTGAACACCTCGACCGCGGCCTGGGTACATTGGATCAGGCCCAGCACATTGAGGTCGAACTGGCGGTGAAACTCGTGCTCGGTGATATCGGCCAGAGCGCTGGTGGCGTAAACACCGGCATTGTTGACCAGAATATCGATATGACCGAATTTGCCGGCAATGGTCTTGAACAGCGTCTTGACTTCAGACTTGTTGGAAACATCCGCCTGAACCGCACAGGCCTTTGCGCCAGTCTGCACAATCTGCGAGACCACCCGGTCGGCATCCTCGCGGCTGTGGGCATAGTTGACGATCACGGTTGCGCCATCCCTGGCCAATTGCCTGGCAATTGCTGCGCCAATTCCTTTTGAGGCTCCGGTCACCAGTGCGATTTTGTTCTGCAGCTTTTTCATGCTTGCGTCCTTCAGAGGCTGGCTCAAATCAGTGAAGCCAGCTTAAAAGCAACGCAACGGACGGTTAATAGCCAGTACTCCAGAAAAGCTTCGTGATCGTCCAGCGTTTAGCGCGCACCACTGCACCCGCCTCGCGCAAGCGCTGCAGGCACAGTGCGTCGCAGCTCGATTTGTGACCCTCGAGATCCGCCTAACCATAGGTGGTGACGTAATCAAACGTATCTGGGAGACCAGTACCAAGCACGCTCAGAAGTTTGTCGATACGGGTTATTGAACAATTCCGTGGACAACGAGGTGCGAAGTTCAACTTCAACACAGTGATCGTGTCACCCAGGACTGAGCCTGGGTGACACGAAACCGTGTGTAGCGTTGTGTAGGTGTCAAATTAGTTTTTCTTGCCCAGGTTCCCCAGCCCGCCAAGCAAACCGCCCAGGCCACCCAAGCCGCCAGTGGCGGTGCCGGTGTTGCCCTGGCCGCCTGCCGAACCGCCGGTCCCGCCCACACTGGCCAAACCGCCCGTTACAGGACCCAGCAGACCACCGGTGCCAGAGCCAGTACCGCCCAGGCCCAGCAGACCACCGGTGCCGCTGCCAGTACCGCCCAGACCCAGCAAGCCACCGGTGCCGCTGCCAGTACCACCCAGACCCAGCAGGCCGCCGGTGCCGCTGCCAGTACCACCCACCCCCAGCAAGCCGCCGAGACCGCCCGCGCCGGAACCGGAACCTGCAGGCGGATTCAGGTAGCCACCGGTTTTACCCACTGCGCCACCTACACCGCCAAGCACATCACCCACCAGATGGGTAACCGGGTTATTCCCGGTGCCTGCCACTTTGTCACCCAGCCCACCTACCGTACCGCCGACTTTTTTCAGCAGACCATCCACAGGTGCCCCGAGGCCCGTGGTGGTGCCCACTTTACCGGTCACGTTTTCGACCAACGAGATCACGGGCACGACCACCTTGTCATTCACGCCGCCGGTCACGTTACCCAGCGCGCCGCTGGTCACGTTGGTGGTCAAGGTGTTGCCCAGCATGGTCACGGTGGTACCAACCTTGTCCACCAGCCCGCCAGCAGTGCCGGTGACTTTACCCACCACGCCGCCTACCAGCGGGACCTGACTGATCGGCGTTTTGTCCAGTAACGTGCTGACACCCGTGCCGAGTGACGAAACACCTTTGCCGACGTCACTGACCCCATGGGTGACACCGGCCACGGTGATGCCCAGCGAGTTCTTGTCTGTGCCCAGTGACCCCAGACCATGGGTCACCCCATCGGTAATGGAGGTCACGGCATTGCCGGTATTGACCACCAGCCCACCGGCTGCCCCGACCACCGGGACCTTGGTCAAGGTTTCGCCCACACCGCTGACCACGCCGCCAACACCGCCCACGGCAGTGCCGACCTGACCCAGTACCTCGCCTGTCACCAAAGGTGTTTTGCCGGCGCCGGGATTAACTGGATCTACCGGATCTACCGGGGTCACAGGATCCACCGGAGTCACAGGATCAACGGGCGGAGTACTCGCAACGCTGCTTCTGTGTCCACCACCGCCGCTATGGCACCCGGCGAGGCTAACGGTCATTACCAACAATAAAGCCGTACTTGTTTTCAACCACAATTGAGTGTTCATGATCAGTTCCCTGCGTCTGTAACGCCTGAGCTCAAAGACCTCTGCCCTGACGTCAGAGGTACATTCCTTGCGATCAGACATATCAACGCCGCAGGCTCTAACTCACAATTCACAACTTGGTATTAACGCTATCCAACTAACGCTCTACACGGCCCGAAAGCTAATGCTTAAGGTGTAGCAAACGCCGCAAAACACCTCATTTCAAACCCGGGCGGCAGGCAACCCTACTTAAGGTATAAGCACAATTAATTGAACCCCACACCCTGTTTATGCACCCGCCGCTGGTCAACGGGCCGTGCAGCGTGTGGCAGGTCTTCTACGCTCTACCCGTGAGTTTTCAGCGAGCCACCCTCTGCTTTGAGGTGCAATCATGCCCACCCACACCCTCCGTCTTCACCGTGTTATCAAAGCCCCGCCAGAGCGCGTCTACCGCGCATTCCTGGATGCCGATGCCCTGGTCAAATGGCTACCCCCGAACGGCTTTACCGGCAAGATCCATCATCTGGATGCCAGGGCCGGTGGCGATTACAGAATGTCGTTTACCAATTTCAGTACGGGCCAGAACCACGCGTTCGCCGGGGAATATATTGAACTGGTGCCCCATGAGCGTATTCGGTACACGGACACGTTCGATGACCCGAACCTGCCGGGCGTCATGCACACAACGGTCTCTCTGCGCGAGGTGTTCTGCGGTGTCGAGTTAACGATTGTGCAAGAAGGCATACCCGAAATGATCCCGGTGCAGGCTTGCTATCTTGGCTGGCAAGAATCGCTGGTGCTGCTCGCCAAACTGGTCGAGGCCGACATTCAGCAATGACAGGGTGGACGCCCTCCCCACACACCATCAGGCTCGCACCCCGGGTAATTGACCCTAAGTGCTTCACTCGTGAATCCGCCTGCTGTCGGTGGGTGCTTGAGCACGATCCTCAAGGCTGTAGTCACGCACAACCTGGGCGATGCGAAGGTGATAGTCATCGAATATTTCCTTTCGCCCTGCTGACTGGGCTGTGCGGTGCAACTCGATGCGCCGCCACTCCCCGATGGCCGCCTCGTCGCGCCAAAATGATAACGACAGCAGTTTTGTGGGCTCACTGAGGCTTTGAAAACGTTCAATGGAAATAAAACCATCCACTTCAGCCAGCAAGGGTTTGAGCTCACCCGCAAGGTCGAGATAACGCTGGTACTGCGCTTCGTGTGGCCAGGCTTCAAAAATGACGGCGATCATTGCGTGTGCTCCTGATGATAAAAACGCGGAATCCGGCCATTCAGTGAAGGCAGGTAACGCCACTGCAATGCATCTGCACTGAATGCGGGCTGTCGGCGCAGCAATGCCTGAATGGCATGCGACGCGATACTCAGCGCAAGTTGCTGACCAGGGCACTCATGCCGTGCGTAGCCAAAACTGAAGGTTCGCCGCGCAGGTCTGTCGAGCTGGAAACTGTCGGGGTCGGGATTGGCCCACGGGTCCCTGTTGGCGCTGGCCAATAACAACAGAACGGTATCCCCCGCCGCCAAAACGCGATCGCCTACCGTGCATCGCGCTGCCACAAACCGTCGGGTGTTCTGCACCGGCGAGTCATGCCGCGCCACTTCGGCTACCAGCTCGACCGCCCGCTGCGGTGCCTGCCGCACGCTTTGCAGCAGGCCGGGTTGCTGCTGCAAAGCGACCAAGGTGTTGCCGATCAAGCCTGCGCTGGCCTCACAGGTCTGTGATAACAGGCCGATCACGTTGGCAATCAAGGCATCACGGTCCGGCCAGTCGCCTGACTGATGCTGGCTATAGATGTGATCCAGAACACCGCGTTCCTTGCCCTCACTGCTGAGCAACCCATTGAACAAGTCGCCAAGCCTGACAGCGGCGACGTCAGCGGCGTGCAATTGCGCTTCATCGCTCAACGGTGAAAGGCAGGCGACAAAATCCCGGGTGCGCTCGGCGACTTCCTGCAATTGGCCGCAAGCGAAACCCAGCAAATCCGCGACAACCGACACGGGCAAGGTGAAGATCAGCGCATTCAGCTCTTCGAACGGGTCACCGGGCGAGTCGAACAGACGCATCACGCTGTGCGCGATACTGGCGGCCCCTATTGAGGCCAGGACAGGTGCAATGACACGCCTGGGGCATCGATGCCGCTCCCCTTCGTTCATCCGCATCAAATGACCGAAAACCTGCCCGGCCGAGCCATGAGCAATGGCACAAGGCACGGGCTCACCCGGTGGTCGAACCAGGCAATCGGGGTGGGTCGCAATGGCCTCCACGGCCCGGGCACTGCTCGCAATCCATAGCCCGAGCCCAGGGTCAAACCACAGCTCGCTGTGCTGCCTGAGCTGCTGGTAGTAACCGTACGGATCGGGATGTGTGGCGGCTTGAAACGGCGTCATTGTGCAAGTCCTGTTCACAAAGAAGCGCTACTATCGAACATCTTCAGTGCCCACGATTCGCTCAGGAGCGAAATATGGATTGCCTCGACAGTGAAACATCCTTGTCCCGGATCGCGGGTGCCATCGCCGAACCGGCACGGACAAAAATGCTGTGTTCACTGATGGATGGCCACGCCCGTACCAGCACGGAAATGGCCGTCATCGCCAACGTCAGCCCGTCCACCGCCAGCGCGCATTTGACCCGGCTCAAAGAGGATGGGCTGATCACGCTGTACATACAGGGCCGGCATCGCTACTACAGCCTGGCAGACGCGCATGTCGCCCAGGCACTTGAAGCACTGATGGTGATCAGCCAGAACGCCGCGCCAGCCTTTGTCCCCACCACCCCTGACAGATTGCAGTTCGCGCGGACCTGCTATGACCACATGGCAGGCACATTGGGCGTGCAGTTCCACGACCATCTCATTGACTCAGGCTGGTTAACGCCGGGCCTGGACGCCAGCAACACGTATCAACTGACCCCGGCCGGGGAAAATGCAATGAAGGAACTCGGGCTTGAGATAACCGCCATCAAGGCGCAGCGGCGTCGCCTTGCGTGTCCATGCCTGGACTGGAGCATGCGCCGTCCGCATCTGGCCGGTGCCCTGGGCGCTGCTTTTTTGCAACTGTTCATCGACCGCAAATGGGTCACCCAGGACCTTGATAGCCGGGTACTCGCATTAACCCCCAAGGGCCGCAAAGCGTTCTGCACCCGATTCGGGCTCACGCTTGAGATGGCCAGCCAGGCCCGTCCCGTATCGATACCGGTTACAGCGACATACGCTCAATAACCGGGCATTTCACCTTGTGGGTGAAGGGCTCGTCCCGGTTTTCGATCAGGTGCAGGGCGGCGCGGCAGCCCATCTCGTAATAGGGCAGTTGGACAGTGGTCAACGGCGGATAAAACAGCTCTGCAACGCCCACCATATTGTCGAAACCCAGCACGGCAACATCACCCGGTATCTTCAGGCCCTGGCCGAGCAAAAACTGGTAAGCGATCAGGGCAATACGGTCATTGCCACATATCAGCAGGTCAAAGCCCGGCCCGGCCGGGGACTCAGCCAGCTGGCGTTTGAGTTCGGTAATGGTTTCGTCATAGCCATCATCTGTCGACAGGTCATATTGCAGGACGCTGTCCAGAGGAATATCGGCCTCCATCAGGGCACGGGACAAGCCTTGCTGGCGTAACCCCCAGGCCATGCTGTTGCGCGGCAGGTTGATGCACAACGGGCGGCGATAGCCCTTTTGCAGGGCCCGGCGTACGGCTTGATACTGGCCGTCTTCATCATCGGAGACATAGCACGCCACGCCCGGGCTGCTGCTCATGCAGTTGCTCAGTACCAAGGGGTAATTGCGCAGCACTTCGGGGATGTCCAGCTCACGCAGTTGCATGGCGCTGAAGACGATCCCGTCCGGTCGATGGGACAGCATCAGGTCGATGGTCTGCTGGTTGGGCGGGGTTTCGAAGACGTTGATGATAAACACGCTCCAGCCGTTGTCCCGCGCGGTACGCTCCAGCGAGAGCAGCATGTCCACGGCAAACGGCGTGGTCGCCGTGTCGAGGGCGAACACGCCTATGGTCTTGCTGCTGGAGTGGCCACCGCGGATCTTGCGCGCAGACTCGCTGGGCACATAGCCCAGCGCCTCGATGGCCTGGCGAACCTTCGCCAGGGTGTCGGCGTTGAGCTTTTGCGGGGTGTTGATCGCCCTGGATACTGTCATCAGGGAGACCCCTGCCAACCGCGCAACATCTTTAACCGAAGCCATTTACAACTGCCCTTGTGTGATTCTCGGTGCATGGGTCATAACCGGCAGGAGCATGACAGCAAGCCTGTGGTGGCGCAAATGCCTGCCGATCCGTCTTGCGCCCTGCCCGCCATCTTGAGCACCCGAAAAAAACCTCGCCCCCGAACCCTGATTGCCCGGCTTTTCAGTGCTGTGGCATGCCCTGTTGAAGCGAGTTGTGTTAACGTTACCAGAACAGCTGTCCGGCGCATGAAACCCTGGCCCGGCAACTGGGTGCAACCCTGAAAAAACAATAATAAGAGGCTTATCAATGGACTTAGTTGCCCTGCGTCCCTGGGCAGGCTTGTGCCTGCTCGTCGCGGCCACCCCGCTTATGGCGGCAGCCCCGCCCAGTATCGAGGAGCGTCTCGCCAGGCTGGAGGCCAGGACTGCTGCTGCCGAAGCACGGGCTTCGACGGCCGAGAGCGATGCCAGGGTATTGCGCGACCAGCTTGAACAGCTCAACAGGCAGGTCACGGGCAAACCCCGGGCACCTGCCGGCGATAACACCGGGCTGATTGCAGCGAACCCGGCGCCGCCCCCGGCAGCACCTGCAACGCTGACCGCCCCTGCAGCCAGCTTGAACGATGGCTTCTCGTACACCGCCTATGCCCGCTCCGGCACGATCATCAACCAGGCGGCCGGTGCCGGTCATGGCAGTGCCTACATGACCCCGGCCGGTTCGGTAGGCGGCGCCATTGGCCGGCTTGGTACCGAGGTCGATACCTACATAGGCTTGAGCCTGAGCAAGGAGATGTACGCCAGCAACGGCACCCGGTCCACGTTCGTTGCCACCATCGCCGACGGGGTCGAAAACCCTAACGACTGGACTGCCGAAGACAGCGAATTCAACGTGCGCCAGGCCTACTCCCAGCTCGACAATCTGGCCTCGTTCCAGGACAGCACGATGTTTCGCGATGCAAAACTGTGGGCAGGCAAGCGCTACGACCGGGACAACTTCGATATCCACTGGCTGGATTTCGACGTGGTGTCCGTGGCCGGTACCGGTGGCGGTATTTATGACGTGCGCCTGAGCGAAGACTGGCGCATAAATGCCTCGGTGATCAGTCGCACCTTCGGCGACCTCAACACCGATAACGACAAGGACATCAGAAGCTACATCGCCACCCTTAATCAGTTCTTCGACGATGGCCGCTGGCAAGTCATGCTCAACGGCATCGAATCGCGGCAGAACAATGACCGCCTGAAGGTACAGGACGCGGCTGGCAACCTGACGCGGCGCAACAAGGCCGGCTACACACCGGCAGAAAGCGGCACCCACGCCATGCTTGCTTATCATCAGCCGGACTTTTTCGGCCGTGAAGGCATGTTCAAGACCGCCGTGTTTTATGGCAAGGGCCTGGGAGCAGAAATCAAAAGCGTGGGTTCGGACGGTGAATTACTTGATCAGGCCGAAGCAATGCGCCTGGTGGCCTATGGTCAAACGCACCTCAATTCCGACTGGCGCATCGCCCCGGCCCTGGTCGCCGAACACAGTAAAAACCGCTATGTGCCGGGTGACGACTATCGCTGGGTGACCCTCAACCTGCGGCTTGCCAACGAACTGGCACAGAATTTTGAAATGGTCTACGAACTCAGCTGGCAGGCAATGGACCTCGATCCACAGGGTTATTCTTCGCGTCAGGCGGTGAGCGGGGACTTCTGGAAGTTCACCATAGCGCCGACCTTCAAACCCGAAGTCGGTGACTTCTTCACCCGCCCGGAACTGCGCTTGTTCGCCACCTATATGGACTGGTCAAAGGCGCTGGATGGCTACTCCGACAGCGATGATTTCGGCCAGAAAGGCTTCAAGTCCGGCGGGGTCTGGCAACTCGGGGTGCAGATGGAAACCTGGTTCTGACAACAAGCAGGCAGACCTCAATCCCTGTGGGAGCCGCCTGCCGGCAAGCGGGTTCCCACAGTCATCAGGCATAGCGCGGCTGCACCGACCTTTACACCCAACCACCATCAACAATGAAGTTCTGCGAGGTGCACATCGCCGATGCACTGGAGGCCAGGAACAGCGCCATATTGGCGATATGTACCGGTTCCAGCGCTCCGGGCAGGCACTGGCTTCGTTCGATCAGCGCCCTGGCCGCCTCATCCACCCACAACGAAAGTTGCTTCTCGGTCATGACCCAGCCCGGCACCAGCGTATTGACCCGAATGCGGTCCGGCCCCAACTCACGGGCCAGCGCCTTGCTCATCCCATGTGTCGCAGCCTTGCTTGCGGCATACACCGGATAGCCGCTCGAACCGGTCATCCAGCCAATGGAACCGAGGTTGATAATCGACCCTCCGCCAGCAGCCCTCATCATCGGCGCCACGGCCTGAACCGCAAAGAAGGCATGCTTGAGGTTGACTGACACCATCTGGTCGAAACGCTCTGAGTCAACACTCTCAACTGTGTGCCGCACATCATTTGCGGCATTGTTGATCAACACCGTGATCGGCCCCAGAGTCTCCTGGAAAGCCCTGATGGCTTGCTGATAAGCCTCGACCCGGGTGATATCGCAGCAGGTAAAACTGACGTCATGTCCCGCCGCGCTCAAGTGCGCTTCAAGCCGTTCACCGGCCTCACGCGCCATGTCGACAAACGCCACCCTCGCCCCCTGCCCGGCGAAGGCCCGAACCATGGCCTCACCAATCCCCGAAGCCCCGCCCGAAATCAGCACAACCTTACCCTTGAGGTCCGGATAAACAGGCTGTGAGCCCTCTATTGTCGTCAATGTCATGTCATTACCTTTTGATTAATCAGACACAAAGCACAAGGCGCGCAGCCCGAAAAACAGACCACGCGCCCGGTGCAGAACAGGGATCAGCGTTACTTTGCAACCACCGGCTGTGACAGCACCTGAGCGGCAACCACTGCCGTAATTGGCTTGGGCTTGCCCAACCGATCGGGCTTCCTGTGCTTGCCACTGTCGAGGGTGAAGATTGAGACGAGGGTAAACAACAACGCCGAGCTGCCCAGCAGGATGTAGGTCTGCCGGAAACCGTACACCTCATACATATGGCCGGCCAACGGCGAGATGATCGCAGCCCCTACCCCCTTGGCAAAAACAAACGCCACCATGTAAATGGTGGCCGACAGCCGCGTTCCGAACACGTCCTCGATGTACTTGAACATGCCGATAAACACCAGGGGCACTTCCAGGGCGTGGAGCATCTTCAACGCCACCACTTCAAACGTCGTCGTCGCGAGCCCTGAACCTGTGATGCGCACCCACATCACCAACCCTGCAATGATCAGGGCATTCTTGCCACCAATGCGGTTCAGCAAGCCGGGGATCAGGAACATACCCAGTGCAACCATGCACTCCGTAAGTGTGGTGACAAACCCGAACACTTGCGTGCCTTGCTGCGGCGAGTCGAAGAAACCACGGAAGTAATTCACAAACTGCTGGTCAAAAATGTCGTACAGGCAGGCGACACCGACCACATACAGCACCAGAAACCAGAAGCGTCGATCCAGCAACAGGCTGCCAATGGCGGCATAGGAAACGGGGGGCGTTTTATCCGGGGCATCACCCGAAGGCATCGCGTTCAGGCACGGTTTGATGCGGTAGACGAGCACGGCCATCAGCACCGCACACATTGAACCGAGCCAGAAAATCGATTCGGGATTGGTGCTGATCAGCATCCCCGAAATCGCCGCCGAAAAACCGAAACCAATGGCACCGAACATCCGCACCCGACCATAGGGGATATGGTTGGCCCGACAGGCTTTTTCGATATACACCTCCAGCGCACCACCGCCAGCGGCGAAGGTAATGCCCAGGTAAACACCACCCACCAGTGCAGCCAGCATCAGGTGGGAGCGCAGCAGCGGCGCAAATACCCAGTTCATGAAGGGCGCCAGCAAAATCAACAGACCGATGACCACGCACAACAGATGCTTGCGATGATCCAGGCGATCGCTCAGCACACCGAACAGCGGCTGGAACAGCATGGCAAACACCGCTTGGGAGCCAAACATCAAACCGATAGCGCCGGCATCCAGTGTGCCGACATCCCCCAGCCATACCGCAAGAAAAGGCGCCGTTCCGCCCGTGATGAAGTAGTAGAAAAAGAAGATCATGCCGTATTTGAAAAACGGCAGAACCCCGCCAGTTGCAGTACCGAGCGTCAAGTTCATAGGTCCACCCTGGACTCATTGTTTTTATGGACAAACGTGCCTTGACTGCTCACTCGCGCGTGCTTGAACGCCAGCCTCGGTGAATCCGCGGATCGCGCCAGGGGCTGGCCAGTGGTCAAGGCAGTTTGACTGGTACTTCGGGTAGAATTTCAGGCTAAGACCGCAGGTTCCCCGCGCTTACCCCAAGTGTGGCAACCAGCCCTCGTGTGCCTCGATCAGGTCGTCGACCATGGTCGCAATTTCGTCGAGGCTCAGTTCGGCGGCGGCATGGGGGTCAAGCATCACGGCCTGCTTGACGTGGTCGCGACGACCACTGGCCAGGGCTTCCACGGTCAGGAGTTGAACGTTGATATTGGTTTGCATCAAAGCGGCAAGACCTACCGGCAGATTACCTACCCGGGTCGGTTGAATACCATTGTGGTCCACAACGCAGGGCACCTCTACGCAGGCATTATCAGGCAGATTGCTGATCAGTCCAGCGTTCATCACGTTGCCGTTAATAACAGTCGGTATACCTGTGAGTTCGGCCTCGATGATCAGTGATGCATATTCATGGCTGCGGCAAACCTTGACCCCTTCACCGTTGATCAGCGCCTGTTCCTGCACGCCCCATTCGCTGATCTGCTCCTCGCAACGACGCAGGTATTCATCCAGCGGAATATTGAACTGCTCGATCAGGTCAGGACGGTGGCGCTTGATGAACCAGGGCACGTATTCGGCCAGGTGCTCGGAAGACTCGGTCGCAAAATGGCCGAAGTGCTTGAACACTTCGTAGCGCACCCGGTTCCAGTCAGGGACCTTGCCTTCATCGAGCACTGCGCGGATACGCGGGTAAAGATCCTCGACGCTGCCATCGGCCAGCAGGCGCTCGAACGAGGTGTAAAAGGACATGTGGTTAATGCCGGCACAGCGATAGCGGATCTCTTCGACAGGCACGCCGATGTCCAGCGACAGCTCTTTGGCCGTGCCCTGTACGGAGTGGCAGAGCCCGACCGTGCGCACCTCGGGAACAAAGCGGTTGAGGGCCATGCAGTTGATGGCCATCGGGTTGACGTACTGCAACATCAGGGCGCCGGGGCACAGTTCGCGCATGTCCTTGGCGATGTCCACCAGCACCGGGGCGGTACGCAAGCCACGCATGATGCCGCCGATGCCCAGGGTATCGCCGATGGTCTGGCGCAGGCCGAAGCGCTTGGGGATCTCAAAGTCGGTCACGGTACCTGGCTTGTAGCCTGCAACCTGAATCATCGTGACCACATAATCGGCCCCTTCCAGCGCTCGCCGGCGATCGGTCGTCACTTCGATCCGTGGCGACACACCAAGGGACTCGGCGATCTTGCCGGCCACCATTTTCGAGGTTTCCAGGCGGTGCAGGTCGATATCCATCAACGCAATATGCGCATTGCGCAACAGCTCGACGTGCAGCAGGTCGCCCAGCACGTTTTTCATGAATACCGTGGAGCCGGCACCTATCAGGGCGATCTTTGTGGTTTTGAAAGTCATCTGCTTATCCTTGTTCTATTCGCAGTGGACACAGGTAAATAAATATCAGAGCATCACGACGGTTCAGGCCTGACAGAGGCTTGCCGGGAACCGCTTGATATCTATGGTAGGAGGCGGCCCACCACCTGAATAGACGAGATTTATGCGATGACGGGTAGTTTTGTGCTCAACGACATGATGGCAAGAGGGCCGGCAATAAAAGTCATTTCGCTGCCCCGCGGCAGACATCAGCTGCACACCATGCCGACCAATGCCGGATACGACCGGGTACAGGACGCGTCCTATTGCTGGGACGGTCGCAGGCGTGGCGACACCCCGTTCGTGATCCTGCAACACACCCTTGCCGGCGAGGGCAATTTGCGGTTCGAGGGGCGCCACCACCGGCTCAACCCCGGGGACACGATGTTGCTGCTGGTCCCCCATGACCATTGCTATTGGCTAGAGGCTGGCAAGAGCTGGGAGTTCTTCTGGGTCGCCATGTACGGCAAGGAGGCGCTGCGGCTGCAACGGGAATTGCTGGCGGAGCGCGGGCCGGTTTTACAACTGACCGGCCAGACCATTGAGGCCCTGGCCACCAATATTGATACCTTGATCCACACCCCGCAATTGACGGCTGGCCGCGCCTCCGCGCTGGCCTATGAAGCGCTGATGCTGCTGCATGATGACTTGTGCGTACAGGATCCCACCCTCCCCACCAGCGGCTCGTGTGTGGTGGCGACTATCCAGAACCACGTGCACGCCTGCCTGAGAACGGGGCCGGACAAACACAGCCAGCCCACCGACACGGATGAGCTGGATGTGGCCAGCCTGGCCCGTATCGCCGGGCTGAGCCGCGCCCATTTCTCCCGGGTGTTCACCCGCGCCGCCGGTATGTCACCTGCCGAGTATGTGCTGCACGAACGCATGAAACGCGCAGCACATCTTCTCGAAGTCACCGATCTGTCGATCAAGGCCGTTTCACTGTCGGTCGGCATCAGCGACCCCAACTACTTTTCGAAACTGTTCCGCCGCGCGTTTTCCCTCTCACCCAGTGAGTTTCGCCTGAGCGGTTTTTACGTCAATAATCTGGGGACAAACTAAAAGACGCCATTCCCCGACCTTCTTAAAGAGGAAGCCATTGATGCAGAACATTCAATTTGACCGGATTGTTGACCTCAGCCACCTGATCACGCCCGACCTCCCCGTCTGGCCCAATGACCCGCCAGTGATTTTTACGACCCAGGCATCCTTGCAAGAGGACGGCTATTACCTGCGCAACTTCAGCATGGGCGAGCACAGCGCAACCCATATGAACGCCCCCAACAGTTTTTACCCCGATGCCATGGGCATCGACGGCTACAAGCCTGAGGCTCTGGTTCGACCGGCAGTGGTTGTTGATGTCCAGGCTCACACCTGTAGCAACCCTGACTATGTGATCAGTGCTCAGGACATCGAGCTCTGGGAGCAGGTCAACGGAGTCATTGCCCCCGGCTCTGTTGTGCTTTTCCATACCGGCTGGCAATCGCGCTGGCTGGAGCCCGGGAGGTTTATCAATGCCGACGCCCAAGGTCTGCACTTCCCAGGCGTCGGCGCCGCCGCGACCCGGTTCTTGCTGGAGCATCGCGCCATCGCCGGAATCGGCATCGACACCCACGGGGTGGACCCGGGGCAGGA
The DNA here is from genome assembly GCF_900106095.1 of Pseudomonas deceptionensis. Taxonomy (NCBI): domain Bacteria; kingdom Pseudomonadati; phylum Pseudomonadota; class Gammaproteobacteria; order Pseudomonadales; family Pseudomonadaceae; genus Pseudomonas; species Pseudomonas deceptionensis. Next base: position 3,301,156 of record NZ_FNUD01000002.1, on the reverse strand, counting down.
AACATCCTTTGCCTGCAATCGTCTGGTACTGGCGCAGGGTGGCATCATCCTCGAGTGCCTGAACAACCTCGACCGGTTGCCACCAACGGGCAGCACGCTGGTTATTGGCGTACTACGCCTACAGGCGGGATCAGGCTCACCCGCCAGCGTGCTGGCGTTTGTACGCTGAGCGACTACCGGCACACGGCTCCCCCGGGCGAATTCGTATACCATATTTGCTTTCCCTGGGAATGACGACGACCGTGGCCCACCCAAAATTCAATGCTCCTGACCTTGGCAACTCACCTTCCACGTCGGAAATCATCACCCTGCATCTGCGCGACGCCATTGTGGCCGGGCACTTCGCTGAAGATGAGCCGATTCGCCAGGACGATATCGCCCGCCAGTTCAATGTCAGCAAGATCCCCGTGCGCGAAGCCCTCAAGCGGCTCGAAGCCGAAGGTCTGGTTATGTTCCAGCGCAATCGCGGGGCTATGGTCACGCGGATTTCAGAAGCCGAACTGGCGCAGATGTTCGAAGTGCGCATGCTGCTTGAAGACAAGCTGCTGCGCCTGGCCATCCCCAACATGACCGAAGAGACCTTCACCCGAGCCGAACGCATCTGCCAGGAGTTTGTCGGCGAGGATGACGTGGGCCGTTGGGCCGAACTCAACTGGGAACTGCACGCCTGCCTCTACGAGCCTGCACAACGACCCTTTATGATCAGCCTGATTCGCTCGGTCAATGACAAGCTTGAACGCTACCTGCGCATCCAGATGAGCTTGTCGGCAGGCAAGCACCGCGCCGACCACGAACACCGGCAAATCCTCGACGCCTGCCGCGCCGGTGATGTGGAGCTGGCTGTGGGGCTGCTGGACGAGCACATTGCCGGGGTCTGCAAAACCCTGTTCGAGCACCTGCCCCAAAGCCATTGACCGACACCCGTACTGTGCTGATTTCGTCATCGGCGCAGGGCAAAACCATCAAGCCATTTGCGCGGCGTGGAAAAGCCCGTGTTCCGTAGTGGGGCACGCCACACCGCGCTGCTCCCTTCTGTAACACCCCCCCGCTACCCATCACCGCAAATCTGCGTTTCACCGCACCCTGGAGCGGCGTAAAAAACACCCCGCGCACACTATTTCAGGGCATGTAGGAAAAATCGGCACAGCGATTGCTAAATAAATATCGTATACGAAATCCCCAATCCGATATTCAACAGCACTTCAACGACTCCGAGGCTTCTATGAAAAACCCCGTATTTGCCGTAGCCCTCAGCGCTGTTCTCAGTAGTTCCTTTATCGCCACGGCCCAGGCCGACAAGCTCGATGACATCATTGGTTCGGGCAAGCTGCGCTGTGCCGTGACCCTGGATTTCCCGCCAATGGGTTCCCGTGACGAAGCCAACAAACCGGTGGGCTTTGACGTGGACTACTGCAATGACCTGGCGAAAGTACTCGGAGTCGATCCCGAAATCGTCGAAACCCCCTTCCCCGACCGTATCCCGGCGCTGGTCTCCGGGCGTGCGGACATCATCGTAGCGTCCACTTCCGACACCCTGGAGCGGGCTAAAACCGTGGGCCTGAGCATCCCTTACTTTGCGTTCCAGATGGTGGTGCTGACCCGCGACAATACCGGCATCAACAGCTTCGACGACCTCAAGGGCAAGGCTCTGGGCAACACCAGCGGCACCTATGAAGCCATCGCCCTGGAAAAAGACGTGAAAAGCTGGGGCAGCGGCTCGTTCCGCGCTTATCAGTCGCAAAACGACACCCTGCTGGCCGTCGCCCAAGGCCATATTGAAGCCACCGTCGTCACCAATACCGTGGCCGCAGCTACCCTTAAATCAGGCAAGTACAAAAACCTGAAAGTCGCCGGTAACGCGCCTTACGTGGTTGATTACGTGTCCCTGGGAGCCAAACGCAACGAGTACGGCCTGCTCAACTACCTCAACCTGTTCGTCAACCAGCAAGTGCGCACCGGGCGCTACAAGGAGCTGTGGGTCAAATGGGTCGGGACCGAGATTCCACCGGCTGATCTGACCGTACCTCACGTCTACTACTGAGGTATCCAGCATGTCTGGGAAATCTTCTCTTGCCGGTCGCAGCCTGGTTGACGGCGCTGCCTTTGGCCCACTGCTGCACGCCGATGTCGGCCTGAGTTTCTGGGGCGGCGTCGACCCCTGCAGCGGTGAGGTGATTGACCGTCACCACCCGCTCAGCGGCCAATGCCTGGCCGGCCGGGTGCTGGCGATCCCGAGCGGGCGCGGCTCCTGCACGGGCAGCAGCGTGCTGATGGAGTTGATCAGCAATGGCCACGCGCCCGCCGCACTGGTATTGGCCCAGGCCGATGAGATTCTGACCCTGGGCGTGCTGGTTGCACAGACGCTGTTCGGGCGTTCCCTGCCGGTGCTCTGCATCGGCGAAGAGGCCTTCGCGGCCTTGGGTGACAAGGGGTTCGCCCGCGTCGATGGCACCCACCTGCATCTGTTCGATACACAGCCCCGCGATGCCTGGACCCCGCGCCCAGGCGACGTACAACACGACAATCACTCGGTGCGGCTCACCGCACACGACCGGGCACTGCTTGCCGGCGAGTTCGGCAAGGCTGCTCAGGTGGCCATGCAGATCGTTCTGCGCATGGCGCAGCTGCAAGGGGCCGAAGAACTGATCGACATCACTCAGGCCCATATCGACGGCTGCATTTATACCGGGCCTTCAAGCCTGCGTTTTGCCCGACAACTGGTGGAATGGGGCGCCAAAGTACGGGTGCCCACCACCCTCAATTCAATTTCGGTAGACCAGCGCCGCTGGCGCGAACTGGGTATCGACCCGGCACTGGGCGAACCGGCCAGCGCCTTGGGCGACGCCTACATGGCCATGGGTGCACAACTGAGTTTCACCTGCGCCCCTTACCTGCTCGACAGCGCGCCCAAGGCGGGCGAGCAAATCGTCTGGGCCGAGTCCAACGCGGTGGTTTACGCCAACAGCGTGCTGGGGGCACGCACGCTCAAATACCCCGATTATCTGGATATCTGTATCGCCCTCACCGGCCGTGCACCCCTCACTGGCTGCCATCTGGACGCTCGGCGCAAAGCCCGACTGCACGTCGAACTACCGCCCCTGGCCAACCTCGATGATGCGTTCTACCCCTTGCTGGGCTACCACATCGGCGCGCTGGCCGGCAGCCGTATCCCGCTGATCTCGGGGCTGGAGCAGTATCACCCGGACCTCGACGACCTCAAGGCATTCGGTGCGGCCTTTGCGACAACCTCCTCGGCGCCGCTGTTTCATATCGCCGGGGTGACCCCCGAAGCGCTCGACCCGGCACAGGTGCTGGACGGCCCGTTGCCGGTGACCCGTATCACCCTGCCGGACTTGCTGCTCAGCTGGCAGGAACTCAACAGCGCACGCGACCCCGGTGTGGACGTAGTGTCCCTGGGCAACCCGCATTTTTCCCTCAGCGAATTCGCCCATCTGGCCCGGCTGTGCCAGGGCCGCCACTGCCACCCGCACGTGGTGCTGGCGATCACCTGTGGCCGTGCCGTACTGGAACAGGCCCGCGCCGCCGGGCATATCGCCGTGATCGAAGCCTTCGGCGCAACGCTGGTCTGCGATACCTGCTGGTGCATGCTCGGTGAGCCTGTCATCCCGCCAGCCGCCAGAAACCTGATGACCAACTCGGGCAAATACGCCCATTACGCCCCCGGCCTGGTGGGGCGCAAGGTGCATTTCGCCAGCCTCGCCGAATGTGTGGATGCGGCGTGCAGCGCCACGGCCAGCGGTCGCTTGCCGCAGTGGCTGCAAACCGCTGCCTTACTGGAGAACCCCGCCCATGTTTGATTACACCTTCCAATGGCGATCAGCCCTGCGCGCCTTGCCGGACATGCTCGCCGGTGCCCTGGTCACGTTTGAAACCGCAGTGCTGTCGATGATCTTCGGGGTACTGATCGCCCTGGCCCTGACCGTAATGCGCGAAAGCAAAAACCCGATGTTGCGCGGTGTCGGCAACGTCTGGGTGTCCATCGCCCGCAACACCCCGTCGCTGTTCCAGATCTATGTCCTGTACTTCGGCCTGGGCTCCCTGGGCCTGCATGTCAGCTCATGGATCGCACTGCTGGCCGGGATCACGTTCAACAATGCCGGCTACCTGGCCGAAAACTTTCGCGGCGGCCTCAAGGCCGTGCCCGAAACCCAGATTCGCGCCGCCCGCTCCCTGGGCATGAGCGCGTTCCAGACCTACCGCATGATCGTTGTCCCGCAGTTGTTGCGCATCGTGTTCTACCCGCTGACCAATCAGATGGTCTGGGCCGTGCTGATGACCTCGCTGGGGGTGATCGTCGGGCTCAACAACGACCTCACGGGCGTTACCCAGGACTACAACGTCAAAACGTTCCGCACCTTCGAATACTTCGCCCTTGCTGCGGCGCTGTATTACCTGATTGCCAAGGCGATCGTTGCAGTAGCCCGGCTGTTGGCCTGGCGACTGTTTCGTTACTGAGGACGAACCCATGTTTTCCACCAGTTTTACCTGGAACGACTTTATGTTTTTGCTGGAGGGGGCCTGGGTCACCCTGCAGCTGACCACATGGGCCATCGTGCTCGGTACCCTCGCGGGCCTGCTGTTCGGTCTGCTGCGGGCGCTGCTGCCACGGGCCAGCCTGCCGCTGGCGTGGGTGCTGGATGTGTTTCGCAGCGTGCCGTTGCTGATCCAGTTTGTGCTGTTCAACTCGCTCAAGAGCATTGTCGGCCTGAACATCAGCGCTTTCAGCGTCGGCTGCATTGTGCTCGGGGTCTACGCCGCCGCGTACTTCACCGAAATCGTGCGCAGCGGCGTACTGGCGGTGCCGTCCACCGTACGCCGGGCCAGCCGGTCCCTGGGCCTGAGCTACCTGCAGGACCTGCGCTACATCGTGCTGCCCATCGCCATGCGCGTGGCGTTTCCCGGCTGGCTCAACCTGGTGCTCAGCTTGATGAAAGACACCGCGCTGGTGATGTGGATTGGCATCGTCGAACTGCTGCGCGCCTCGCAAACCATCGTCACCCGTATTCAGGAACCGATGCTGGTGCTGTGCATCGCGGGCCTTATCTATTACGTCATGAGCCTGGTGGTTGCCCGCCTTGGCGCTCGCCTGGAAAAAAGGTGGCAAGAAAATGATTGAGATCGACAACGTCCACAAATCCTTCGGCGACCTTGAAGTGGTCAAGGGTGTCAGCCTGACCGTCAACAAGGGCGAAGTGGTATCGATTATCGGCGGCTCCGGCTCCGGCAAGTCGACCCTGCTGATGTGTATCAACGGCCTGGAGCCGATCCAGAAAGGCCATATCCGCGTCGACGGGATCGAAGTCCACGACCGCGCCACCAACCTCAACCACCTGCGGCAAAAAATCGGCATCGTGTTCCAGCAATGGAACGCCTTCCCGCACCTCACCGTGCTCGAAAACGTAATGCTGGCGCCGCGCAAGGTACTGGGTAAAAGCAAGGCCGAAGCCGAGGCCCTGGCGGTGCAGCAACTGACCCACGTGGGCCTGGGCGACAAGCTCAAGGCCTTCCCGGGCAAGTTGTCCGGCGGCCAGCAACAGCGAATGGCCATCGCCCGCGCCCTGGCCATGTCGCCGGACTACATGCTGTTTGACGAAGCCACCTCGGCCCTCGACCCCCAGCTGGTGGGGGAAGTGCTGGACACCATGCGCATGCTCGCCGAAGACGGCATGACCATGGTCCTGGTGACTCACGAAATCCGCTTTGCGCGGGATGTGTCCGACCGCGTGGCGTTCTTTCGCAATGGCCTGGTGCACGAAATCGGCACCCCCGATCAAGTCATCGGCAACCCCGTGCACGCGGAAACCGCGGCCTTTCTCAAGTCGGTCAAATAGTTCAGATCACCGTGGGCGCGGGCTTGCCCGCGATGAAGTTCACACAGACACAACAAGGAGCAAACCATGCGTTCATCGAAAGTCATTCATGTGGTCAGTTGTCACGCCGAGGGCGAAGTCGGTGATGTGATCGTTGGCGGCGTGGCCCCGCCACCCGGGGCCACGGTGTGGGAGCAGTCCCGCTGGATTGCCCAGGACGAAACCCTGCGCAACTTTGTGCTCAATGAGCCCCGTGGCGGGGTGTTCCGCCACGTCAACCTGCTGGTGCCGGCCAAGGACCCGCGGGCGCAAATGGCCTGGATCATCATGGAACCGGCCGACACGCCGCCGATGTCGGGTTCCAATTCCATTTGCGTGTCCACCGTGTTGCTCGACAGCGGGATTCTGCCGATGACCGAACCCCAGACCCGGCTGGTGCTCGAAGCGCCGGGCGGGCTGATCGAAGCCGTGGCCGAGTGCCGCAACGGCAAGGTGGAGCGGGTTGAAATCAAGAACGTGCCCTCCTTCGCCGACCGCCTGGATGCCTGGATCGAAGTGGAAGGCCTGGGCTCGATCAAGGTCGACACTGCTTATGGCGGCGACAGTTTTGTGCTCGCCGATGCCAAGGAGCTGGGGTTCTCCATCAGCCCTGACGAAGCCAAAGACATCGTCGAGATGGGCCTGAAGATCACCCGCGCCGCCAATGAACAACTGGGCTTCGTCCACCCGCTGAACCCTGACTGGTCGCATATTTCCTTCTGCCAGATCGCCGCCCCCCTGGTGTATGAAAACGGTATCGCCAGTGGCGCCAACGCCGTGGTAATCCGCCCCGGCAAGATCGACCGCTCGCCCTGTGGCACCGGTTGCTCGGCGCGCATGGCCGTGTTGCAGGCCAAGGGCGTGTTGAAAGTCGGGGACCGTTTTGTCGGGCGTTCGATCATCGGCTCCGAATTCCATTGCCGCATCGACTCCATGACCGAAGTCGCCGGGCGAGCGGCCATCTATCCCTGCATTTCCGGGCGCGCCTGGATCACCGGCACCCACCAGCACATGCTCGACCCGAGCGACCCGTGGCCACAAGGGTATCGACTGTCTGATACCTGGCCGGGAGCCCATTAACACGCTGGAATCTGCGCACATCTGTAGCCACTGACGAGGCACGAGGCTGCGATAAGGTCTGAAGGACCTTCAAAAACACAGGGCGGTTTCGCCGCCTATCGCAGCCTCGTGCCTCGGCAGCGGCTACAGGGTCGCCACAAGCCCGGATTGATTAGCACAACACACTCGAAATAAATCGTATACGAAATACTATTTATACAGCCGAAGGCAACACACCATGACCGATCGCCCCGGCCCCAGCTTTCATGCCCCTACAGGACACACAGCATGTCGACACAACCTTCTCACGCTACAACCACCCCGGCGGGACTAAAACGCGTCGTGGCCGCCGCCATGGCCGGCACCGTCGCCGAATGGTATGAGTTTTTCCTTTATGGCACGGCCTCGGCACTGGTCTTTGGCCAGTTGTTCTTCCGCCAGACCGACAGCCCGATTGACGGCATCATCGCGGCCTTTGCCCTCTACGCGGTCGGCTTTCTGGCGCGCCCCTTGGGCGGACTGGTATTTGGTCACTACGGGGACAAATTCGGGCGCAAGCGCCTGCTGCAACTGAGCCTGGTGGTGGTGGGCATCACCACCTTCCTGATGGGTTGCCTGCCCGGCTTCGAGACGATTGGCTACGCCGCGCCGGTGCTGCTGGTATTGCTGCGCCTGATTCAGGGCTTCGCTTTTGGCGGGGAATGGGGCGGCGCCATTTTGCTGGTTTCCGAACACTGCCCGGACAATCGCCGGGGCTTCTGGGCCAGCTGGCCGCAAGCCGGGGTGCCCGCCGGCAACCTGGTCGCCACCGTCGCCTTGCTGCTGTTATCGACCACCCTTTCAGAAGCTGACTTTCTTGCCTGGGGCTGGCGTATCGCGTTCTGGTTCTCCGCGATTGTGGTGCTGATCGGTTACTGGATCCGCACCAGCGTCGACGACGCACCGATCTTCAAGGAAGCCCAGGCCCGTCAGGCACAAAACAAGCAACAGCAACTGGGCGTGGTTGAAGTGCTGCGTCACCATTGGCGCTCCGTGCTGGTGGGCATTGGTGCACGCTTTGCGGAAAACATCCTGTACTACACCGTGGTGACCTTCTCGATCACCTACCTGAAACTGGTGGTACACAAGGACACTTCGCAAATCTTGCTCCTGATGTTCGGCGCGCATCTGCTGCACTTCTTCCTGATCCCGCTGATGGGTTACCTGTCTGATCTGGTGGGGCGCAAACCGGTGTACCTGGTGGGAGCCGTGCTCACTGCGTTCTGGGGTTTTGTCGGTTTCCCGATGATGGACACCGGCAACAACTGGCTGATCATGGCGGCCATCACCCTGGGCCTGGCCATTGAATCGATGACCTACGCGCCTTACTCGGCGTTGATGGCCGAGATGTTCCCGACCCATGTGCGCTATACCGCCTTGTCGCTGTGCTATCAGGTGGCGCCGATCTTTGCCGGCTCACTGGCCCCGCTGATCGCCATCACCCTGCTCAACAAGTATCACAGCTCCACGCCGATCGCCTGGTACCTGGTGGGTGCCTCGGTGATCTCGGTCATAGCCGTCAGCCTGACCCGTGAAACCCGCGGCAAGTCGCTGCGTGATGTGGATGCCGAATCAGCAGCGCGCATCTCGGCGCTGGACGACAGCACCGCAGCAGCGCCGCGTCGTGGTGATTCATTGGCGTGAACCCACGCTCTGTAGCCGCTGACGAGTACAAAGCGGTCGTTAAGACGGAACACGCGGTTTGCCTGATTAACCGCGGATGCTGATTTTACGACTGCTGCGCAGCCGAACGCAGCCTTCGTTCCTCGTCAGCGGCTACAGGGTTCGCCGCCTGTTGCTCTTCGTAGCCGCTGACGAGTCGTGCGAGGCTGCGTTCGAGCGCGAAGCGGTCGTAAATACGGAATACGCGGTTTGCCTGATTTACCGTGGACGCTGATTTTACGACTGCTGCGCAGCCGGACGCAGCCTTCGTTCCTCGTCAGCGGCTACGGGGTTCGCCGCCTGTTGCTCTTCGTAGCCGCTGACGAGTCGTGCGAGGCTGCGTTCGAGCGCGAAGCGGTCGTAAATACGGAATACGCGGTTTGCCTGATTAACCGTGGACGCTGATTTTACGACTGCTGCGCAGCCGGTCGCAGCCTTCGTTCCTCGTCAGCGGCTACAGGGTTCGCCGCCTGTTGATCTTCGTAGCCGCTGACGAGTCGTGCGAGGCTGCGTTCGAGCGCGAAGCGGTCGTAAATACGGAATACGCGGTTTGCCTGATTAACCGTGGACGCTGATTTTACGACTGCTGCGCAGCCGGTCGCAGCCTTCGTTCCTCGTCAGCGGCTACAGGGTTCGCCGCCTGTTGCTCTTCGTAGCCGCTGACGAGTCGTGCGAGGCTGCGTTCGAGCGCGAAGCGGTCGTAAATACGGAACACGCGGTTTGCCTGATTAACCGTGGATGCTGATTTTACGACTGCTGCGCAGCCGGACGCAGCCTTCGTTCCTCGTCAGCGGCTACAGGGTTCACCGCCTGTTGCTCTTCGTAGCCGCTGACGAGTCGTGCGAGGCTGCGTTCGAGCGCGAAGCGGTCGTAAATACGGAATACGCGGTTTGCCTGATTTACCGTGGACGCTGATTTTACGACTGCTGCGCTACACATTGTCTTCAGTTCAGCAAGGCTTGAAGATCGTTGTACAAAGCCTGGGGAATCTGGACGCCTTCCACCTGGCTACGCGCCCGCGCCTCATACCGGCGTTGCGACGGCAACCGCGCACCCTGCCCCTCAATACCGGCAAACAACCCCTCAGCCCGAGCCAAATGCTGATCGGTTGCAGCCCCCAGAAAACGCTGCGGATCAAACGCAATAATCAACTCGCCATGGTACGGCGAAGACTTGCTCCCCGCGTCATACGCCAACGATTCAGCACTGGTCAAATCACCGATCAAAGGCCCGGCAATCAGCTCCACCATCGCCGCCAGTGCCGAGCCCTTGTGACCGCCGAACGTCAACATCGCCCCCGCATCAAGCACCACATTGGGATCTGTACTCGGCTGCCCGTGTGCATCCACCCCCCAGCCCTCAGGAATCGCCTTGCCGGCCCGGCGATGCAACTCGATATCACCGCGGGCAATCGCGCTGGTAGCAAAATCAAAGACAAAGGGATTGCGGCCCTCCCGTGGCCAGCCAAACGCAATCGGGTTGGTGCCAAATACAGGTTGATTGCCCCCCGCTGGCGCTACCCAGGCATGGCTCGGGTTACAGGCCAACGCCACCAGACCGGCCGACGTCAGTTGCTCAATCTCCACCCACAATGCAGAAAAATGCACACACCGATTTATCGCCAGCGCCGCAATACCGTTAGCCCGGGTTTTTTCCTTCAGCAATGGCAAGCCCGCCTGAAACGCCAACTGAGAAAAACCGCCCCCCGCATCCACACGCACGATCGAAGGCGCCTGATCGATGACCTGCGGCACGGCATCAGGCGAAACCTTGCCTGCACGCAGCGAATTGACACACCCCAACACCCGGTACAGTCCGTGGGAAGCGCAACCGTCGCGCTCCCCGGCCAGCACCGTATCGCTCACCGCGCGGGCATGGGCCGGGTTGAAACCGTTATGCAACAAGATGGATTCGGCCAGCTCATACGCTTGGGCCAGGGACAGTCGGATCATGGTCAGCTCCTTAACAGACCTTCCAGACTGGCCCATTACAGGGCTCGCGGCTTGATCGATTCAGGCCGGGGCCATGACGAATTCGGCACAACCCGGCTCAAGCGCCGCCAAACGATGGAAGTGCCCGGTAATGGCCTCCACCAACGCCGCATCCTGTATCGGGTGCAACCCCGGATACGGACGCCCGTTGTAGCTCCCGCTGTAGGTCAACACCGCCTCGACGCTGCCGCTGTCCTGGTACAGGGTTCGCATCAACAGGCACTCCTGATCCTTGCTGTCGGGGCAACGCAGCGCGTAATGCAGGGCCAGGGCACTGCCAAACGCCAGCGCGCTGCTGTCGATGCCGTGCTTTTGGGCCAGGTCGATACTGCGGAAAATACGCTCGTTACGTTGCAGCTTACGCAGCGGGTCCCGACCCACACGGGCGCAGGGGTCCTTGAACGACGTGCTGCAACGCTCCAGAAAGGTTTTCGAAAAGTCCGCAACGGCCTGAGCCATGTGCGGGTACTCAGCCACCAGCGCCGGGCCGACTTCCCGGTCAATCAAGTGTCGTGCCAGGGCGTTGACCCGCGGATCTCCCATGCCCTGCCCCAACCAGGAATGCCCCAACAGGCTGGCATACCAGGCAATGATGGCGTGGGGGCCATTCCACAGCAGGTTTTTCATCACCTGGGTCTGGGTGATGTCGTCCACGGTTTTTACCTGGCGCATTCGCTCCAGCAGATTGCTGCACCGCTCGGCATACAACGGCATGTCCGACTCGCTGTTGAACAGGATCAGGTGCAACTGACTCAGCGCATTGCTGGACTGGGCGAAGGGCCGAAAACGGCTGATCAGCCGCTCGTACTCGGGCACTGGCGTCTTGGCGCAGACTTTCGGTGCATCGGCCCCATCACTCAGGCTGTTCTGGAACATTTTCGACTTGATGCGCAACTGGCGCACCAGCGACTCGGTGGAGATTTTAGAGACGATGCGGCTGACCACGGTCTCGGCAAAATGCGTATTGGCCAGGATCTTCTGGCACATCTGGGGGCTGACCAGCAGCTCCAGTTGCGCTTGCACGTGACGACGAACAAAGTCCGCGCCACCAACTTTGTTCAACACGATCAGAATCGTCAGTTCCCGGCCGCGACGTTCATACCGACGGACCAGGCCCCTGGCAATCACATCCGCCTGTTTGCGGATCGCAGGCTCGGGCAGGGTGAGCCCGACGATTTCCGCCACGTCGTACATGTTGATCACCGCCTCGGCGTCGTCCATGTCGATCATGCGCAGGTTTTCGATGGTCTGATCGAAAGACGTGGCGCCATAGCGCACGCTGAACCGGCCGAACGCCTGGATGGTGTCGCGCAACATCCGCGAACGGGTCGCCGCAATGATCTCGCACGGCCGCGTGTAGCCGTCCCAGTGAGAAAAAATCTGCGTCAGGTAGCCGCCGCCCATCGCGCCAAAACCGTGAATACCGGCACTGAACTGGTTGAGGGTCTGGGGGAAGGTTTCGGTGAGTTCCGGGGTGCCCAGGTCGGGCATGCAATCATTCAAGTCACCCAAAAACTGGTGCATGTTCTGATAAGCCTTCAACGCCCCGGCCTTGACCTCGGGCGCCGGTGGTTTGATGTCTTCGATCAGGATCGGCTGCCCTTCGGCGCGGATCGCTGACAGCAGGCCGTTTTCAGAGTCCTCCAGCATCAGGCAATGCCCGGGCAAGCAATTGAGCGCGCTGGCGGCCTTGAGGAAAATCTCCGGATGGGGCTTGCCCTGGGTCACTTCATCGCCGCACACGGTGATGTCGAAATACTTGAGCACGTTGGCATTGATCAAGTACTCCTCGGCGATGGCGCGCCGGCTCGACGTGGCCACGGCCATGGTCAGGCCGTACTTGCGCAAGCGCTCCAGCACTTCCAGCAGGCCGTCCTTGATCGGCACACCATGATTGCGTACATGGGCCAGTTCAAGTTCGTCGGCGCGCTGCCTGACCTGCGCATACGGAAAGTCCTCACCGTGATTTGCCTTGGCCAGGGCTTCGGCTTTTTTGGCGCTCAAGCCCAATGAGCCCATCAGTGTTTCTTCACTGAGCGGCGTGCCGTAAATCTCGAGGGCGGCCTGCTTGAGGGTTTTGAAGCGCAGGCGCTCGGTGTCAAACATGGTGCCGTCCATGTCGAAGATGGCACTGAAAATTCTTTTACCCTGAAAATAAATCATGAGCACAGCTCCTTGTAATGCGAGGCTTCTTGGTTAGCTCGCTGAAACGCTTCGGATCAAAAAGTGGTTTCAAATACAAATGCCGGGCAGCAGGACGCGCCGTTAAAAGCGGGGCGTGAGCGCACCGGAATGGCGAGTGGTCAGCAATAATCAGGCGGGGGGAAGTAACAATGGCGCCAGTTGGCGCAGCTGCCCGAGAAGCAGGGTCTCAGGAGAGGTAAAGCGGTGTTTGCAAGAAGGCGAAAAACAAACCCTGTGACTGCATTGATGCAGCGTTTGACGTGAGGCCCACAACTCGCAATCAGGGATGCGACGTGTGAGCCGAACGGGCGATTGATACGTGTGATTCCATCCATATGACGTTGAAAATCCCTACATTTTTGTGAGTCGACTTCTTAGCTATACCCCATCCAAAGCCTATAAATCAAGGTTTGCGCCACTATTGACCTGTTGTTCGAGAGGGTGTGGCCGCTGCCGCACGCTGCGATGAGCGGCGCTTACAGAAACACTTCAACCGTGGGAGCGAGCCTGCTCGCGAAGATTATTCGCGAGCAGGCTCGCTCCCACGGGGAGGACTGAACGGTTACCGAGTCTCTACAAACGGCATCAGACTTCGCTGTTCCAGATAACCGTGATATTGCCGCGGTACATGCTGCCGGAGTGGTCATCAATCATGCTTTTTACCTGATCGCGAGCCACTTCAAAGTGCAAGGCTGCGGGGCGGTTGTCCAGGTATTGGTTGGGTGAAAAAAACTGAGGGTTTGTACTCAACAGCAGTCGGTTGACCGGTTGGTTTGAGGCATCGCGCAGACCGTTGGGCAGCGTCACTCGCGTCTCCACAGGCACTTCATGCCCTGCGGGGTTCTTGATCGCGCACTGATCGCTCAGCATGTACTCGCATTGCAGCTCTATGCTGAACCTCGTGGAGGCCCACATTTTGAAGCCCTGATCGGCAGCCAGCTTTTGTGGACGGCGCCCGTTGTTCAACCATTGCTGCCAACCGCCTTCAGGGTTGAGGGCCACGGAACCGTACCCCGGCGGGAACTGAAACTTGAGGGTGTGTTCAACACTCAAGGTGAAATTCATGGTGACGAGGGGGTCGGTAGAGGCCAGATTATCGCCAAAGTCGAAGTCCTTGCCCGGCCCCACTGTGTAATTGATCGAGCCTCGGTAAATGCCGCTCTCCATTTTCAGCGGATCAGGGCTGGTCATCAGGTAAGACACACTGGCATTGCGCACCAGAAGCTTATCGATCACATACGCAGGAGATTTTCCACAAGGCGCTGCCACCGGTGTGGACCAGAAGTAATCGGCGTCGATATAACTGGTAGTACTCATCAATGCCCCCAGCACACATGGCGCAGGGGCATTGTACGACCAGGGCAACCCGTCCCAAAGGATAGTGTTGGCTCCATTGGGACCCACATCTTGCTTATCGATAATATCGTAAACACTGCGGGTACGATTGCTCGCGCTGAAGGCAGTTATGGAAAATTTCACCTCAGCTGTCTGCCCCGACGTACTGGTCACTTGAATGGATCTGACCTCGGCTGGGACCTTGATCATCGCACCGTCTCGAATATTTGCGTGCTTGGCCAGAATCGGGCGTTGAGTCTCCGGCTCGATTCCAAGACGAATACTGTACAGCCCTCGGGAATTGCAAAAAGACGGGAACGAGTTGCACAAACCGGAGTTGGGCGTGGTGTTTTTAAACGTGTTGACCTGTGGATTGTTCGGATCGGGTGAAAAACGTGCGGAAATTTCCACTGTTGCCGCCTGAGCCTGTGGCGTTGAAAACCCGACCAGGATGGCCAGACAACCACCCAGCAAACACCTTGCAAGTACGCGCCCTCTTGAGCGCTCCCCCTCATAAACCTTCATGGTTTGAACACTCATATTGATGCTCTTGCAGCCCTCAATCAGCTCTAACGTGTGCGGGGCGCTGAGGGTCGGATGTGGACAATAAACCCACTGAGTAAGTGGGGATGCTTGCGCGCGGGTACGGCAGAATAGTCGGTGCATGCAGTGGGCATGAACAATGATAAACCCGGTTTTAATTGTCAATTATTCGGAGATTTCACGCGTATCAAATCATGTCAACAACTATCAAAATGAAATTTACGTGGTGCCCTGGCTAAAACCAAAGGGTATGAATGATGGCCTCTATCGCTCCCCGCAGGAGGGTCAGAGGGTGCTTTGCCCGGGTGGTTAGGTATGATGGCGCGCTTGATAAACAGGCCTTGGATTCGAGCCTGTCCCATCCTTCAGGAGCTGCGCATGAAGATGCTTTACCGGACTTTCACCCAGGCAGAGTCCGCACCGCGGTTCACGCGCAGTTTGCTCGGTGTTGGCATGCTGCTGGCCAGCAGCATGCCTGTGGCGTACGCGGCAAAAACCGAACTGCCTGCGACGGCAGTCACCGCCGGGGATAACGGCGCTTACCAGGCCGACAACGCCTGGGTCGGTGGTTTCGAGGCGGCACCGCTGCTCGATACCCCGGCGGCGATTTCGGTATTTACCGATGCGTTGATTGAGGATCAACAAGCCCGTCTGCTCAGCGATGTGCTGAAAAATGACGCCTCAGTGGGAGAAAGTTATGCCCCTGTCGGCTATTACGAAAATTTCGTGGTGCGCGGTTTCTCGCTGAATTCGGCCAGCAGCTACAAGATCAATGGCCGCACCATCACCGGCGAGCAGAATGTCGGGCTGGAAAACAAGCAACAGGTCGAGTTGCTCAAGGGACTTTCGGGCTTGCAAAGCGGGGTTTCCGAGCCCGGCGGCGTGGTCAATTACGTGACCAAGCGCGCAGCCGATGTGCGTTCGGTCACCGTCTCGACCGATGACCGCGGCAGCGGCTACCTGGCCACCGATGTGGGTGGCTGGTTCGGCAGCGAGCAGCAGTTCGGGCTGCGCGCCAACTTCGCCCATGAAGACCTCCATTCCTATGTTGAACATGCCAATGGCCAGCGTGATTTCGCGTCGGTGGCGTTTGACTGGAACATCAGCCCGGATGCGCTGCTGCAACTGGATGTGGAGTATCAAAACAAGGAGCAGCGTTCGGTGCCGGGCTATCAATTGCTCGGGGGGGCGGAGCTCCCGCACCACGCCTCGCCGAAAAAGCTGCTGGCCCACCAGAGCGGCTCCAAACCGGTGACCATTGATTCGCTGAACATCAACGGCAACTTCGAGTACCGCTTCACAGACAACTGGAAAGGCAACCTGAGCGCCTCGCGCAGCAAGGTGGTGATCGACGATTACAGTTCGTTTGCGTGGGGTTGCTACGGCTCGGACAGTTGCGCCAGTACGGCGGTGCCCAACTACTTCAGCCCCGAAGGCAATTACGACATATACGACTTCCAGAGCCCGGACGATACCCGGCGCAATGACGAAGTACAGGCCGCGCTGAGTGGTCAGTTTGATACGGGCGGCATCGGCCATGAACTCACCGTCGGTACCAGTGCATTCAGGCGGGTGGTGGACCAACGCGAGCTGGTCAACGAAATGATCGGCAGCGGCAATATCGATAGCGAACCTGAAGATTTCACCCGTTACGACGGCCCGGTCCAGGACAGCTATCGCCGTCTGGACAGCCGCCAGTACGGGGTGTTTTTCAATGACAGGATCAGCTTCAACGATCAATGGCAGACCGTGCTGGGCGGGCGCGAAGTGCGTCTGGATGAGCGCACCTTCGACGCTCAGGGCGACACCACCCGCCATACGCAACGCTATGAGTTTCTGCCCCAGGTCGCGCTGCTCTACAAGCCGGTGCAAAACATGACGCTGTACACCCGCTACAGCAAGGGCTTGTCCCTGGGCGGCACAGCGCCGTGGTATGCCACCAATAGCTCCGAAATCCTCGCCCCTACCGTGTCACGGCAGATCGAAGCCGGGATCAAGTACGACTGGCGGCGTATCAGTCTGAGTGCCACGTTGTTCCAGATCCGTCAGGACTACCAGTACGCATGTCCCGATGCGACGCCGGGTGAGTTCACCTTCGTGCAACAGGGTGAGCAGAAAAACACCGGTCTGGAACTCGCCGCCAACGGCCGGGCCACTGAGCGCCTGCAGATTGCAGCCAGCGTGGCGGCGATCCGTTCCCGGGTGACCGGCAGCGGCACAGCCGAATATGAAGGTCACCAGACCATCAACGTTCCGACCCTGCGCGCCAGCCTCTACGGCGACTACGCCCTGCCCTGGGTCGATGGTCTGGCCCTGCTTGGCGGTGTGCAATACAGCGGCAAAAAATACGCCAGCCAGCAAGGTAACGTTCAGGCGGATGCCTACGCCATCTTCAATATCGGCAGCCGCTACAGCACCCGTATCGAAGGTTACGACACCGTGTTCCGGCTGAGCGTCGACAACCTGTTCGACAAGCGCTACTGGCGTGATGTGGGGGAATACATGGGCGACAACTATGTGTTCCAGGGTGCCCCGCTGACAGCGCGGCTGAGTGCTTCGATCAATTTTTGAGGCAACCGTGGGAGCGAGCCTGCTCGCGAAGGTCTTGCCAGGCGTCTTCGCGAGCAGGCTCGCTCCCACGAAAACGACATATTCATGCAGAATTTAATTGATAGCACCCTATCAAAAAGCGCAGGCTAGAGGGCTCCGTTACGCTTTGTATCATTCTGAATGATATTGATCTTCGCTGGGTTCGATTCGTGCGCCAGCACTCGCGCCAGCATTATCCGCCCATCTCAATAGATTGGCGGACTCCCCTCTCATGGAACAGTCACTGAAACATTTGCGCTTCCCACTCGCGGCTTTGGCCATTGTGGTGATGAGTGCATGCGGCAAAACTCCACAAGCGACTGCTCCTGCTCCCGCTGCAACAGTCAGTGTGGCCAGGGTGCTTGAACAGCCGGTCAATGAATGGGACGAATTCACCGGCCGGCTCGAAGCACCGCAAACCGTTGAAATCCGTCCACGCGTGTCGGGCCAGATTGATCAGGTCGCCTTTACTGAGGGCGCCCTGGTGAAAAAGGGCGACCTGCTGTTCCAGATCGACCCGCGCTCGTTCCAGGCCACTGTGCGCCAGCTTGAAGCCCAGGTGCAGCAAGCCCGCGCCAATGCCAGCCGTACCGAGAACGAAGCCCAGCGCGGCGAACGCCTGCGCCAGAGCAACGCGATTTCGGCCGAGCTGGCCGACTCGCGCACCACCGCAGCCCAGGAGTCCCGCGCCGGGGTCGCCGCCATCCAGGCACAACTGGATCTGGCCAAGCTGAACCTGAGCTTTACCCGGGTCACTTCGCCGATCACCGGCCGCGTAAGCCGTGCCGAAATCACGGCGGGCAACATCGTGACCGCCGATGTCACCCCGCTGACCAGTGTGGTGTCCACCGACAAGGTGTACGCCTACTTCGATGCTGACGAGCGTGTGTTCCTCAAGTACAACCAGCTTGCCCGTGACGGCCAGCGCGGCCAGAGCACGCCGGTCTACCTGGGCCTGTCCAACGAAGAAGGCAACCCGCATCTGGGCCAGATGAACTTCGTCGATAACCAGGTCAACCCGAAGACCGGCACCATCCGTGGTCGCGCCGTGTTCGACAACACCGATGGCCGCTTCACACCGGGCCTGTATGCACGCCTGAAACTGGTGGGCAGCGGGACCTATTCGGCCGTACTGATCAATGACGAAGCGGTCGGCACCGACCTTGGCAAGAAGTTCGTGCTGGTGATGGGCGCCGACAACACGTCGGCGTACCGCGCCGTCGACCTGGGACCGAAGATCGAAGGCCTGCGCATTGTTCGCAGCGGGCTGAGCAAGGACGACACCATCATCGTCAAGGGCTTGCAGAAAGTACGCCCTGGTTCGACGGTGACGCCTGAGGTGATCCCCATGGCCAACGAACAGACCCTCGCCGCACTGGCACAACAACGACAAGCCCTGGAAGCCAGCAACCTGCCACAAGTGAAGCCCGCCCAAAGCGCGCCGAAACTGGCCAGCGTCGCGACTCCTCGCGGTTAAGGGACGATAACTCCGATGAATTTTTCCCAGTTCTTCATCCAGCGGCCGATTTTCGCCGCTGTACTTTCATTATTGATCCTGATTGCGGGCGGCATTTCGCTGTTCCAGTTACCGATCAGTGAATACCCGGAAGTCGTTCCGCCTACCGTCGTGGTGCGCGCCAGTTTCCCGGGGGCCAACCCCAAAGTGATCGGCGAAACCGTCGCCGCGCCGTTGGAACAAGCGATTACCGGTGTTGAAAACATGTTGTACATGTCTTCGCAGTCCACCGCTGACGGCAAAATCACCCTGACCATCACCTTCGCGCTGGGCACCGACCTGGACAACGCTCAGGTGCAGGTGCAAAACCGTGTGACGCGTACGCAGCCCAAGCTGCCCGAAGAAGTGACGCGCATCGGTATTACGGTGGACAAGGCATCCCCCGATCTGACCATGGTTGTGCACTTGACCTCACCGGACAAGCGCTACGACATGCTGTACCTCTCCAACTACGCCATCCTCAACATCAAGGATGAACTGGCGCGGTTGAACGGTATCGGTGACGTGCAAATGTTCGGTATGGGCGACTACTCGCTGCGCGTGTGGCTGGACCCGAACAAAACCGCATCGCGCAACCTGACCGCCACCGATGTGGTGACGGCGATCCGCGAGCAGAACCGCCAGGTTGCCGCAGGTGCCCTGGGTGCCCCGCCCGCGCCGAACGCCGCTAGTTTCCAGCTCTCGGTGAATACCCAAGGCCGTCTGGTCACTGAAGAAGAGTTTGAAAATATCATTGTCCGCGCGGGCGATGATGGCCAGATCACGCGCTTGAAAGACATCGCCAGAGTTGAACTGGGCTCCAGCCAGTACGCCCTGCGTTCGTTGCTGAACAACCAGCCTGCGGTGGCGATCCCGATCTTTCAGCGGCCGGGCTCCAATGCGATCCAGATTTCCAACGACGTTCGGGCCAAAATGGCCGAATTGAAGAAGGGCTTCCCGGAGGGCATGGACTTCGACATCGTGTATGACCCGACGATCTTCGTGCGTGGCTCTATCGAAGCGGTGGTCCACACCCTGTTCGAAGCACTGATTCTCGTGGTGTTGGTGGTGATCCTGTTCCTGCAGACATGGCGCGCTTCGATCATCCCGCTGGTCGCTGTGCCCGTATCGCTGATCGGTACGTTCGCAGTGATGCACATGTTCGGCTTCTCGCTCAACGCTTTGTCGCTGTTCGGACTGGTGCTGGCCATCGGCATCGTGGTGGACGATGCCATTGTGGTGGTGGAGAACGTCGAGCGAAATATCGAGCTGGGGCTCAACCCCGTGGACGCCACCAAGCGTGCGATGCGCGAAGTGACCGGCCCGATCATCGCCACAGCACTGGTGCTCTGCGCGGTGTTTATCCCGGCAGCCTTCATCTCGGGCCTTACCGGACAGTTCTATAAGCAGTTCGCCCTGACCATTGCGATTTCGACCGTGATCTCGGCCTTCAACTCGCTGACCCTGTCCCCGGCACTGGCAGCCGTCTTGCTCAAAGGCCATAACGCGCCGAAAGACCGCTTCACCCGCATACTGGATCGCCTGTTCGGCGGCTGGCTGTTTGCACCGTTCAACCGGTTCTTTGTTAAAGCCAGTAACGGTTACGTTGGCACGGTACGTCGCATCATTCGCGGCAGCGGCATCGCGATGCTGGTGTACGCAGGCTTGATGGTGCTGACCTGGGCCGGCTTTGCCCACACCCCGACCGGTTTTGTGCCACCGCAAGACAAGCAATACCTGGTGGCCTTCGCCCAACTGCCGGACGCCGCGAGCCTGGATCGCAGCGAAGAAGTGATCAAGCGCATGTCCGAGCTGGCCCTTAAGCAGCCAGGCGTTGCCAACTCGATCGCCTTCCCCGGCCTGTCGATCAACGGTTTCACCAACAGTCCGAACAGCGGCATCGTGTTTGTTGCACTTAAGGACTTTGACCAGCGCAAAGACCCGAGCCAGTCGGCTGCGGCCATTGCTGCCACGTTGAATGCCGAGTTTGCGGATATTCAGGAAGCCTACATCGCGATCTTCCCGCCACCGCCGGTACAAGGCCTTGGCACCATCGGCGGGTTCCGCCTGCAAGTCGAGGACCGCGGTGGTCTGGGTTATGACGAACTGTACAAAGAAGTGCAGAACGTGATTACCAAGAGCCATAACGTGCCGGAACTGGCCGGGTTGTTCACCAGCTATCAGGTCAACGTGCCACAAGTCGATGCCGCTATCGACCGGGAAAAAGCCAAGACCCACGGCGTTGCCATCAACGACATCTTCGACACCCTGCAGATCTACCTGGGCTCGCTGTATGCCAACGATTTCAACCGCTTCGGTCGTACTTATCAGGTCAACGTTCAAGCCGAACAGCAGTTCCGCCTGGAGCCCGAGCAGATTGGCCAGCTGAAAGTGCGCAACAACAAGGGTGAAATGATCCCGTTGGCGACCTTTATCAAGATCAGCGACACCGCAGGGCCCGATCGCGTGATGCACTACAACGGCTTTGTGACCGCAGAAATCAACGGCGGTGCAGCACCGGGCTACAGCTCGGGGCAGGCAGAAGCCGCGATGGAAAAACTGCTCAAAGAAGAACTGCCCAACGGCATGACTTACGAATGGACCGAGCTGACGTACCAGCAAATCCTTTCGGGCAACACCGCACTGTTCGTGTTCCCGCTCTGCGTACTGCTGGCGTTCCTGGTACTGGCGGCTCAATACGAGAGCTGGAGCCTGCCGCTGGCGGTGATCCTGATCGTACCGATGACGCTGCTGTCGGCGATTACCGGGGTGATTCTCTCGGGCGGTGACAACAACATCTTCACCCAGATCGGATTGATCGTACTGGTGGGGTTGGCGTGCAAAAACGCGATTCTGATTGTCGAGTTTGCCAAGGACAAACAGGAAGAAGGCATGAGCCCGCTGGATGCGGTACTCGAAGCCTGCCGCCTGCGTCTGCGGCCGATTCTGATGACCTCGTTCGCGTTCATCATGGGTGTTGTGCCTCTGGTGCTGTCCAGCGGTGCCGGTGCTGAAATGCGCCACGCCATGGGTGTTGCCGTGTTCTCCGGGATGCTGGGTGTGACCTTCTTCGGCCTGTTGCTGACGCCGGTGTTCTACGTATTGATCCGCCGCTATGTGGAGCGCAGTGAAGCGCGCAAAGCGGCCAAGCACCTCAAGTTGGAGTCGCAACAATGAGCCTGAAAGTCTTCCTGCCAAGTCTGCTGGTGCTGGCCTTGAGTGCCTGCGCCGTTGGCCCGGACTACCAAACGCCCAAGACCGAGCCGGCGCAGATCAGCGCCGACAACCTCAAGGGTTTTGACCGGGCGCATTTTGAAGGGATCTGGTGGCAGCAGTTTGACGACCCGACCCTCAACCAGCTGGTGACTGAGTCCCTGGCCGGCAACCGCGAGCTGCGCGTGGCGTTTGCCCGCCTGCGTGCGGCACGGTCGATTCGTGATGACGTCAGCAATGACGCCATGCCGACCATCACCAGCCGGGCCAGCAGTGATCTGGGCAAAGGCCAGATCCCCGGCACAACCGAAAAGCGGGTCAACAGTGAGCGCTACGACCTGGGCCTGGACATGGCCTGGGAGATCGACCTGTTTGGCCGCATCCAGCGCGAACTGGAAGCCAGCGATGCCGACGAGCAAACCGCCGCCGCTGATCTGTACCAGCTGCAAGTCACCATGATTGCCGAACTGGTGGACGCCTACGGTGAACTGCGCGGTGCGCAATTGCGCGAGCGCATTGCCCTGGCCAACCTGAAAAACCAGCAAGACTCCAAGGCCATCACCGAAAGCCTGCGTGATGCAGGCGTAGGCGACCAACTGGACGTCGTGCGGGCTGACGCCCGTTTGGCCGCCGTTGAGGCCAGCGTGCCGCAGCTTCAAGCTGAACAGGTGCGTGAACGCAACCGCATCGCCACGTTGCTCGGTCAGCGGCCGGAACAGTTGAGCGTGGACCTGAGCCCCGCGCAGCTGCCGGCCATTGCCAAGGCGCTGAACATCGGCAACCCCGGTGACTTGCTGCAACGCCGACCCGACATCATGAGCGCCGAGCGCAAGCTGGCAGCGGCCACGGCCCGTATCGGGGTGGCCAAGGCCGATTTGTTCCCGCGGGTCAGCCTCAGCGGCTTCCTGGGCTTTACCGCCGGGCGCGGTTCGCAAATAGGCTCGGCTGCGGCCAATGCCTGGGCACTGGGCCCTCGCATTACCTGGCCGGCGTTTGACCTGGGCAGCGTGCGGGCCCGCCTGCGCGGTGCCGGCGCCGAAGCCGATGGCGCACTGGCCAGTTACGAGCAGCAAGTACTGCTGGCCCTGGAGGAGTCGGAAAACGCTTTCAGTGACTACGCCAAGCGACAGCAGCGTCTGGTGTCGTTGATTCGCCAAAGCGAATCCAGCCGCACGGCGGCGGATCTGGCGGCGATTCGGTACCGCGAAGGCACGGTGGATTTTCTGGTGTTGCTCGATGCCCAGCGCGAGCGCCTGGCAGCCGAAGACAGCCAGGCCCAGGCCGAGGTTGAGCTGTATCGCGGCGTCGTAGCGATCTACAAGGCACTGGGTGGCGGCTGGCAAGTCGAGACGGTGGCCAGCGCCAACTGATTTAACGAGCTCCTTTGGTTGGCCGCAACCAACCATTTTTTAGCCCCGCGTTCATTCGGTCGCGGGGCTTTTTTTTGCCTGTAAATCAAGGGTCCCTCACCCTCCGGCTAAAGGTCCCGGGCCACATCGCCATTTGACTCCAGCCCCCCACTGTCCCAATCTTGCACCTCATCCGCACGCCTGTTTCTGGATATTGCATGTCTCAGCCTCGCCGATACCTTGCTGTAAGCCTTCTGTCTGCAATCATTGCCGCCGGCCTTTGGTATTCGATGCGCCCTGCTCCGACCGTTCCAACGCCCACGGTGAGCCAGCGTTACTCCATCGCACTCGACATGGCCCACAACGGCAAGCCCGGCGCCGCCCGGGTGCTTTACCAGCAACTGGCCCGCAATGACCTGTCAGAGAACCGGCGCGCCGACCTGCATGCCGAACTGCCCAACTACCCCAGCCCCCAGGCGCTGAAACTGGCCGACAACGACTTGCACAACGACTCACCGCTGGTACGCGAAGCTGCCATCCGCAGCATTAGCGGCCTGGTGCCCAATGCCCAGCGCACCTTGCTGCTCGGCCCCTTGCTGGATGACCCCGAGCAACGCGTGCGTTTTGCAGCAGCCAATGCCCTGCTAGGGTTGTCACCGGATGAACAGGGGCTGTACTTCGGGCCGTTGCAGCAAGTGATCGACGAGTACGAACGCGATCTCTTGACCCGTCCCGACGACCCTCAGGCCCAGGGCCAGCTCGCCCGTCTGTACCTTCACGAAGGCCAGCTGGATGACGCACAGACCGCCCTTGAAAAAGTCACCCGCCTGGACCCGGACAACCTCAAGGCTGTAGTCGCCCGCATTGAGCTGCTGGACAAGCGCGGCAAGGCCGAACAGGCACGGGAACTGCTGGCCAGGCAACTGGAAGCCCACCCGGATTCGGCCTATCTGCAACATGCATTGGGGATCTGGCTGCTCAATCACGGCCAGACGGAATACGCCCTGCTGGGGCTGGCCAAGGCCGTCGAGCTGGAACCCGACAACAGCGATTACCGTTACAAACTGGCCACGGCCCTGCATGACCTCGACCAGCTGGAAGCCGCACAACGTCAGCTCGAAGAACTGCTGCAACGCCAGCCCGCCAACCGCAAGGCACGGGTCTTGTTGATCAATTACTGGAAAGAGGCCGGGCAGTTGCAGAATGTGCAGGTGTTGCTGGCGCAACTGGAGCAACAGAACCCAGACGATCCGGCGTTGCAGCAGGGGCTGTAGCTGCCACATGCGGATTCAAGCCCGTGGGAGCGAGCCTGCTCGCGAACGGCCTTCGCGAGCAGGCTCGCTCCCACAGAGGGAACAGCGTACTTACGCCAGCAGCTTCTGGATCTGCTCTTGCAGGGTGTCGAGGTCAAACGGTTTGGCCAGGATCGGCGCGGTCAGGGTGATCGGGCTACCCGTGTCACGGATTTCAGCCGGGTAACCACTGATGAAAATCACTTTCAGATCAGGCCGCAACTTGAGCGCCGGCTCGGCAATCTGCACCCCCGAGATCCCCCCGGGCAGGCGGAAGTCAGTCACCATCAAGTCCAGATGGGGCTTGCTCGCCAGTATCTCGAACGCCTGCTCGCCGTTTTCGGCCTGCAACACCCGGTAGCCCTCGCTCGACAGGTAGGCGCTAAGGACCATCAGGATCGAAGGATCGTCTTCGACAATCAGAACAACATCTTGCGCATCTTCACTCATGGGAAACCTTAATCCGGATCATTGCTGCCAATACGACCGTGAACGCGGCCACAAGTTTAAGTCTTTTGTACCCGCGGCAGGCGAACCCTGAACAGGGCACCCTCACCCAGCGCGCTCTGCACTGTGATTGTTCCGCTGTGGGCGGCTACGATCTGCTCCGAGATAAACAGGCCCAACCCCAGGCCTGCCGTCGCATGGCTGGCTGAAACCCGCTCAAATTGCTGGAAAACCCGCAGCTGGTTTTCTTTGCTGATCCCGATGCCCTGGTCACGCACGTCAATCACGGCGTGGTCACCGTCGATATACACAGACACATCAATCGGCTTTTTTGCACCATAACGCAAGGCGTTGGTCAGCAAATTGGAAATCACCTGCTCAATCCTGAACTCGTCCCACTGCCCCACCACCGGCGGCCCCGGGTTGAAGTTGACGGTCGATTGCGCCGCGCTGATTTGCGCCGCGAAGCTTTGGATCAACTGGGCCACGGTCTGGGTCAGATCAAACTGCGCCGGCCGGATCGACAGCTTGCCAGTGCGGATGCGCGAGACGTCGAGCATGTCTTCGATCAGGCGGATCAGGCTCTGGATCTGGCGCTCGTCGCGCTCCACCATGGCGTGCATCTTGTCCATGGTGAACGCCGCGGCGTTATCCCGGGCCAGGTGCATCTTGCGCAACTGGGTTTCCAGGATCAGCCCGTTGAGCGGGGTTCGCACTTCATGGGAGACGATCGACATAAAGTCATCGCGCATGCGCACCGCATGCTCCAGCTCGACCTGGGTCAACTGCAACTGCGCCAGCAGGGTTTCCTGCTCGCGACGGCTCTGTTCCAGGGCTTCGACCTGTTGCTTCATGGCCTTGCTCTGGCGATAGAGCTCGACGAACACGTTGACCTTGCTTTTGACCGCATGGATATCCAGCGGTTTGTGCAAAAAGTCTACCGCGCCGCTTTCATAGCCCTTGAAGGCGTAGTTCATCTCGCGCCCGGCGGCACTGACGAACACGATGGGGATGTTTTTGGTCTTCGCCGTGCCACGCATCAGCTCGGCCAGTTCAAAACCGTTCATGCCCGGCATTTGCACGTCAAGAATGGCCATGGCGAATTCATGCTGCAACAGCAACGACAGCGCCTCGTCCGCAGACAAGGCCTTGTACACGATGCGATCTTCGCGTTTGATCAGCGCTTCAAGCGCCAACAGGTTTTCCGGCAGATCATCAACGATCAGCAGCTTGGCTTGAATATCACTTAGTAGCATTCGATATGTTCCAGCTCGACTAGCAGACGGCCGATGCCGCGAAGGGGAAGGATGCAATCCGGTTGGAAAAGCTCCAGTGCCGCGCGCGGCATGGTCGAAACCAAGGCTTCGTCAGGGTCCTGGATGATGGTCAAACCGCCTTGCTGCTTGACCGTCTTCAGCCCCTGAGCACCATCCTGATTGGCGCCCGTCAGTAAAATCGCGGCCAGACGCTGTTGGTACACATCGGCCGCGGACTCAAAAAGGTAATCAATCGAAGGGCGCGAGTAATGCACCCGCTCCTCCCGACTCAAGGAAAAACTGTAATCGTGCTCCACCGAGACGTGATAGCCGGGGGCGGCAAAGTACAGCGTGCCCGGCACAATCGGCTCCTTGTCATCGACTTCCTTGACCGGCAACGCCAGACGCCGGGCAAACACCTCGGCCAACTGGCTGCGACGCGCGTCCGGCAAGTGCAGGACCACGATGATCGGCAGCCGGAAGCCGGGCTTGAGCCCGGAAAAAATGGTCAACAAGGCTTCGACACCGCCCGCAGAAGCGCCGATCACCACCGCCTCTACAGGGCGCCGGTGAGCCATGGGGCTATGTTCGCCCGTCATAGCTTGCGGTAGATCCGCTCTTGCTTGAGCAAGGGCGTGAACTGTTTGCTGTAGTCCGAAAAGTCCAGGGTCTCTTTGCTGCCCAGCATCAGGAACCCCCGATGGCACAGCGACTCATGGAACAACCCAAACGCCCTGTTTTGAAGACTTTTATTGAAGTAAATCAGTACGTTACGGCACGAAATTAAATTAGTTTCAGAGAACACGCTATCGGTCGCCAGGCTGTGATCGGCGAAGGTCACGTTCTCACGCAGGGTCTTGTCAAAGATCGCGTAGTCGTAGGCCGCGGTGTAGTAATCGGCAAACGAGCGCTGCCCCCCGGACTTCTGATAGTTGTGGGTATAGGCGCGAATGTTCTCCAGGGAGAAGATCCCCTGCTTGGCTTTTTCCAGGGAGCGCGGGTTGATGTCAGTCGCGTAGATGATCGTGCGATCGAGCAGGCCCTCTTCGCGCAGCAGGATGGCCATAGAGTAGACCTCCTCGCCGGTGCTGCAACCTGCAATCCAGATCTTCAGCGAAGGGTAGGTCTTGAGGATGGGCACCACCTCCTGGCGAATGGCCAGGAAATGTTCCGGGTCGCGAAACATCTCGCTCACCGGAATCGTCAGGTACTGCAACAACTGCATGAAGGCCGTAGGGTCGTGCAGGATCCGCTCCTGCAAGGCCGAGATGGTCTTGCAGTCAAGCTGGCGCAGCGCATGATTGACCCGGCGCTTGATCGAAGCGCCGGCGTAATCGCGAAAATCATAGCTGTACTTGAGGTAGATCGCTTCGATCAGCAGCCGTAGCTCGATGTCGGTGTTTCGGTGCACTTAGAGTCGTTCCATTTTCGGTAGCCAGACCCGGATCAACGAAAACAGTCGGTCCAGGTCAATCGGTTTGGCCAGGTAATCGTTGGAGCCCGCCTGCAGGCAGCGCTCCTGATCGTCCTTCATGGCCTTGGCAGTGACCGCAATGATGGGCAGCTTGCGCCAGCGCGGGTTCTTGCGAATTTCAACGGTGGCTTCGTAGCCATCCATCTCAGGCATCATCACGTCCATCAATACCAGGTCGATATCTTCCACTTCATTCAGGCGCTCGATGGCTTCGCGGCCATTACGGCCAATGACCACAATGGCGCCCTTTTGCTCCAGGGCACTGGTCAGGGCAAAGATGTTTCGAACATCGTCATCCACCAGCAAAATCTTGCGCCCCTCGAAGACCTTGTCGCGGCTGCGGGCGGTCTTGAGCATCGTTTGCCGCTCATGGGACAACTGAGATTCAACTTTGTGCAGAAATAATGTCACTTCATCGAGCAAGCGCTCCGGGGAACGCGCGCCCTTGATGATGATCGAGCGCGAATACTTGCGCAGCTCGGCCTCTTCATCGCGGGTCAGGTTGCGCCCGGTGTAGACGATCACCGGCGGGAACGAACAGATGTCTTCGGTGGACATGCGCTTGAGCAAGTCACCGCCCAGCATGTCCGGCAGCTTGAGGTCGATGATCATGCAGTCGTAAATATTGCTGCGCAGCAGGTCGAGTGCCTCCTGAGCAAAACCGACTGCGGTGATTTCAATGTCTTCGTCGCCGATCAGGCGGGCAATGCTGTCGCGCTGCAGGTCATCGTCTTCAACCAGCAGCACCCGTTTGACCTTCTGCGTCAGCTTGGCTTCAAGCCGGGCGAACACGTTTTTCAGTTCTTCGCGGGTGGTCGGCTTCACGGCATAGCCCACCGCGCCCATATGCATGGCCGCTTCGACACGGTCCTCGACAGAAATGACGTGCACCGGAATATGCCGGGTGGGCGCCAGGGCCTTGAGACGCTGCAACACGGTCAGCCCCGAGTGATCCGGCAAGCGCATGTCCAGCAGGATCGCGTCAGGAATGAACTGTGACGCCAGGCTGAAACCTTCATCCGCCCCGTGGGCAACCAGGCAGCGATAGCCCAGTTCATGGGCAAGATCGAAGAGGATGCGCGCAAAGTTTGGCTCATCCTCGATCACCAGAATGCAGCGCGTGGCAAACGGTGCCTGTTCACGGTCATCCATGAAGCGCGGGATCTCGACCGGAGCCACCACCTCAAGCAGCGGCCGGGCCTTGGGCACCACCGGTGCGACCCGTGGCGCGGCGCCAAGCGGGGTGGGTGCAGGCTCCCCGGCCTGCTCCACATATTCTTCAGGCAGGATCAGAGTGAAGATGCTGCCCTGCCCCGGTTCACTGCTGACGCTGATCGAACCACCGAGCAGCGTTGCCAGATCACGGGAGATCGACAAGCCCAGGCCCGTGCCGCCATAGCGGCGGTTGGTGGTGCCATCAGCCTGGCGGAACGCTTCGAAGATGCTGTCCTGTTGCTCGGCAGAAATACCGATGCCCGAGTCGCTGACCGTGAAGGCAATCCCTTCGCCCGGCTGACGCAACACGGTCAGGCTGACCTGACCTCTTTCAGTGAACTTGATGGCGTTGGACAGCAGGTTTTTCAGGATCTGCTCCAGGCGCTGGCTATCGGTGTAGATCATCGGCGGCGTGCCTGGCTGCACCTGCACCTCAAACCCCAGTGCCTTTTCTCCCGCCAGCGGCTGGAACATGCTGCGCAGGCCCTCGACCACTCGCGTCACGCTGGTGTTCTCGGGGCGCACTTCAAGCTTGCCCGCCTCGACCTTGGAGATATCCAGAATGTCGTTGATGAGGTTGAGCAAGTCATTGCCGGCCGAGTAGATCGACTCGGCAAACTTGACCTGCTCCGAGGTGAGGTTCTGCTGCGGGTTTTCGGACAGCAATTTGGCCAAAATCAGAGAGCTGTTCAGCGGTGTGCGCAGCTCATGAGACATGTTGGCCAGGAATTCAGATTTGTACTTGCTGGAGCGCAGCAGTTCCTCGGCACGCTCCTCAAGTTGCACTTGCACCTGATTGAGCTGGGTGTTCTTGCGGTCCATGGCGTCACGCTGGCCGGCCAGCTCTTCGTTGGTCTGCTCCAGCTCTGCCTGCTGGGTTTCAAGGCTAGTCTGCGACTCTTTGAGGATGCGCGACTGCTCTTCGAGTTCTTCGTTGGCGGTTTTGAGTTCTTCCTGCTGCACTTGCAGCTGCTCATTGAGCTGCTGGGTCTCGGCCAGCACTTCTTGCAGACGCTGACGGTAACGGGCCGCCTCGATCGACATGCCGATATTGTCGGCAATCAATTCGAACAGCTCGACATCACGGTCCTCCAGAGGCCTGAGGAAGCCCAGTTCAATGACCCCGTTGACCCGTTCGTCATCACTGGTAGGCACCACCAGCACGCTGCGCGGGCTGCCTTCGCCCAGCCCGGAACTGACCTTGATGAAGTAGTCCTGCGGCACGTTGTCCAGGCGAATCAACTGATCCTGCTGTGCGGCCTGCCCCACCATGCCTTCGTCATTGTGAATGAACTGGCCCAGGGCTTCCTGTTCCCGGGAAAACCCATAACTGGCCACGCGCGTCAGGCCGCCGTGGTCTTCACGCACATAAACAGCCGCCACCACCGACCCCAGGTACTGGGCGCAGAACTGCAGGATATTGCGCCCCAGGGTATGGAGCGACAGGCGCCCCAGCACCTGCTCGGCCAGTTCGGTCTGCCCGTTGCGCAACCACGCCTGTTGCTCCAGTCGCTGCGCCGTCTTGATTTGTGACTCGAAGTTACTGTTGTAACTCTTTGATAATTCGATTAAATCACGACGACCTATATAGGCCAGAAAGCCGCTCAGGCCCAAAACGAACAACAGGTACAGGCCAATACTGAGAACCGTCGTACGGCTGACATCATCATTGCGGGCGACCCGCAGTTGTTGCTCCATCTGGATGAAGTCGTCGTATTGCGTGCGAATCTCATCGGTCAGGCGCTTGCCACGGCCAGCCTGCACAGCTGCACGGTAGTCACCGTTCTGGGCGCGGGCTTCGACCATCGACTGGGCGTAGGCATTCCACTCGTTCTGCAGCGCCTCAAGGCGCTTCAGGCGATCGACCTGCTGCGGGTTGTCGCTGACGAGGGCCTGCAAACTCTGCAACTGAGCCGTGATTTTCGGTTTGGCCACGGCATAGGGGTCCAGAAATCGCTCATCGCCGGTGATCAAAAAACCGCGCATGCCGGTTTCAAGATCAACCGTCAACTTCATCGCTTCGTTGGCGTTATTGATCACCCGGTCGCTGTGCTCGACCCACTTAATCACCGACAGCAAATAGCTGATCATCACCACGAAAAGCACAGCACTGAGCACGCCAACGGCCAGTGGCAAGCCGACGTTGCGACTCAGGAGCTTGCGAAAGCTTCGCTCATCAATAGATGCAGGTGAGTTCATTATTCAGGCCCGTGGACTGTCATAAAAAGAGGAGTTTGCAGGATTACCGAGTTTTTATTCTACTTTCTTACCCTTATAGGTACATTTACGTTCAAACAAACCCATTTGAATGCAGTCCAAGGCTATGCTTGCAGGTCATGAGACCCGCGCTTGAATTTTTATCGAGACCATCACTATGCCCGCAACACCCTCCACCATCCTTGTGGTCGAAGACGACGCCATTGTCCGGATGTTGATCGTAGACGTACTGCAAGAACTGGAGTTCAGCGTACTTGAAGCCGACGGCAGCGAGCGCGCCCTGGAACTGCTTGAGGACAAGAGCCAGCACATTGACCTGTTGATGACTGACGTCGGGCTGCCGGGCATGGACGGCCGGGCACTGGCCAGCAAGGCCCGCGAGTTGCGCGACCGGCTGCCGATCCTGTTTGCCAGCGGCTACGCCGAAAACCTCGATGTGGCAGAAGGCATGGCGGTGATCGGCAAGCCCTTCTCCATTGAGCAGTTGCGCAGCAAGGTCACCAGCATGCTGACGGCCTGACCTGTCGCCGCTGCCGCAGGCTGCGATGGACAGCGCTGCGGCTACAAATGCCCCTTGAATTGACGGTTTCAACGGGCTGTGCTTTCCTACACACCTTGTATCAGGTGCCCTTCACAGGGTGAAACGGGAAACCGGTGCGTCAGGCGTTAATCGTCCTGGCAAGTCCGGCGCTGCCCCCGCAACGGTAAGCGAGAGAAACATCAAATCCACTGTGCAATGGCATGGGAAGGAGATGTTTGCAGGCTCAAGCCATTGAGCCCCTCGCAAGCCCGGAGACCGGCCTGGTCAATTTTGAATAACAAACCCGCGGTGGGCGGGCGCTGTTAAACCCTGCGAGCTTCGTTCGCGGGGTTTTCTTGCGCTTTGCTGCCCGTCGTCTGACCAGAGGCAAGCGCCATGTCCATCAGCACCAGCCGTACCCATTCCGCCGCAACCACCGCAACCCAAAGTCAACGTATTGTGGCCGCTGTCGGCGCTGCTGTGCTGGGGGCTTTTCTCGTCTACTTCGCCGGTTTCTCCCACATCGATGCGGTGCATAACGCGGCCCATGACACCCGTCACAGCTCCGCCTTCCCGTGCCATTGAGATTGCCTGCCATGATTAAGCGTATTGCTCAAACCGCAGGCTTCACCGGCTTGCTGGCCGCCCTGCTGCTGACCGTGCTGCAAAGCCTGTGGGTGTCCCCATTGATTTTGCAGGCCGAAACCTACGAAAAACCGGCTACCTCCGAAGTGCACGAGCATGCCGACATGGCGATGCCTGCCCACGAGCATGATGCCGAAGCCTGGGAGCCGGAAGATGGCTGGCAGCGTGTGCTGTCCACCACGGGCGGCAACCTGGTGGTAGCGGTCGGTTTCGCCCTGATGCTGGCGGGCTTGTACACCTTGCGTGCCCCGACCCGCACTTCCCAGGGCCTGCTCTGGGGCCTGGCCGGTTATGCCGTGTTCTGCCTGGCGCCAACCCTGGGCTTGCCGCCTGAACTGCCGGGCACTGCCGCGGCTGACTTGCTGCAGCGCCAAATCTGGTGGGTCACCACCGCGGCCTCGACCGCAGTGGCAATCGCATTGCTGGTGTTCGGCAAGCATTGGGCACTCAAGGTGCTGGGCGTGGCGATTGTGGTGGTGCCGCATATTTTTGGCGCACCTCAGCCACTGGTGCATTCCAGCCTGGCACCCGAAGCACTGGAGTCGCAGTTCAAGATTGCCTCGCAACTGACCAACCTGGTTTTTTGGCTGGCACTGGGCGCGATCAGCGCCTGGCTGTTCCGCCGCAAGTCTGAAGGCCAGTACTCGGCATGACCATAACCGGCACCGCGCCAATCCTGGTGATTGGCCTGGGCTGCCGCCAGGGGTGCAGCGCTGAAGAGCTTTTGAGTTTGATCGAGGGCTCTCTGGCCCGGGCCGGGATCGCACTGAGTGCGGTCCGCGCCCTGGCAAGTATTGACCTCAAACGCCAGGAACCCGGCCTGCTGCAGTTGGCAGCACAGCTGAATGTGGGGTTTGAGGTGTTCAGTGCAGGGCAACTTGCCCCATATGCACCGCAACTGAGTCACCGTTCGGATATTGCGTTCGAGCAAACCGGTTGTCTTGGCATTGCCGAGAGTGCCGCATTGGCGCTGGCCGAACAGCTCGGCGGTGCGCCGGCTGACCTGCTGATCACGCGACAAAAATCGCCCGTTGCCACCTTTGCGTTGGCCTGCGTCATGCAAAAACCGCGATAATCCCCCGCCTCACTATGAGCGTTGTTCAAGAACAGCTCTATCTCGACCCTTTCAAGAGACTGCCATGACTGTTTATTTCATCGGCGCCGGGCCCGGCGATCCAGAGCTGATTACCGTAAAGGGCCAGCGCCTGATTCGCAGCTGCCCGGTGATTATTTACGCCGGTTCCCTGGTCCCGGCGGCGGTACTGGAAGGTCATCAGGCACAACAGGTGGTTAACAGCGCCGAACTGCACCTTGAACAAATCATCGCGCTGATCAAGGCGGCCGATGCCAACGGTCAGGATGTGGCCCGCGTGCATTCCGGCGATCCGAGCCTGTATGGGGCCATTGGCGAGCAAATTCGTTGTTTGCGCGAGTTGGGCATCGCCTTTGAAATCATTCCGGGGGTGACTGCCACGGCGGCCTGCGCGGCCATTTTGGGCGCTGAGCTGACCTTGCCCGACATCTCGCAAACGGTGATTTTGACCCGTTACGCAGAAAAAACCGTCATGCCGGCCGGAGAAGAACTGGCCAGCCTGGCGAAGCACAAGGCGACCATGGCCATTCACCTGGGGGTCAAAAACCTTGAGAACATCGTTGCCGAGCTGACCCCGCACTACGGCATCGATTGCCCGATTGCGGTGATTCACCGTGCCAGCTGGCCGGATCAGGACTGGGTGGTCGGCACCTTGGCGGACATCACGCAGAAGGTTCAGGCCAAAGGTTTCAAGCGCACGGCCTTGATCCTGGTGGGCCGGGTGCTGGCCAGCGACAATTTTGCGGATTCGTCGCTGTATCGGGCGGGGCATGCGCATTTGTATCGCCCATAAGCCTGCAACCCGTAGCCCTGTAGCCCTGTAGCCCTGTAGCCGCTGAGGAGCGGAGCGAGGCTGCGATCGGCGACGAAGTCGTCGTAAACCCAGTAATCGAGGTCTGTCTGAAGCATCCGGATTGGATGGTTTCACGACTGCTGCGCAGCCGATCGCAGCCTCGCTCCGCTCCTCAGCGGCTACACGATATGTACCAGCCTCAAAAAAAGGCATAAAAAAACGGTGCTCACGGGGCACCGTTTTTTCTTCAACTTCGCAGCGAACACCCTGTTACCGATAACTCAGTAGTAGGCGTTTTCTTTCTGCGAGTGGTCGGTCACGTCACGTACGCCCTTGAGCTCCGGCACACGCTCAAGCAGGGTGCGCTCGATGCCTTCACGCAAGGTCACGTCCGCCTGGCCGCAGCCCTGGCAACCGCCACCGAACTTGAGCACCGCAATACCGTCTTCAACCACTTCAATCAGGCTCACCTGACCGCCGTGGCTGGCCAAACCGGGGTTGATCTCGGTTTGCAGGTAGTAGTTGATGCGTTCGTTGATCGGGCTATCAGCGTTGACCATCGGCACTTTGGCGTTGGGCGCCTTGATGGTCAACTGACCACCCATGCGATCAGTGGCGTAGTCCACCACGGCGTCGTCCAGGAAGGGTTCGCTGAACGAATCGATCCAGGCCGTGAAGCTTTTCAGGCCAATGGCTGTGTCTTCAGATTTAACTTCCGCCGGCTTGCAGTAAGCAATGCAGGTTTCGGCGTACTGGGTACCGGGTTGGGTGATA